>JAVBTI010000077.1:0-43490 GCA_031556255.1 Deferribacterales bacterium | reverse complement strand
TTACCGGCCCCCAGATAGTAGCCCGCTATTTCAAGATACAGATCCTGCGCAAGCGGGTAGAAACCAACCGCCAGGCCGAACCTGGCGAAAAGGGAGGATTGCTCGTTCTGATCGTCCCTGTTATATATATCCTGCGTATCCTGCGCACTTTCAGCGATAAGGTGGCGGCGGTTCGAAGTGGCGATAAAAAGAGCGTTCCGGGGGCGCTCCTCCAGCCCGCCCTCCACGATCGACTTGAAATTGCGGTACCGTTCGTCGTCGTTGTCGAACGACACATCATCGAAATACAGGAGGAAAAAGAGGTCCGGGTGTGTGCGGATCAGGCCGTAAAGGGTATATATGCTGTAATAATCGGCATCGCAGAATTCGATTATCCGTAAACCTTCGGCGGCATAATCCCTCGCCAGAAGGCGCACCAGTGTGGACTTGCCGCCCCCCTTCTCTCCCCAGAGAAGTATATTCAGCGCCGGTTCGCCATTGAGAAAAAGGGTGATATTCCTGTTTATCAGTTCCCGCTGTTCATCAAGGCCCAGAAGCTGCACATTGTTAATATTTTCCGGGAGCATGACCCTTGTCAGCTCCTTATGGCGCCACCTGTAGGCTGGATGCGAGAGCTGCCGCATCTCAGCGCCCCAAGAGGCGAGCGGCGTGCTTGGCGGCATAGGTTATAATCATATCCGCACCGGCGCGCTTCATGGCGAGCAGACTTTCCATCAGGACTTTATCGCCGTCAATCCAGCCCCTTTCCGCCGCGGCCATGATCATGGAATATTCACCGGACACGTTATAGGCCACAAGGGGAAGCTCCGTGAGCTCCCGGACGTCGCGGATGATATCCAGATAGGCAAGCGCCGGTTTAACCATCAGCATGTCCGCCCCCTCCGCTATATCCTGAAGTGTCTCTTTGATAGCCTCCCGGCGGTTAGCGGGATCCATCTGGTAGGTTTTGCGGTCGCCGAAGGCCGGCGCCGACTCCGCCGCTTCCCTGAAGGGGCCGTAATAGGCGGATGCGTATTTCACGGAATAGCTCATGATGGGCACATGCTCAAAACCGTTTTCATCGAGCGTTTCCCGGATAGTCATTATACGCCCGTCCATCATGTCGCTGGGAGCAACTATATCCGCCCCCGCTTTGGCGTGGGAAAGAGCCTCTTTGCATAAAAGTTTCAGCGTGGCGTCATTATCCACGTCGTTGTCTTTGACTATGCCGCAGTGACCGTGGTCGGTGTATTCGCACATGCAGACATCGGTCACCACAAGCAGGTTTTGGGCGCTTTTTTTGATCTCGCGGATGGCGCGCTGTACGGCGCCGTTGTCGTTGTATGCTTCGCTGCCTACAGCGTCTTTATGGGAAGGTATACCAAAGAGGAGCACGGCGGGGATCCCCATTTTTTCTGCTTCCAGGCACTCTTTAACCGCCAGATCCACGCTGAGCTGGCTTACGCCGGGCATGGAACCGATAGGGTTTTCCACATTTACACCTTCGCATACGAAGATCGGGTATATGAGATCGTCCACGGAAAGGCTGTTTTCGCGCACCATGCGTCGAATGGTGGGATTTGCGCGTAATCTGCGGGAACGTGATATGGGAAACATATTTGTCACCTCTATTTATTTTTGATCATCAATATTATCTCTCCCCCGCAGGGGGAGAGGGGCTATATATTATGCCCTAACCGCATCGTAATGCGCGGAAAAACGGCACGTCAGGCGAGCCTCGCAGCATACCATACTGCGTGGTATGTGGGGATTGATCCCCCGAAAAAACAACGAAGTAGTGCGCCCGCATCACTGGCCGCTCTGATCGAGTTCCTTTAAAGTTTTAGCCAGCGATTCCGCTGTCTGTTCACTCCCGCATAAAGGTTTATAGCCCATCGCAGAGAGGCTTTCCGCCGTGGTCCTGCCTATGGCGGCGGTTATTATGTTATCGGGCAGCGCCGTTTGGCCAAAAAACGCGCCCACCGCCGACGGGGAAAAAAAGGTCACCGTATCTATACGGTATCTTTTTATGGCAGTCTCAACCGTTCCCTTATTATACCGCACGGCGGCCGTTTCGTAAAGTGCCGGGGCGTCAAAATATGCGCCTTTGGCGGTAAAAAGATCGCTGACATCCTTTATCCGCTCGCGCCCGCCGGGGGCCAAAATTTTTTTATCCGCCAGTTTCATACCACTGAAAAACTTTTCGATCTCTGTGATATATGCAGAGCCGGGAACGCTTATTGCCTCATCAGATACTTTCAGGATCTGTTTGACTGCCGCGGCCGTGGCGGAACCTATCGCTACATATTTTGCGGCGGGGATGCCGTATGGAGCAAAGAACCTCACCGCCGTTGGGCTTGTGAGGATGCAATAATCATAGCTGTCAAACATGAAACACGGTGGCTCCAGAGCAATGGACTGAATCATGGGCATGCAGTAAGGCCTGAGGCCGCATGAGGAAAAAATATTTACCGTTTCTGCGAGCTGTTCAGCCGCGCGGGTGATAAGCACATTCATTCAGTTTTATATATTTCCCGCAGTATCTTGGCGCCGCCTGTGTCCAGAATCTTCCTGGCCAGCGCCGTGCCGAGCCCGGCGGCATCCTCTGTTTTCCCGGATATGGTTTCTTTATATATCTCTTTCCCGTCAAGGCTTGACAGGTAGCCATGTATATGAAGAGTACCCAGAGAAAGGGTTGCATGGCAGGCTATCGGCGCTTGACAACCCCCTTCAAGGGTTTGGAGGAATGCTCTCTCCGCCGCCACCTTAACAGCGGTATCCTCATCCCGCAGGAAATCTATAAGTTTTTTGGTGGCAGTATCGTCTTTGCGCACCTCTATGCCCAATACCCCCTGACAGACGGCGGGAAGCATTATGTCCAGCGGAAGGGTTTCTTTGAGATGCTCTGTCAGCCCGAGCCTTTTCAATCCGGCTTTAGCCAGGATTATCGCATCGTAGACCCCTTCGGTGAGCTTTCTGATGCGGGTGTTGACGTTGCCCCGCAGATCTTTTATCTCCAGATCCGGCCGGAGCCTAATAAGCTGGAGTTTACGCCGCAGGGATGAAGTACCCACAACCGCGCCATGCGGGAGGTCGCTGATGTTGTTGTATTGCACCGAGAGGAAAGCATCGTTAGGCTCTTCTCCCTTGGGGTTGATATACAGTTCCAGCTCCGGCGGCAGCACCACAGGCACGTCTTTCATGCTGTGCACGGCGATATCCGCCTCCCCGGCGAGTAACGCCTCCTCTATCTCTTTCACGAACAGCCCCTTACCGCCGATCCTGGCCAAGGGGACGTCCAGTATCTTGTCGCCGGTGGTTTTGATTATGTTCAGGAGAACCTGTGTGCCACGGTGTTCCCGCTCAATAAGTTCCTTGATATGATTTGCCTGCCAGAGCGCGAGCTCGGAGCCTCTTGTGGCTATAGTCACTGTCATGCTGCATGAATCTCCGGTTTTTTATTTTAAGTCAAAAATCAGGGCGACGGCTTCAGCAAGGGTGTATTTTTTCCCGTCCGCCGCGAAATCTTTAAGATTTCTTGTGGGTATGTGCATCATCTTATTGACGGCGCTGTCCGCCATATAATTGAGCCGCTCTATCTCCGCTGGGTCGTCGATCTTATTTTTGCGACAGTAGCGTTCCAGCTCTTCTTTAAAGGCCGAATTAGCTCTGGAGCGCAATTCAACTACGAGAGGGCTCACGGAAAGCGACTCCATACTCTTTTCAAAGCGCATCACCGCGCCGGTGATCATCTCCCGTGCCTGCACGGCTTTGTTTTCCCGCTCCCGGCGATTCGCTTCCACCACGTGTTTGAGGTCGTCGATGTCGTATACGTAAACGTTTTCGATATCGCCCACGGCGGGATCTATATCCCTGGGGACTGCTATGTCGATAAAGAACATAGGCGACCGTTTTCGCTTTTTCATGGCGGCGGAAACCATATCCGCCGTGACCACCGCGGTGGGCGCGCCCGTGGAGCTGATAACTATATCCGCCTCATGTAGAATATCGGAGAACTTTGTAAATTCCACCGCTGAGCCGTAAAATTTCCGCGCCAAATCTTCCGCGCGGCTGTAGGTGCGGTTCGTGACGGTAATATGCCCTATCCCCGCCCCGGTGAGGTGCTCGGCGGCGAGTTCGCACATCTCCCCCGCGCCTATGATCAGCGCCTTTTTGCTTTCGAGGGTGCCGAATATCTTTTTGGCGAGATCCACCGCGGCATAGCTCACGGACACGGCGTTTTCGGAGATCCCGGTATCGGTGCGCACCTTCTTGGTTGCATTGAGGACGAACTGTTCCAGCCGGTTCAGGTATCCCTTGATGGCTCCGTTGTCTCTGGCATAGCGGAAGGCGTCTTTCACCTGCCCGAAGATCTGCGGCTCGCCCAGTACGAGGCTGTCTACCCCCGACGCCACCATAACGAGGTGTTTTATCGCCTCCGTGCCGCTGTAAATATATGAATGCTTGCGCAGGAGCGACACGCCCACTTCACAATTTATTGCCGTCGTATAAAGGATATCCGCCGTCTCGTACCTGTCTTTGGTGACCATGTAATACTCGATCCGGTTGCAGGTGGAGAGCACGATTGCTTCGCTGACGCCCCCCCCGGAAATGATTTTATCGTACATTTTCGCCATGGCGTCCAGCGATACGGACATCTTTTCGCGGACTGCCACCGGCGCGCTGTTATGGTTAAGGCCCAGCACGGAAAACTGCATTAATAATTCCTCGTTCCTAAGGGAGCAATCCTCATCGCATTATAAATAAGACAACACCCGTATATGTTAAAATTATGGCGGCAAAGCCTACCACGGAGGCAAACGCTGTCTGCCGCGCGCTCATACCGCGCACATGCTTGATAAGCAGTATCACTGCCGCCACAATCCACGCCGCGCAGGCCAATATTATCTTGTTCGCCAGGCTGTCGCCGAAAGCGTCGCTGATTGTAATTCCGCCCATGGTTTCATGAAATTTAAAACGCATCCAGGCTGCCGCCGCCAGAAGCCCTGCCGTGTAAAAGGCGAACCCCAGGTGCAGCGCGGCGCTGTTAAGCGCATCTATCACCGCCAGCGGCGGGAATCTGTCGAATATCCGGCCGAACTTTTTCTCTTTAAGCTTTCTCTCAAGTATAAAATACATCAACCCTGCCGCAAATGCCGTCAGGAAAAAGGCTGTCCCGATAACCGTCAGCGGAATATGCACAAACAGCCACATGCTGGCCAGCGCCTGAGAATGCACCGGCTCCGGCGTGAGAAATAGCGACACCAGCCCGGCGGCTATTATCATCGGCAGCAGGGAAAAACCCACGTAAGGGCGTTTGTATCGCAGGTTGATCAGCAGATACACTATCGCAAGCGATAGCGACACAAGCATCAGAAGATCCTGCAGCGTATACACCGGAAGGCTGCTCATCTGCTGCCACTGTATCAGAATCTGCGCAACGTTGGCGAGGATGGCTATACTTGTAAATAACGTTTGCAAAGTTTGCAATATCGGCTTATTAAAATAGAAGTTAATAAGCAGCAGCAAAAATGACAATATATAAAACAGTACGGCTAAATCGTAATATGCCACAGAGATCTCCTTACAATGACTATAAATCAAAAAAGTTCTTTTGTTAAGTCGATTTTCACAAACCCCAAATACCGGGATTTCCTTAAAGAGATCTGGTGGCTTACCTGGCCGATGATCGTGATAATGGTGTTCGATTTCTGTATGAACATGACCGATATCCTCATCGCCGGGGTGCTGGGCAAAGAGACGCAGGCCGCCATAGGGATGGCCAACCAGACATATTATATACTCACTGTTGTGATTACAGCGGTCACGGTGGGCACTATCGCCGTTGTTTCAAGGGTATACGCCGGATATGAAAAGGAAAAGGAGCTGGCGTCGGCTGTCTACACCGCCGTACTGTTTGCCGCAGCCTCGTCTCTGGCTGTTACTGTTATCGCCGTCACTGCCGCCCCCGCCCTCATATCCATGCTGGATATAGACCCCGGTGTGAAGGCCAAAACGATCACATTTATTCGCGTTTACTGCATAGGTCTTTTCTTCCATCTGAGTGTGGCGCATTTCAACGGTATTCTGCGTGCGTGCAGGATGATACGCATTTCGATGAAAGTGCTGGTATGCGTGTCCGTCCTCAATATTTTACTGAATATAATTTTCGTGTTTTACACACCCCTGGGCTACATAGGGATACCGCTTTCCACGGCTTTATGCTGGATACTGGCTTTCTTTGTCCTTTTAGTGCCTGTCCGCCGCCTTATGAAAGGCGAGAAGAAGTTTTCCAAAAGCGTCGCCAAAAAAATATTCGGCATAAGCTGGCCCAGCGGAATAGTGTCGTTCAGTTGGCAGCTTTCATCCATGGCGCTTTTTACCATTGTGGGGATGCTTCCGGTCAACAGTGTTGAGACGATGGCCGCCATGACGGCAGGATTGCGGATAGAATCAATGATCTATATGCCCGCCTTCGCTTTCAATATGGCAAACGCCGTGCTGGTGGGCAATCTGCTCGGAGAAAAGAAGCCGGACGATGCATTTTCCATGGGGCTTGTCACGGCGGTAGCCGGTGTCAGCCTTATAATAGTGCTTACGGTCATTGTGATCACTTTCGCCGGGCCGATAGCGAATCTTTTAGGAGCGAAGGGCGAATCCGGGGAGATAGATCCGGTGGTTATGAGCGAGATAATACGGTATCTGCATATTGTGATGCTTTCAGAACCGTTCATGGCGGCAAACCTCATGTTCAGCGGAGCACTGAACGGAGCGGGGGATACCCGGCCGCTGATGCGTTATACACTGTTCAGCCTTTGGGTGGTGCGTATGCCGGTGGCATATATTTTCGGCATAGTGCTGGGGTTCGGCGCCGCCGCTATCTGGTGGTCGATGAACGCGACCTTTGTTTGCCAGTCGTTTTTATCTGGCAGGCGGTATTTGTCTAAAAAATGGATAACGTAGAGCATTTCAAAGTTAGAATACTCTAAGGCGGGGCGAAGGCTGATGAACTCCTGAGATATCCCCAGTGCGCATCCCTGCGGCGGTTGCGCTCCCTCCTTGGAGCGCGCGGCCCCGTCCATGGGGCTGCTCGAGACGGCCGGATTAGGCCGGCCGAAAAACCACCCCTCCCAAACCCTCCCCAAGGAGAGGGTTCAAGGAACGGTATTTTTTTCCTGAGTTTCATGGCATGCGGATTGCTACTGTAGTACCTGAGGTGAAAAAATGAAACATACCGCGCCGACCCTGAAAAAACTGCTGGCGACACCGGCCAGCGAAGAAAAAGAGTTTCACCAGATCGCGGCCATAACTGCCGAAGCTCAGGGCAACCTGGAGCATATTTACAAAGCGATAGAAGATCTGAAACAGCTTTGCTCATACTCATCCACGGAAGATTATACAAACGAAACGATCACCCGGGAACTTATTTCAGATCTGGTAGATGAAGTAACACTTATTTTGAAAAAGATGTAAATATATCTGAGTCTGTAAAATAGGCGGATACATCATCCGCCGTGTTATATGCATTCAATAATTTGTGCCGTCAACTGTTCCGCCTGCCGGGTGCAGATCTCTATAAAGTGACCCCACGGGTTCTGCGTATAGTATATCTGATAGGGGTATTTTGAATCGCGGATTATATCCCAAATCTTACTGACTTGTTTGCCGCCTTTCCCCACGATGCGTTTGACTGTTCCCGCTATACCGGGATCCTCCACACATATGTGGGACAATCCGTGCGCCCATGGCTCTGGCTGTTGCTTAAACTTTCTGGTGCTCAGATTAACGTATTCAAAAATTCCACGTTGTTTACGGTGAAGAGCATTGCCGTCTTGTTTTTTCGAACTCCTGAACGGTTTTATGGATAAATAAAACTTTCTTAACGCTTTCTTTACACAAAACCCGCACATATTGACACCATCCTGATATCAGCTTTGCTATATTTATATAAGGAACAGACATGAGGAGGGTCAAATGAATACCGAAATATTGCAGGCAGTTTTCTTTATCGTCCTGCTGGTCACACTGTCGATCCCACTGGGCCTCTATATTTTTAAAGTGATGGACGGGCAGCGGGTTTTCCTGTCCCCGGCACTTGCCCCGGTGGAAAAAGTCATTTATAAAATGATGGGGGTTCGTCCGGAAGAAGAGATGACCGCGAAACGGTACCTCTTCTCTCTCTCAGCCTTCAGCGCGGTAAGCCTCTTATTTCTTTTTCTTTTGCAACTTTTGCAGGGCATTTTGCCTTTCAATCCGGAAAAGTTCGGTGGAGTAAACGCCGGTCTTGCCTTTAATACCAGTGCCAGCTTTGTGTCAAACACCAACTGGCAGGCATATTCCGGAGAGAACACCCTTTCCTATCTCACGCAGGCGCTGGGACTGACGGTGCAGAACTTTGTAACTCCCGCCGTGGGCTGCGCGGTGCTTTTCGTGCTGATCCGTGGTTTTATATTGAAGCAGAAGGACACTCTCGGTAATTTCTGGAAAGATATAACAAGGGTAATCCTTTATGTGTTTATCCCGCTGTCGCTGGTGCTGGCCATAGTGCTTGTGTCACAGGGGGTGGTGCAGAGTCTCGGTTCTTACCACACCGTGATAACTCTTGAAAAAGGTGTTGAAGCCAAGGTACCCGTAGGCCCGGCTGCGAGCCAGATAGCCATAAAGCAGCTCGGTACCAACGGCGGTGGCTTCTTCGGCGCGAACTCGGCGCACCCGCTGGAAAACCCCACGTCGCTCTCCAATCTGTTGGAAATGATATCTATCCTTCTCATACCCGCCGCGCTCTGTGTGACTTTCGGCAGGGCCGTGGGGCGAATGAAAGAGGGAAGAACTATTTATATCGCTATGTTGTTGGTTTTCGTTATTGCGGCAGGTGCCACGATAGCCGCCGAAGTATGTACCGCGCCGGCTTTCAGTGGCATGGCGCAGGCAGGCAGCATGGAAGGGAAAGAGGTTATCCACGGAGTGGGTACATCGGCCCTGTGGGCGGCCGTGACCACCGCCGCATCAAACGGTTCTGTAAACGCCATGCTCGACAGCTTCACTCCGCTGGGGGGGCTTGTTCCGCTCTTCCTCATGCAGCTTGGAGAGGTTATCTTCGGCGGCGCGGGCAGCGGGCTTTACGGCATGGTGGGCTTTGTGCTGTTGGCAGTCTTCATCAGCGGTCTGATGGTGGGGCGCACGCCGGAATATATCTCCAAAAAGATCGAACCATACGACATGAAGATGGTATGTCTGATCGTCCTGACTCCGCCCCTTGTCGCCCTCGTGGGTACCGCAGTTGCCGTTATGATTCCTGCCGCCACGTCGTGGCTCACAAACCCGGGCCCGCACGGTTTCTCGGAAATCCTTTACGCCTTTGTGTCGATGGGGAGCAACAACGGAAGCGCTTTCGCCGGGTTCAACGGGAATACGCCGTTCACAAATATCACCGGGGGACTGATTATGCTTATAGTCCGCTTTGTGCCGATAACGGCGGTGATACTGCTGGCGGGGAACCTCGCCCGCAAAAAAAATACCGCACCCGGCGACGGCACATTATCCACAACGAGCGGATTGTTTATCGGAGTGCTGATAGGGACCGTGCTGCTTGTGGCCTCTCTGAGCTTTCTCCCGGCGCTGGCACTGGGGCCTATAGCGGAAGCGGTCAAATAAGGAAGTGAAATATGGGAAAAAATGGCAATAGGCATATATGGGCAGGTGCGGTAAGGCAGAGCTTCATCAAGCTGGCGCCCCGAACCCAGATAAAAAACCCCGTAATGGCTGTGGTTTATGCCGGGGCAATCACAACAACCATACTCACTGTATTATCATTGACGGGGGTGTGCGGGGAAAATGCGGGCTATGTGCTGGCGGTGTCAGTGACGCTCTGGTTCACAGTGCTCTTCGCCAACTTTGCCGAAGCTGTGGCTGAAGGCCGGGGGAAAGCCCAGGCTGACAGCCTGCGGCGAGCGCGGAAGGACGTGCAGGCCAAAAAACTAAAAGACCCGGCAAACCATGCTGATTTCACACTCACCGGCT
Organism: Deferribacterales bacterium; assembly: GCA_031556255.1. Lineage (GTDB taxonomy): Bacteria > Chrysiogenota > Deferribacteres > Deferribacterales > JAISNW01 > JAIRQX01. The sequence continues at coordinate 33,491 of JAVBTI010000077.1, read as the reverse complement.
CCGCCTCCCTCAGGCGGGGTGAGGTGGTGTTCGTGGAGGCGGGGGAGCAGATTCCGATGGACGGCGATGTCATAGAGGGGGCGGCGTCGGTGGACGAAAGCGCCGTCACGGGAGAGTCAGCCCCCGTCATCCGCGAATCCGGCGGTGACCGTAGCGCTGTGACCGGAGGCACAATGGTGATCTCCGACTGGCTCGTGATAAAAGTGACGTCGGAAGCGGGGGAAAGCTTCCTGGATAAGATGATTGCCATGGTAGAGGGGGCGTCCCGCAAGAAAACGCCCAACGAGATCGCCCTCCAGATATTCCTCGTGGCGCTGACCTTTATATTTTTAGTGGTCACGGTGACACTGCTGCCGTTCACCGGTTTCTCCGCCAGACAGGCGGGGGCTGGCTCCGCCATATCGGTGGCCAATGTTATTTCTCTGCTGGTCTGCCTCGCACCCACCACCATCGGCGCGCTGCTTTCATCCATAGGAATCGCGGGGATGAGCCGCCTGAACCGCGCTAATGTACTCGCCATGAGCGGGCGGGCCATTGAGGCCGCGGGTGACGTGGACGTCTTGCTGTTGGATAAAACCGGCACAATCACGCTGGGGAACAGGCAGGCGAGCGAGTTTCTGCCGGTGCGCGGGGTGGAGGAAAAGGATCTGGCGGACGCCGCGCAGCTTGCCTCCATAGCCGACGAAACTGCTGAAGGACGCAGTATAGCGGTGTTGGCTAAAAAACTGTTCAATATCCGCGGCCGGGATCTTTCCAGACTGGGGGCGACTTTCATACCTTTCAGCGCCAAAACGCGGATGAGCGGGATAGATTACGCCGAAAACCGCATTCGCAAGGGGGCGGCGGATGCCGTTAAAGCGTTCGTGGAAGCAGCGGGGGGCGCTTACCCTGTGGTATGCGATAAAATAGTGACCAAAGTAGCCTCCCAGGGGGGAACCCCTCTGGTGGTGGCGAAGAATGGCGAGGTTTTGGGCGTGGTGCATCTGAAAGATATAGTGAAGAAGGGCGTGAAGGAAAGGTTCAAAGATCTGCGGGGGATGGGGATCAAAACCGTGATGATCACGGGTGACAATCCTGTCACCGCTGCCGCCATAGCCGCCGAAGCGGGGGTGGACGATTTCCTGGCGGAAGCCACACCGGAAACCAAACTTGCTCTTATACGCGATTACCAGTCTAAAGGGCATATGGTGGCCATGACGGGGGACGGCACCAACGATGCCCCGGCGCTGGCACAGGCTGACGTGGCGGTTGCTATGAATACAGGCACCCAGGCTGCCAAAGAGGCGGGGAATATGGTGGATTTGGATTCAAGCCCCACCAAGCTGATCGACATCGTGCGCATAGGAAAACAACTTCTTATGACCAGGGGCGCCCTCACCACCTTCAGCGTGACTAATGACGTTGCAAAATATTTCGCCATTATACCGGTTATATTCTTCGGCATATATCCGCAGCTTATATCGTTGAACGTTATGGGACTGCACAGCCCGGAGAGCGCAATTTTGTCGGCGGTGGTATACAACGCGCTGATAATAGTCGCCCTGATACCCCTTTCCCTCAAAGGGGTGCGCTACAAGGAGGCCCCCGCGGGTAAACTGCTCCGCAGAAATCTGCTCATCTATGGACTTGGCGGTTTCGTGACACCGTTCATCGCGATCAAACTTATAGATCTGTGCCTTGGTCATTTTATTTAAGGGGGATATTATGGAAATGGTTAAAAATATCATCCGCCCGGCTTTGCTCTGCTTATTAGTGATGACCGTGTTCTGCGGGGTTATATACACCGGGGCTGTAACGGGGATAGCGCAGCTAATCTTCCCCGGAAAAGCGGACGGCAGCATAATAACAGTGACTCTGGAAGACGGTACGAAAAAAGCCGTGGGCAGCACCCTTATCGGGCAGGGGTTCACCAGGCCGGAATACCTTGTAGGCAGGCCGATGGGGGTATCGAACCTCTCCCCCTATGGTGAAAAATATCGCGAAAATGTCGAAACGCGGATAAAATGGTGGCGGGCGTTCGATCCCGGCAACTCAGCCTCAATTCCTGCCGATCTTTTAACAGGTTCCGGCAGTGGTATAGACCCCGATATATCGCCGGAAGCGGCTGAATTTCAGGCGGCACGCATAGCGCACGCCCGCAATATCAGTGAAGACGAGGTGCGCGGTATTATAAATAAATACACGAGCGGCCGTCTTTTAGGTTTCTGGGGGGAACCGTCGGTAAACGTGCTCAGGGTAAATTTGGCGCTTGACGGCCTGCTTTAAGGTGAGGATATTAATTGATAGGGTGAACTATGGACGATCAACGCCCCAATCCGGATGCTTTACTGGACGCGATAAAAAGTAACGACCGGAAAACCGGGAAATTACGGATCTTTTTCGGCTACGCTGCGGGGGTGGGCAAAACCTACTCCATGCTGGATGAGGCGCGCCGTCAGTATGAAAACGGCGTCGATCTGCTGGTGGGCTATATAGAACCCCACACCCGCCCGGAAACTATGCAACTGATGGAGGGGCTGCCTCTTCTGCCTCCTCTCGCCGTACCCTATAAAAATATAAGCCTGAAAGAGTTCGATCTGGACGCCGCACTGGCCCGGAAACCGGAGTTGATTCTGGTGGACGAACTGGCGCATACCAACCCGCCCGGCATGCGCAATAAAAAACGCTACCAGGATGTGGAAGAGCTCATGAAGGCCGGGATAGACGTCTACACCACCCTGAATGTGCAGCATATGGAGAGTCTAAACGATGTGGTGCAGGATATTACCGGCGTTTACGTGCGGGAAACGGTGCCCGACTATATATTCGACTACGCGGATGTGAAACTTGTGGACATAGGGCCGGACGAACTGCTCAAGCGCTTTGCGGACGGAAAGATATACAGCCCCGAGCGCGCCGCGGCTGCGATGAAACGATTTTTTACCACTGATAATCTGCGCGCCCTCAGAGAAGTATCAATGCGGAAAACTGCCGACCGGATCGGCCACGATACGCCTGTCTCTGCCGGCTCCGCAACCCGTCAGCCCGGTACAAAGCTGCTGGTATGTATTTCAAGCGCCCCTTCCGCGGCAAAATGTATACTCTGGACGGCGCGTATGGCGGAAGCTCTGCACGCGCCGTGGACGGTGCTGCATGTAGAAACTTCCGATACCAAATACGTCGGAGAGGCTCATAAACAAACACTGCACGGGCACCTTGAGATGGCGGAACGCCTGGGAGGCGAAATAGTTACCCTCTACGGAGAAGACAGCGCGGCCGCGGTGGCGGAATATGCCGCTATGGCCGGAATAACCGACATAGTAATCGGTATAAAGAAAAAATCGATTCTGGACTTTTTTCGTGGAGATTTCGCGGACAGGCTTATAGGCATGCTCGGGAATATCGAAATACATATAATCTCCGGCGGCTCACCCATGCCGGAAGCAGCCGGGAAAAAACAACGCGCCCCCGGCAGAGTGGTTTCTTTTTCATGGAGGGATACGCTCATAACGGCGGCGGCGCTGGCACTGGCTACCGTGGTTTCCACAGTGCTGCGCCATCTCGGCATCGGCGATCAGAGCGCAATTTTAGTATATATCCTTTCCGTAGTTATAGTATCGAGAGTCACCACAGGCTACATGTACGGAGCGCTTGCCTCTCTTCTGAGCGTGCTTCTGTTCAACTTCTTTTTCACAGAGCCGCGTTTTACTTTCAATGTAATTCGTCCGGATCACCCGGTCACTTTTGCCATCATGCTGGCGGTTGCCCTTATTACCAGCGCGCTGACCGGGCGTGTTAAAGAGCAGGCAAAATCTGCCGTGGAACGGGAACACCGCACGGAGGTTATGTACGAGATCAACAGAAAGCTGCTAATCACCCACGGTGTGCGGGCGATAGCGGAACTGGTAAACGGCTACATATCTAATATATTTGAAAGACCGGCGGTTCTGTATACGGGGAATCCTGCGGAGGAACTTCCTGTTTCATCCGGAACGGAACCTATTCTGCTTTCCCCGAACGAACGGGCCGTGGCGCACTGGGTGTTCATGAACGGCAAACATGCCGGCTCCGGCACAGGCACCCTGGCGGGAGCCGTTGGGTATTACATGCCGTTCATCGCGCAGGGAAGGGTTTTGGGCGTTATGGGGCTGGCCGGAGGAGGAGCCGGCTGGCCGGAGCATAAAGACAGGGTATTTTTGCAGATAGCGGGCTCTCTTGCGGCTATGGCGCTGGAGCGCCAGCGCCTGTCGGACGAACAGAGGCAGGCATCAGTGGACGCCGAAAAAGAAAAAATACGAGGCGACCTGCTCCGCGCCGTATCCCACGACCTGCGTACCCCTCTCACTGGCATAGTGGGTGCCAGCTCCGCTATTCTGGACACCGGTGACCGGCTGGATAAAAAGGAGATGAAGACGCTGGTGGCGGGTATTAAGGAAGATTCGCAGTGGCTGCTGCACATGGTGGAAAATCTTCTGTCGGTTACCCGCACCGGGGGCGGGCAGTTCAGCGTTCATAAAACCGTAGAGGCGGCGGAAGAGGTTGTGGCTGAAGCAGTCAGCCGCATAAAAAGCAGATTTCCCGGCCTGAATATGAAAACCCGCGTGCCGCGGGAGCCGCTAATGGTGCCTATGGATGGTACGCTTATCGCCCAGGTGCTTATAAATCTGCTGGATAACGCCGCCAGGCACTCCGGCAGCGGTGCGGAAATACGTTTGGCCGTGAAAGAGGAAAACGACTCCGCTGTATTTGAGGTTTTTGACAACGGAGGCGGTATAGAGGAAGCGGATCTGCCGCACCTTTTTGAGGGGAGAAGTGCGGATTCCGTGCGGGGCGCCGGGCTGGGGCTCTCAATATGCATGTCTATAGTAAAGGCTCACGGCGGAAATATGGAGGCGATGAACAACCCCGGCGGGGGCGCCCTTTTCCGCTTCATTCTGCCGTTAGAGAATACACCATGAAGCAGCTAATCCTTGTCGTTGAAGACGAATCAAACATCGCGAACCTCATAACATCGGTGCTGAAATCTGCTGACTATCAGGTGGTGCATGCCGAAAAAGGCCATGAGGCGCTGTCTCTTGTAGCATCGCATAACCCGGATGTTATCATCCTTGATTTGGGGCTGCCTGATATGGATGGAATGGAAGTGATACGCGCAGTGCGCGAATTTTACGCCTCTCCCGTCATAGTAGTGTCGGCCCGGACACATGAACGGGAAAAGGTGGCGGCGCTCGACGGCGGGGCGGACGACTATATAATGAAACCGTTCAGCCCGCCGGAGTTGTTGGCACGAATACGGACGGCGCTGCGCCATAAAAACATGTATACGGGAGGAAGCGCAGAGCCTTTGTCTCCCCTGCATACCGGCGGCCTTGTGATAGATTATGACAGGCGTGTGGTCACACTGAACGGGGATATGGTGCATTTTACACCGGTGGAGTATAAGATAGTGACCATTTTAGGCAGGCATATAGGAAAAGTCCTCACCCATGATTTCATAATGAAGCATGTGTGGGGGCCGTATGTGAACGAAAACCATGCGCTGAGGGTGAATATGGCGAATATCCGGCGCAAGATCGAAAAAAATCCGGCAGAGCCGGAGTATATCGTTACCGAAATAGGTGTGGGCTACCGCATGACGGAACGTGAATGAATTTTTATCCGCGATATTAAGATAAACATTTAATGTTGCGTTCGGCGGTGCCGGGTGTTAAACTGACCCCGGATATTAGCGGTAACAACGAGGTGAAAGAATGTCCACTAAACTCAACGTTTTTCACTATATGGACGACCTGAAAAATATCAATGAGAAGCGGGTGTGGAACATGCTCAGCGAATACCTGGACAACAACGACACCGGCGATATGTGCACCTGCGGCATCTGCCTGATGGATATAGCCGCGCTCACACTGAACCATATCCCCGCGCACTACCAGTCCGAAGAGAATATAACCCGTGCGCGGGAAAGGACCGCGGACGTGGAAATCTACCGGCAGTTGAAAAAAGCTATCGATATAGTTACAAAAACGCCACATCATTAATCGTTTCGGTAGTTTAACTGTTCACAAAATCCACAAACGCCACGTTAGCCAGCGATTTTTTAGTCAATGAGCTCTCTTTTTTAATGATCTTTGTGAGGATGCCGTTCAGCGGGATAATCATGATCCCGCCGTCTGCAAGCTGCTCTTCCAGCGATTTCGGAAGACTTTTACCTCCTGCGGAAACAAGAATCCTGTCGTAGGGAGCTTTTTCGGGGAGTCCTAAGGTACCGTCGGCGGTGAAAAGGCGGACATTGTTTATCTTCATTTTCCTGAGCTTCTCCTGTGCCTTCATCCGCAGTTCCGGCAGAAGTTCCAGAGCGTAAACCTCATCCGCCAGCCTGCTTAAAAGTGCTGTGACGAATCCGGAACCGGCGCCAACCTCAAGACATTTATGGGTGTTATTCGCTTCCAGCTCGTAAAGCATCATCGCCACAAGAGAAGGCTGAGATATGGTCTGTCCGAAGCCTATCGGTTGGGCGTTATCGCTATAAGCCTTAAGACGCATCGCCTCGTCCATGAAAAATTCACGGGGCACCGTTTTAAACGCCTCCACTATACGCGGATCATTGTGGCAGGAGGGACGAATATATTTATCTATAAAATGTTCCGGCACCTTCATTGTTTTATGGTCAAGCATTCAATATCTCCGTGCCTATCCCTTCGTCGGTGAAAAGCTCAAGGAGGACGGAGTGCTTCAGTCGCCCGTCTATTATATGCGCCTTATTCACACCGGATTTAAGCGCGTCGAAGGCCCCTTTCAGCTTCGGCAGCATCCCGCCGGTGATGGTGCCATCCTGCCGCAATCTCTCTATCTCAGTGAGTGTGACGGACGATATGCGCTCCCCTTTCTTATTCAGAAGCCCTATTACGTCCGTGAGCATCAGGAGTTTTTCCGCTTTCAGGGCGGCGGCGATGCTTCCCGCAGCCAGATCGGCGTTGATGTTATACGCCTGCCCGTCGTCTCCAATCCCAACCGGGGCTATCACGGGGATGAACCCGGCGACGGCTTCTATGAGAGAGGTGTCCACCGTGCTGACCACGCCCACCTGCCCCAGATCGGCACTGCCGTCCAGTTGCATTTTTTTTGCGGAGAGGAGGCGTCCGTCGCGGCCTGAAAAACCCACCGCCTTGCCGCCTGTGCGTGTTATAAGCCCCACGATCTCCTTGTTTATCTTCCCTGAAAGGATCATCTCCACGATATCCATTGTTTCGGGGGAGGTGACACGCATTCCCTGTTCAAAGCGGCTTTCAATACCAAGCTGTTCAAGCATTCCCCCAATCTGGGGGCCGCCGCCGTGGACGATGACGGGGTTTATCCCCACCTGTTTCAACATCACCACATCCTGTGCGAAACTGTATTTGAGCTGTTCGTCCACCATGGCATGCCCGCCGTATTTTATGACGACGGTTTTGTTATAATATTTCTGCATATACGGCAGCGCTTCGATAAGCGTCTCAGCCTTCGACTGTGGCATTTGCAATTTGTGTTACCCCTATATTGTTATTTTATATACCAGATCTTTTCCTGTGTTTTCAGCGGTAAAATCCCCGCCGTGTTTTATGATAATGGTCTGCGCTATGGCCAGCCCCCAGTAATCGAAGCTTTGCGTAAACATCTGGTGGCGCCAAGGCTGGAATATTGTGTCCAGTATCTCCGGCGGCATGGAGGCATTATTCACCCTTATGCTGATGGACAGCCTTTCGCCCTCACTTTTGGTAACCACTTGGAAGTTTACAGTGGCATTCTCCGTTCCAAGATATTGCGTAGTATCTTTAAATATATAGCAGAAAGCGAGCTTGAGGAAAAGGGGGTTTGCGTCTATTGTCCTCACGCGCGGGTTGCGGAAATCGTAGGACATTGAGTAGCGGTTTGTGTAATAGCTCAGATAGGCGGAAAAGGCTTTTCCAAAAGTCTTCTCCCCGATCGCCACAATGAGGTCGTGGAAAAAGCTGGATATTTCAACCTTTTCGGTCATTTTAAGCGTCAATACGTGATTATAATCGTTATAGCCGTTGACAAGCTCTTCGATGGAGCGAAGCTTGTCCTCCACGGTTTTCCAGAGGTAGTCGTTATGCTCGGTTTTGTCCGTCAACGGTTTGATCTGCCGCAAAAAGCCGCCGGCGGCAAGGAGCGAGTTCAGTACATTATGCGAAAAGTGCCGGGCAAATCCTCCTATAATCGCGGCCTCCTCCTGGGATACGGAAGCCGGGCACAGCAGATCCTCCGGGGTCTGTAAGTTTTGTATGGCGCCCGCGATCTGAAGGATGGTTTCATAGATCTTCTGGTGGTCTGCGTTTGCGGGGATATGTATGTATCCGGACGCGGGTTCGTCGGCAAGGAGGAAACAGAGGCGCCCTTTGCTTATCCGGGCGGGGTCGTCGGTAAGCACTATATTGGCGCTGGTGTGGCCGGGAGCAAGCGCACCGATATTCCTGAGATAATCAACAAGGGGGGCTTTATCTTTATCTACGATGCAGTGAATCTGCGGAGATTTCATATATCGCCTCTTTCAGCCCTGACAATATCCCTTCATCGGTTATTTTGCGCCCTTCTCTGTCGGCGACGGAAAACGAATCCACCACGGTGTCAATGTCGGTGGAGATTTTCGCATGCCGGACGTCGATTCCGTTTTGCTCAAATACCCCAAGGATATCATAAAGCAGCCCTATTCTGTCGGGTGTGAAAATATCGATCACAGTATATACTGATGAAATGCTGTTGTCGAATAGAACTTGAGTCCGTTTGCGCTGAATTTTGTTTTTATCGGCAAAAGTACCTGTGTAACGCATTTCCGGCTCGTATCCGGGGGTGGTGACGGCTTTGATTACAGCGGCCTTCATATCATCCTGCCACTTTTCCGGGGTACGCTCGTCGGAAGGGGCTGTGGTGAACTGGATAGTATCAATAACCGCCTGCCCGCCTCCTGAATCCGGCCGGCGTTTGGGGGTGTATATCTGCGCTTTAAGTATGTTGCATCCCTGCGACGAAATCACCCCCACAATCTTTCGCATCAGTCCGAATTCATCCGCGGCGCACACCGTGATCTGCCAGCAGCGGTAGTTGGGGATCTCCCGGAATTCCACCGCAGGTTCACCGCTTTCGTCGAGTTCCGCTATCATCCCTATGTAATCAAGTAGTGTGTTTGTGGAAAATGTATATATTGTGCCGTCGTCGATATCGTCGGCGAATTTCTGCCACGACGGGCGGTGGGTGAGGCGTTTGAGTAGATCTTTTTTCTTGGTCAGCACCGATTCGCGAAACAGTTCCGGGCTCCCCTGCCATGTGAAGAAGTCTTTTGTGCGTAAATACAGGTCTTCCAGAAGTCCCAGCTCCCAGTTTGTGGCCTGCTTCCCACCCAGAGCGGTGATGTCTGCGTATGTGAGCAGGTATAAAAGGTCAAGCTCCAGGGAGGAAGGCACGGCGCGGGCAAAATTGGCTATCTCTTCCCGGCTGTCCAGATCCCGCCGCTGGGATATGTGTGCCATGACGAGATGGTTCAGCACAAGACCTGACACCAGTGCGGTGTCGTTTTCGTTATACCCCAGGCGCGGGAGTATTTGCTTTACCATCTCCGCGCCGCTTTCGTTATGCCTGGCCCCGCCACCTTTCCCGATATCGTGCAGCAGTACCGCCAGCCCCAGAAGGTCTTTGCGCGGAAGATTCGTGAGCAGCTCGTAAAATTGCTTATAAAAAGGGCTTCTGCCGGTGGCCACCGCGTCAAGCCTTTCCAGTGCGAGAAGGGTGTGTTCATCTACAGTGTAATGGTGGTAAGTATTGTATTGCATCCGGCATACGATATCAGAGAATTCCGGAATATAAGCCTCCAGCAGCCCCATGCGGTGCAATTCCCCGGTTATATGCGCCGAATAGGGGAAATCACCCAGGAGATCGCCAATTATATGCCCCCAGCGCGCCCTGTCTTCATCCGTGATGGAGGCGGCGTTTGAGCTGAGTCTGTCTGCGACGGAGGGGTGTATGGGCTGGCTGCGTACAATGCTTTGGCGTATGAGGAGCGCGATCTTTTCCATGTTGCGCACGTCGTTTTTATTCAGGCTCAGCATATTGTCGTAGCTGATAAGCCCGCCGGGAAGCGCTCTTAGCACGGGAAGCTGTTCTCCGGGGCGTATGAGCTCGGTACGCACGGCAAAGGTGGCTTTTTCCGCCACATTGGAGATGATTCTCGCGGAGATATAGTACTCCCGCATGAAGTTTTCCACTGCGCTGTACCGGCCGTTGCTTTTGAAGCCAAGCCGTTCGGCAATGACCGGCTGGAATTCCCGGCGGAGGATGTCGAATTTGCGTTTTGTCTCATAATGCAGTTCCGCGCGGATGCGGAATATAAACTCCGCCGCACGGTCGAAATTCTCATAGCTTTCTTCTGTGAAAAAAGGCGTTTTATGAAGCTCAGCGAACGAGGTTATGTGGTAATAGACGGAGGATATCCACCAGATGGTGTTTATATCGCGTATTCCGCCCTTTCCCTCTTTCAGGTTCGGTTCCAGCCGGTAGATGGAGTCGCTATACTCTTCCGCGCGTTTCTGGGCGTTCAGTATCTTGCCGGAGAGGAAACGAGCCCGCCCTTTGCGAATAACGTGTTCGTTGACCGTCTCCACAAAGGCGTGGTAGTGCGGTTCATAGCCGGCTATGAAAAAATTGTCTATGTAGGATGTGCGTATTATGTCGTCCGTGTCCACGGCGGTGCCGATCTCGGTGAGGTCGGTGATCTGGATGCCGGGTTTCCCGCCGGTGTCCCATAGGCGGGTGGTGAATTCGGCAATGCTGCCGTCTTGTTTGGCGGACAACTCCCCGTCATGTACGATCAAGAGATCCAGATCCGAATGAGGCGAAAGCTGGCGGCGGGCATATCCCCCCAGGGCTACCAGGCAGAGGCGGTTTTCTTCGAAACGGCACTCTTTGGCTATGGCGCGCACTGTGGCATCCGCCAGAGAGGCGAACTCATCAGTGAGATCCCTCAGTGAGAGCTGTCCGGAGCGGAATTTTTCTTCCAAAGCTGCTTTCGCCTTTTTATAGTCTGTCATCACAGCCCCTTGCCGGCCTTATTAAACCAGTGTAATGCCTCTTTGTAATCTTTTTCCACTCCCCTGCCGCTCTGGTACATATAGCCCAGATTATACTGTGCGATGACGTATCCCTGCTCCGCCGCTTTACGGTACCATTCGGCGGCTTTCACGTCGTTCTGCCCAACCCCCCTGCCGGAGGCGTACATGATGCCCAGATTGTACTGAGCCTTGATGTGCCCTTTTTCAGCCGCAGCCAGGAAAAGCAGCGCCGCGGCTTCGTAGTTTCTTGTCACGCCTCTGCCGGTTTTATAAAGGAAGCCCAGTTTGAACTGGGCCTCCATATGCCCTTTTTCCGCTGCTACGCGGTAGTACTGAATGGCGAGAGAGATATCTTTTTTACATCCGCGTCCGGAAGCCGTCATCTCCGCGAGGCTGTATAACGCGTCAGGGTAGCCCTGTTCAGCGGCTTTGCGCAGCCATTCCACGGCAAACTTTTCGTTTTTAACCGTGCCCACGCCTGAGGCCATCAGAAATCCGGTCAGGAACTGGCATTTAGGGTCACCTGCGGCGGCCGCTTTTTCAAAACAGATGAACGCTGTCGCCATATCGTTCCGCATGGCGGCTTCGGAACCCGTTTCATATAAAGTTTTCTTCTTTTTCGGTTTAAAGAGCGATATTGCCTTTTTTATCATTAATTTAATTATAATGCATTTTTCGCCGATAGCCAAGCTGATTGGCACATTCGTTCAAACTTTGGAAAGACGGGGCGGATTTAGATTGAGACAATAAATACTATATTATTCTGCGCCTGTAATCATATACGTGTTTGAGTGAGAATCCGGCAAAAAGGAAGGCGCTGTATTTATGCAGCCGCAGCATTCCCATCGCCGGTGAAAGCATGCAGACGGCTAACGCGGCGGCCATAACGCGGTTAAACACCTTATTGTGCTTCCATGAACACGATACAAAGTATTGCGCCAGATTAGGCACGGCCTTTTTCACATATCTGTATATTTCTTTGGTGCTCTCTGCCGGGATTGCCGCCGGATCGTATCTGAGAAGGACGCTTCCCGTCAGGCTGCCGGATTCCGCCGAAATGAATCCCGGCAGCTTGCGGAGCATTACCATCGTCCGCGTTATAGCGGTACTATTTTTCAGCGAACTGTTTCTGATCCGTACTCTTCCAGGTATAAAGCTGACGATCATAATCCTTTTTCCGTTTCCGGCAAGGCCAGCCGGATATTGTATTTTTCAAGTTCCGCCCGCCCTCTGGCAAAAAGCTTTTCCGGGGGAAGAATTTCCGGGTCGAACAGCACCAGCAGGCTGCCGGTGCTCTGTTTCACCATGACCTCCCTGATGCCGTCCACGCCTTGCATGCGCTTTTTCACAGCAAGGGCCACTATAGGGTTTTTCAGCTCGTTAAGCCGTATGCGTACACGCCCGGGAGAGTAGCTGACTATCATTGTCCATCCCCTTTGGGCAGGAGCGCCCGCATGCTGTTCACGCCGATCCCCAGTGTAGTCAGGTTGTGCAGCCATACGGAGATGGCAGGTGTAAACCTGCCGAATATACTGAAAAACATTAGAGCGGTGTTTATCCCCACAGCCGCGATATTGTTATATTTTATACGTTTCATCGACCGCTGTGAAACAAGGCGCGCTATAACAAGGGGGTACATGGAAGGATCCCGCAGGGTGATGTCCGCCACCTCCTGCGCCAGATCAGCGCCTCCTTTCATAGCTATCCCCACGTGCGCCTCGGAAAGCGCCGGAGAGTCGTTTACGCCGTCACCCACCACGGCTACGTTGCATCCCTTGCTTTTCAGCAGTCTCACGATTTCTGATTTCTCATGGGGGAGTACTTCTCCGCGAAAACTGTCGATACCCAGCTGCCCGGCAACCCTTTCGGCGGTGCGGGTGTTGTCGCCGGTGAGCATGAAGAACCTTTTGATCCCCAGGTGGCGCAGCATCAATATAACTTCCTCCGCCTCCTCCCGCACAGGATCGTGAATAAGCAGTATCCCCGTCAATACCCCCGACCTTGCCAGATACAGTACGGAATAGCCGCCGTCGGAGGCCTCCGTCTCGTCCGCTTTACACACGGACAGATCCACGCCTTCATCGTCACAGACGAAATGACGGGAGCCTATTACGGTATGTTCCTTTTTGTATTCAGTTGCTATGCCGTGGGCGACAATATATTTCGGTTCGGCGTGCGTCTCCTTGTGCTCCACCCTTTTGTCCAGAGCGTGTTTTACGACAGCCTTGGCCACGGGGTGAGGAAAATGTTCTTCGAGACAGGCGGAGATCTTCAGTACTTCGGTTTCGCTGTAGCCGTTGTAGGCGATGATCTTTGCAACTTTAGGGGATGCTTTTGTAAGCGTCCCCGTCTTGTCGAACACTATCGTGTCCACACGGGAAAGCGCCTCCATAGCCGCGCCGCCTTTGAAGAAAACGCCGTTTGTCAGCGCCTCTTTCATGGCTGCGAGGAATACGAGTGGGGTGGAAAGTTTTATGGCGCAAGAGTAGTCCACCGACAGCGCGGCGGAAGCCTTCATGGCGTTGCGGGTGGCGGCGTACGTAACTCCGGCAATGGCAAAGTTGAACGGCACGGCCTTGTCTGCTACCTCGTTCGCCTTCGTCTCCACCTCGGCCTTGGCGGATTCGGATTCCTGTATGAGGCGGACTATCTGCTGGAAACGCGTATCCTCCCCCTTATGAATTACGCTCACGACAAGCTCTCCTTCCTCGACCACAGTGCCCGCGTGTACGGTCTGTCCGGCGGAGCGCTCCACGGAAAGCGGCTCTCCCGTCATGGATGACTCATTTACCAGTGCAAGGCCTTTGCTTACTACACCATCTATGGGGATCATAGAGCCTGCACGGACAACCACCATATCCCCCGGCATAATCCGGGAGTATGGAATCTGTTTGTCCCGGCCGTTCTTCCGCACCCACACCTGCCCGATATTCAGCGACATGGTGGCGGCAAGGTTGTCTCTGGAACGCTGTTTGGCCCACTTTTCCAGATAATCCCCGGTTTTCAGGAGCATCATCAAGGTAGAAGCGGATTTGAAATTTTTTTGTAATAACGCCGCCGCTATGGCCGCAGCATCCAGCAGGTTGATGTCCATACGGCCGCGCGTCAGCGACCGGGCACCCGCCGCAAAGTACGGGATGGCCCCGATGCTCGTCAATATGGGTTTCAGCCAGTACGGGCGGATAAATCTGCACAACTGGTAAGCGATATATGACCAGCCGATGGATTCTTCTCTTTCGGAGGGATCTTTCATAGGGAGTTCTTCCACAGGAAATGCGGCCAGAAGGGATGCCAGTTTTCCCCCGCTGGTGGCCCTGGGGCTGTAATGTACAAGGATGCTGCCGGTGCGCGGATTGACTGCGGCGCTTTGCACGCCGGGGATATCCAGTAGGAGATGCGCCAGAACGCCGTGACGGTAAGGCCTTATTGTATCGGGATTCACACGAAATCTGACGCGTCCCCGGATGGAATGTACTAAGTTTAACCGCATGATTAAGCTTTCGCGGCCCCGCCTTTTTTGCGCTTGGAGTCGGATTCAGCTATAAGGTCTTCAGCGGATTCTTTGAATACTTCCGCTGTTTCCATCGCTTTGTCTTTGAGATCCATCACGCCGCCGATGGCGCCCGTGCAGACAGACCTGATCGCGCTGCTGTTTTTAACCACAACCGCGCCCGCTACCGCGCCCGCGAAAAATACAAGGGCATACTTCCAAAAATTGTTGTTCATGTCAAACCTCATTATTAAATTTGCATAATAAAATTATAGATCATTATAATATATAGAATAAACTAACTTTGTTGTCAACATATAATTCCATGGACAAAAAATATAAAAAAGCTCTTGACGTCATTATATATAATAATATATAACGACATCACTCCTCCTTCCTCCTCCTGTTTTTCCTCTCCTCCGGCCGCGGAGGAGAGGAAAAACCAGAACAACAAATTTAAATAAAAGCTGGCACCGATATGCACAATAATATATAATGACATCGGCAAACAATGAATATTAAGGAGACAGGCTATGAGAAAAATCGTTTTCAGTCTGGCGGTTGTTTTGCTTTTTACATGCACGCCTCTTTTAGCAGCGGAGGCGGAAAAGGTCACCATCTTCGCTGCCTCTTCCGCCACGGATATGCTGGATGAGCTTATCGCCGCGTATAATAAAAAGGGCGGCAAGGTAATCGCCAGCTACGCCTCCACCGGGGTGCTGGCCAAGCAGATTGAGTCGGGTGCTCCTGCCAATCTCTTTCTGTCGGCGAACGAAGAGTGGATGGATTACCTTGCCGGAGCAGGGCTGCTCGAGGACGGCACCCGCCGGGAATGGCTGGGGAATATCCTTGTGCTGATTGCCCCTAAAGACAGCAAAATAAAGTATAAGTTCAGCGACGGTAAAAAACTGTCCACGGTGCTTAATAAAGAACGCCTTGCGGTGGGTGATCCGGACCATGTGCCTGCCGGGCAGTATGCTAAAGTATCTCTGGAAAAGCTCGGCCTCTGGGATGATATCAAGGGGCAGATTGCCGCCGCCGAGAATGTGCGGGTGGTGCTCACTCTTGTTTCCCGCGGGGAGGCGCCGTTGGGAATCGTGTTCGGTTCCGACGTCACCGCCGCTAAAGGTTCCGTCATTGTTGTGGACGAACTGCCAAAAAACAGCTATGGTAGCATTAGTTACCCCATGGCGATGATCAAAGGGAAGGCCACAGCCGAAGCCAGAAAGTTCAACGATTACCTGAAATCGACAGAGGCACAGGCTGTTGTGAAAAAATACGGTTTCACCCCGCTGTGAGGAACTGAATAAATTGACAAGCGGTTAATATGACTGAATTTTTCCGCCTTTCGCCGTCCGAATGGGAAGCGGTGCGCCTGAGCCTGTTTGTGGGTCTTGCGGCGGTCGCCGGGAGCTTTCCGTTCGGTATTTTTTTCGGCTGGCTCCTCGCGCGCAAGGAGTTTCCCGGCAAAAGCGTGCTGGACGCCATTCTACACCTGCCGATGGTGATCCCTCCTGTTGTGACCGGCTACATCCTGCTGATTCTTTTCGGCCGAAGAGGGGTGCTGGGCGGCTTTCTTTATAATGCTTTCGGGTTTACATTCGCGTTTAACTGGAAAGGGGCGGCGCTCGCCAGCGCAGTGATCGCCTTTCCTCTGATGGTTCGCGCCATACGCATATCAATGGAGTCTGTGGACAGGGGGCTAGAATCCGCGGCGCGGACTCTTGGAGCAAGCAGGGCAAAGGTCTTTTTCACCATCACTATACCGCTCTCTTTTACGGGGATTCTGGCGGGGGTGGTAATGGCATTTGCCCGCAGCCTCGGGGAGTTCGGCGCAACAATCACATTCGTGTCCAACATCCCCGGTGAGACACGCACACTGCCGCTGGCGCTCTATTCACAGCTACAGGTGCCCGGAGGTGAGTTTACCGCTGCCAGGCTATGTATGGTGGCACTTGTAATAGCTTTCGTATCAATGATTTTCTCGGAGTATCTCGCCCGCAGGAACAGGAAAAAGTATGATTAGCGTTGACATAACCAAACCGCTGGGCAACATAACAGTCTCCGCATCCTTTTCGACGGAGAATATGGGGATCACTGTGCTTTTCGGCGTTTCCGGCGCGGGGAAAAGCAGTATAGTCAATATGATCGCCGGCCTCCTCACTCCGCAGAGCGGGCATATCTCCATAAACGGTAAGGTATTGTTCGACTCCGGCAAGAACATCAACCTTCCTCCGGAGAAACGCAATGTGGGGTATGTGTTTCAGGACAGCCGCCTCTTTCCCCACATGAGCGTCAGGAAAAATATGCTTTATGGTGCAAAAAACCGAAAAGGGAGCGGCAAAATTACCCTTCCCCAGGTCAGTTCCCTGTTGGGGCTGGAAGCGCTGTTGGACAGGTATCCGGATAAGCTTTCCGGCGGGGAAAAGCAGAGAGTTGCCATAGCGCGTGCACTTCTGTCTGACCCGGACATGCTTCTGATGGATGAGCCTATGGCGTCGCTGGACGCCGGGCGCAGGGACGAGCTTATACACTACATCGCAAGGCTGCCTGTGCTTTTTAATATACCTATAATATATGTGACACATACCATGGATGAGATTCTCCGCCTCGCGGACTATGTGGGGTTGCTGTCCTCCGGTACCCTTGTCAATTTCGGTTCGGCCGTGTCCGTGTTCAACAGCAGCATGATGGCCGATATGGTGCCTGCCAAAGATTTCGGCGTTATATGCGAAGGTACGGTGCTGTCCGGAGGGGAGAAAGAAGGTCTGGGTATAGTATCGTTCGGCGGAGGGCGTTTGGAAGTGGCGACGGGAAACCTTCGCGCCGGGAGCAGAGTGCGGTTCAGGATTCCCGCTATGGATGTGGTCCTCAGCAAAACCAGGCCGACCACAGTCGGCAGAAACGTTTATACAGGCCTTATCGCGGATGTGCGGGAGCAGGGCCTGCTAACCGATATACTTTTGGATTTGGACCCTGGCGGTGGCGCCCAGCTCTGGGCAAGGATCACCCACCAATCGTTCATGGAGATGGCCGTCGGGCACGGCGACAGAATCTACGCGATGGTAAAGAGCGTGGTGGCATCGTCACAGTTTTACGAGTTGGACTGATATTACAGATTTTCCGCTATACTTCGCAGGCACAGTTCAAGATTCTCGACGCTGTCAGCGAAGGGATTAAGGTGGAAATGCGATCGGTCGGCGTAGTCGAAAAAATATCCCGGCAGAATTACAAACCCTTTCATATGATTGAACAGCTTCAGTGTGTCTATCCCTTTAAGTTCCATCCAAAGGTAAAAACTTTTGTTCCTGTTCCATTTAGCCATTGGCAAATATCTGTCCATAAGGCTTTCAGTTAGTTCCATGCGTTTCCCGTAAAGGGGACGGGATCTTTCAAGATACTCTTCATATAGGCCCGTGCGGAACATTTCGTCGAACACCATCTGTACCAGGGTGTTTGTTACAATATCCACCTGTGTTTTAACATCGCTCAGCCGCTTTATCACATACGGCGGCGCGGCAATCCATGATATTTTCATTCCTAACTGCGCTCCCAGAGTGGAGCCCACGTAGATAATATCGTTGTAAAACGCTTTCAGCGGTTTTGGATGTGGTTTTTCAAGCCAGAAATCCCGCATTGCGTCGTTTTCTATAAGCGGCACACCGAACTCTTTACAGGCGGCAATAATTTCATTTCTGCGTTCGGGGGAGGTATTGATTCCTGACGGGTATTGGTTCAGAGGGTTTATGCACACCACGGAGTTGCTGGCTTTGTGCCGTACCGCATCTATTAGTGCCGGCATGGATACCCCTTCATCGTCCATGGGTATGCGTACCAGTTCGGCGCCAAGGGACTGAACCATAGTCATGGAGTTGAGTATGCTTGGAGTTTCATTTACAAGGCGCATGCCGCCGCTCAGGAATGAGAGGAAAATAATTGTCAGTGATTCTATCATGCCGCCGGTGATCATAATCTCGCCGGGGTGCACATCCACGCCGCGCTTTTGCATTATCCCCGCGACACTCTCTTTCAGTGCCGGCAGACCCGTTATGTCCACGTGGAAAAGCTCGTTCACCGGGTTATCCAGCCGGGCTGCGACATGTACCAGCGCTTTTTGTATGGGTTCGTGATATTTTAATTCCCATGCGATCTTGGGTCCGGTAAGATGTACGGGTTCCCTGGTGAGTATGCTGTAGAATGAGTACATTTCATCGGTGGAGTGTTTGTGCTGTCCTTTGTCCACATAACTGAACGTGGGCTGCCGATCGGAGTTGATGCTCATCCATATGCTGTCGGTGACTATGGTGCCGGATTTGGGTTTTGTGATCAAAGCCCCTTCGGCGGCTAATATTTCAAAAGCGTCGGAAATCGTTTTTTTGCTGACGTTGTAGAAAGAGGCCAGCTTGCGCTGGGAAAGCTTGGTGCCCGGCTTTATCATGTATAGCCGGATTTGCTCCCGCAGAAGGTTTGCAATCTGAGTGTACAGAGGTTGATCTTCGTTGAAACTGCCCGGCATATTTTATTACCTTTATGTGAGGTTACAGTTTTTTCAGGTGTTTCATCCCTTTGATCTGACGCAGTTTACTCATAAGTGTGTCCAGTTCGCCCTTGGTACTTATCTCCACGCTGAAACGCTGTTCCGACTCCCCTCCGCCGACAGATTTGGCGGAATATTCCACGATATTCAGCCCCATGTCTTTGACCACGGCGGTGATGGCGTTGATAAGCCCCGGTTTGTTTTCCACAATAGCCAGAAGTTTGACCGGAGTCACATAGTCCTTGTTGTTCCCCCATGTGACCGGGATGAGGCGTTCCTCGTTCACCGCTATATCTTTCAGGTTGGGGCAGTCGCACCTGTGAACTATGATCCCCCGCCCGGTGGAGATATATCCTATCACGTCATCTCCCGGCAGTGGAGTGCAGCAGCGGGCGATCTTTATCATCATATTGTCCACGCCGTCTATGCGGAACGGTTCCGCCCTGCCCGCCCTGCTCTTGGAGAAATGCTGCTCATCTTCTTTTTCCTCGCCGGGGAAGATGACATGCACAACCTTTTTGGCTGACAGCCGGCCGAAACCCACGCCCGTAAGCAGATCCTCCAGGTTGCGCAGGTTCAGTTTGTCGAGTATTTTTTTAAGATTTGCGGAATTTTCGATTACCTCGCGATAGCTGCTTCCCCTTTCCCGGAACTCTTTATCAAGGTTTTCAATGGCGAACGATTCCGCTTTCTCGCTGTCCTTCTTGCGCAGGTAGGCGCGTATGCGCGCTTTGGCGCGGGTGGTTTTGACAAAGCTGAGCCAGTCTTTGCGCGGTTCCTGAGTGGGGCTTGTCAGTATTTCCACCTTCTCTCCGTTTTGGAGGCGGTATTTGAGATGCACTATGCGCCCGTTTACCTTTGCGCCTACGCATCTGTTTCCCACCTCTGAGTGGATGGAATAGGCGAAATCTATGGGTGTGGCCCCTTCCGGGAGTTCCACCACATCCCCTCCCGGGGTGAAGACATATAACTGTTGAGGCAGGACGTCCTCTTTCAGCGTTTCCACAAGCTCGGTGGAATTTTTATCCTTCTGCTCCAGAAGCTGCCGCAGCCAGATGAACTGGGCGTCCTCTTTGGGATCGAACGCTTTTCCCTCTTTGTATTTCCAGTGGGCGGCGATCCCTTCCTCCGCGATATGGTGCATCTGTTTGGTGCGTATTTGAAACTCCACCATCTGGCCGTCCGGCCCCATGACGGTTGTGTGGAGCGACTGGTACATATTGGCCTTGGGCATGGCGATGTAGTCTTTAAACCGCGCCGGTATCGGCCGGAACAGGTGGTGGATTATCCCCAGCACTGCGTAGCACTGAGAAACGGTGTCCACGAGCACCCGCAGGGCGAGAAGGTCATATATCTCATCGAACGAGGTCTGTTTGTTGATCATTTTGGAGTAGATGCTGTAAAAATGCTTGGGCCTGCCGTCCACTTCGGCCTTGATTCCTTCTTTACCGACGGTTTCATTCACTATACCGCGCACCTTTTCAAGGTAGGTTTCGCGCTCGGCGCGGTTCAGTTTAACTTTGTGCTGGATGTCAGAGTACATATCCGGATTCAGCACCCGGAACGACAGATCTTCAAGCTCCCATTTGATCCACGCGATACCCAGGCGGTGGGCCAGCGGGGCATAGATCTCGATCGTCTCTTCGGCTATGCGCTTTTGCTTGTCCGGGCGGAGGGAATCTATGGTGCGCATGTTATGCAGGCGATCCGCCAGTTTGATGAGGATGACCCGGACGTCCTCCGACATGGAGATGAGCATTTTGCGGAAGTTTTCCGCCTGTTTTTCCTCTTTGGATTTGAATTCGATCTTGCCGATTTTTGTGAGGCCGTCCACCAGGAAGGCGATATCTTTACCGAAAAGTCCTTCCAGTTCATCTTCTGTGGCGTCGGTATCTTCGAGGGTATCGTGGAGCATGCCGGCTATTATGGAATCCAGATCCATATTCATTTCTGAAAGTATGTAGGCTACGGAGAGGGGGTGGGACATGTACGGTTCGCCGCTCTGGCGCAGCTGTCCGAAATGCTTTTTAGCGGCATAGACATAGGCGACGTTCAGGCGCTCCAGATCCTCCCCCGGTCTGTTGCGGGAGATGATCTCCTGGATGTCCATCAGTCTTATCGTTTTAATTTTACTTTCCGCTATGGATGATTTGGCCGTCAACCTGCCGCCTTCCTTAAATCTTTCAGGACGAGCTGTATGCTCCGCACCCGTCCATAACCGTTATACGAAAGGGTAAACAGAATGTCAAAGCGTTCTTCATCGTTCAGGAGAGTTTCGTAAGTGCGCATGTCATAGCCTATGGCGTCAAATGTGATGCCATGTTTGATAAAGAAGCATTTTGCGTGGGCACTGTCCCTGCCAACAAAGGTGACCGCCTGGTATTTCTCCACGTTCTGCATGCAGAAGATCGGCTCTTTGTTACTGTTTCCGTACGGCTCGAACTTTTGGAGCACCGCCATGAACTTGTCATTTATGTCTTTGGGTTCGATAAATGCGTCAACATTTATCTCCGGCATATAATCCTTTTCCGTCAGCCGGCCTTTTACTATAGCATTGAATCGTTTCCGCAGCGTATCTATTTTATCCGTCGTTATTTTCAGCCCTGCCGCGTATTTATGCCCTCCGAACGAGAGGAGGATATCGGACAGATCTTTAAGTCCGTCGTAAAGATGAAACCCGGGGATGCTCCGCGCGGAGCCTTTCAGCACCCCGTTTTCCTCTGTCAGTATTATGGTGGGGCGGTAGTATTTGTCGGCCACCCGTGAGGCCACAATGCCCAGCACACCAGGATGCCAGTTCTGCGAATAGAGCACCAGTCCGGCATATTTCCTGTTAAGCTGTCCTTCTTCTATGCTTTTAAATACTTCGGCCAATATTTCCCGCTCTATATCCTGCCGGAATCTGTTTTCCTGGTCCAGTTCGGAGGCAAGGTGACGAGCTTCCGTACGGCTTGCGGTGGTAAGGAGGCGAAACCCCCGGTCGGAATCACCGAGCCTGCCTACGGCATTGATCCGCGGCGCAAGGCCGAAGCCTATATGGGATGTGGACACGGCCTGTTTGCCTATGCCGGCCACTTTTTTCAGTTCATCCAGCCCGGGACGCACCTTTTCGCTTGCGAGGGCGCGCAGGCCGTGGATTACAAAGGTTCGGTTTTCACCGTACAGCGGCACGACATCCGCTATCGTGCCCAGCGTGACTATATCGAGGTACTGTTTGAGGTTTGGAAGACGTATTTCCCTGTCGGAGTTTTGACGCAGGAAGTGGCGGACCGCCATGCAGACTTTGAACGCCACGCCGACGCCGGAAAGGTTTTTGAAGGGGTATTCATCCCCCTCCTGCATGGGGTTGATGATCGCTGTTGCCTCTTTGGGCAGTTCGTCACCCGGCTGGTGGTGGTCGGTGATGACCACGTCCATCCTCAGTTTTTTTGCCTCAGCGACCTCTTCAACGGCGGAGATACCGCAATCCACCGTGATCACAAGGTCGACTTTTTTCCGGGCCAGCTCTTCGATCGCTTCCCTGTTCAGGCCGTAGCCTTCCTCGAGGCGGTTGGGTATGTAGTAGGTGACGTTGGCGCCCAGCTCTTTCAGGAACATGTACATGAGCGAGGTGGCGGTGACCCCGTCGACGTCGTAATCGCCGAAAATGCAGATCAGTTCGTTATTTTTCAGTGCGCTGCATATGCGTGACACGCCGGTATCCATGCCCTTCATCATGAACGGATTTACAAGGCTGTTTAAAGGGGTCTCAAAATATTCGGTTATCAGGGAATCATTAAGAAAGCCGCGTTTGATGAGCACTTCGGCAAGCTGGGCGGGGAGATTGTGCTTAACGGCCAGGCTGGCGCATTGCTGCCGGTCGGGCTCGCTATAGATCCACCTGTATTTTGGGCTTAGATACTCCCTCGGTGATTTTGTGATCATACTCTCCCCTTAAACTCTTGACTTTGCGCATACCGGGAAAATATGAACTTCTTTTATGAATACTGACTACCACTTAACCGGCTTGAAGCTTTTGGTGACGGGTGATTCGGCAACAGCTTTGCTGAGCTGCCGTTCATCCACAATCTGCTTGCTTGCCACCTCACCATTGGTATTGTACAGGGTGAATTCGTATTTGGAGACGCGTTCGTTTATCTTCCAGTTCGCCAGCATGGTGAGGATGATAATAACGCACGTCGCATACCAGAATTTAAGGTAAGGACCGGTAAAAATTACGTTTAGTTTCCTCATAAAATTTGTTTTCATATTTTTCCAAATACAATATAACACGTGCACCACATCATTACAATAAAAAAAACAAAACAGTTTCAGTTGCCACAAAAAAATACTCTTATAAATATATAAAAATTGACAGCTTAATGGTTAAGGCGATTTTATTGGAATATTATGCCGTACATCAGACAAATTTATATATTAAATAGTTGACAAGATGATCCTTTATTCATTAAATTGTATTTATTTCATAAAAAATTGGTATAAAAATTAAAACGATATGGCAAATATATATCTTGGCACCCATTTAATACCAGGAGGATTAAATGAAAAAAAACACAGATGTTTCGAGGCGAAAATTTCTGAAGGGCAGCGTGCTTTTAGGGGCGGGAACGGCCGGAGCCGCGATGTTCGGCGCGCTGGCCGGTTGCCGGACTATCGAAGAAAAGAAAGGCGCCGAAAGCAACACCCTTGTGGTAAACGACTACAGATACGCGGTGCATGAAGCTGATGCCGTCGTTGTTGGTGGCGGGATGGCCGGGCTTAACGCCGTGCGGATGCTGATGAACAACGGGGCGTCGGTCATCATGGTTGATAAAGGTCCCGTGGGGCACTCCGGCAACTCCGGTGTGCTTTGGGGGCAGACATTCGTGACGTCTGAGAGGACGCACGACGGCGGAAAAATAGGTACTGAATTCCTTACTGTCGATGTTATGGGGCTGCTCGACCAGGAACAGGCCCGAAATGTGGTCATGGCGCATGAGAAAGGGCAGCCCCGCAGCGCCATCGAGCAGGCGGGCAACATGTTTCAGCGCGGGGACAACGGGCGCGTGGTGGGTATAGACGTGGAGGACAACGTCACCGTTACCCATAACACGCTTTATAAACAGACGGCCCAGGCCATTGTGAAACGCGGTGTACCGGTGTTCGACAATACCATGATGCTGGACATCCTGCAGGACGAGGCGGGGAACGCTTCGGGAGTTGTGGCCGTGAATCTTGTGGACGGTAGCGCCCACGTATTCCGGGGAAAAAAGATCATCCTCTGCACCGGCGGTTACCACTGGGCGACCGGTAAGACAGGGGGCGGCCCGGAATCCACCGGGGACGGTCATTATACCCTGCTGAAACGTGGGCTGAAATTCAAAGACATGGAGATGCCGCAGTACGACTTCTGTGGTATCCACCCCTACGGCTGGCGGCCGGACAAACAGAAAGACGCTATTGAAATAGCAGTTACCTTTCCTGTGAACGGTGAAATACATAGCAGGATGTATAACAAGGACAAGAAGCCGTTCACGGCCTCGTTTTTTTCCGACCCGAGCCTGCAAAGCATTGCGGCTTTTCAGGGTTCGCTTATAACGGCGGCCAAAGAGCTGATGTCGGGTAAAGGTACGCCGGGGGACGGCTCAAACAACGGTATATATTTCAAGGTGGAAGGGCTCGTTAATGAACCAGGGTCGCAGTCCTACCCTTCATATAAGGGAATTATCCGCTACACCAACGCTAATATGCCCGACTATAAATTCCCGGATTTTATGGAGGTGGTCGCCAACGAATACAGCTCCTGCGGGGTTCCCCAACAGGATCCGAAAACCTGTGAATCTGACATACCGGGGCTGTACACGGTTTTTGTGGCCCTGTCGGCGATGAGCTCCATGTGGAACTGGGGGCAGGCTTACCTTGCGGCGAACGATGCCGCCGCAAAGGCTAAAAGTATGAGTGAACTGCCGGCATTCTCCCCCGAAGACGTCGAGGAAGTGCTAAAAAAGGCTTACGGATACCTCAGTATGGATTACAAAAACGGCATCCGCTCCACGGAGGTGCATCGCAGCATCCAGAGAGCGTTTTACAGGGGGCAGGATTTCCTCAAGAGCGAGACAAAGATGACCGCGATGCTTAAAGAGTTGGAGCGTATCCGCAAAGAAGACCTGCCTAAAATGGTTTGCGCTGATAAATCCCGGGTTTTCAACCGCGACTGGAAGATGGCCCTGGAGGTGGAAGGGATGCTCGCCTGTTCGCTTGCCACCGTTCATGCAGCCCTTGCGCGCAAAGAGAGCCGTTCACCTTTCTTCCGCACCGACTATTCCCGGATGGATAACGAAAATTTCCTCTGCTACCTCTGGACGTCGATGGATAACAACTGGAACTTCAAGGTCGAAAAGGGCGATATTGTGGACACGGTCATGCCGCGGGACATTATCAAGCAGGTCATAAACGATAAAGACCCGAGATTTGATATCAGCGTGCCGAATAATTAATTAAAAGGAGCTACAAATGCCTGCCATCTATAGTATAACCATAAAACGCTTCGATCCGAGCACGGATATGAAGTCTTACGAAAAGAAGTACGAGGTGCCTGATGACCCCGATTTTGCGCCGATGACGGCGCTCAAAGCGCTGCATTATATTCACCGCAACATCGAGCCCATAGCGTACGACTACAACTGCAGGCGGGGCACTTGTGGGCGCTGTGCCATTATGGTGGACGGCGTACCCAGGCTGGCCTGTCTTACGGAACTGACCGGCGACCATAAGTTTGAGCCTCTGGGAGGGTTCCCTGTTGTCAGGGATTTGGTGGTGGACAAAAATACGGCCTATACGCGCTTTATCAACAGCAATCACACCATTAAGACTTTCGGCCCGAACGATGTGCTCAAGCCGATAAACATGAAGTTCTGGGAAGAGACTATATACCCGCTCAACGCCTGCCGCGAGTGCATGTGCTGCTATACGACCTGCCAGGCGCTGAACGATTTTAAAAAGTGGGGCTCCTTCGCCGGTCCCGGCGCAATGCAGGAGATATATCTGCGCCATGTGGACGGCGAGGATAAGTCCGACAGGATCGAGCAGGCGGTATTTTCAGGCCTGTTCGACTGCGTGCAGTGCGGTATGTGCACACAGGTCTGCCCCGGCGGCATAAAAGCCGCGGAAAATATCAAAGATATGATGGATAAAGCCCAAAAACGAGGCATCGCCATCGAAACCGACAAAGCCACCAGCTGGTGGCCGATGCTGTAAGCCGCGTATTTCAGGTAACGGCCCGTTACGGGCTGTTACCTTTTAGTGCCTGCGGCTTTTCGCTGTTCCTCTTTACAGTTATCTTCAAAGAGGCGAGTTTGTCATATATTTCAGAAACCGCCTTATTTATCGCGTCAAGGTCGGCGCCTTTTTCTTCCATTTTTGCCAGCGCTTCCGCCGCGGCTTCGGCATAGTTGTTTTTATGTTTTTTATTTAATCCGTTCCAGTCGATCCCTTTAAAATAAGGGAACAGCGGTTCCGGCCCGGGGAGTTTTCCCTGAAGTATCAGCACGGCGATCACGGGATACCCCGGATATTTTTGCCAGTAGGTGCCGCTGTCGTTTGAGGCGTACTCGTTGCCGTCAAACTTTACTGTGTATTTTTTCGTGTAATTTGAAGAAACAATGGATGCCGCATTTTCTTCCATACTGATCCTGCCGTCCGCAATGGCGCTCAGGGCTTCATGTATTTTTTCGGCGGGTGGCATCTTACGCATGTTATAGATCCAGCGTCAGCGCCACTGGGCAATGATCGCTGCCGAAAATCTGCGGATAGATTACGGCGCTTTTCACCTTTTCCATCAGGCGGTCGGATACAAGAAAATAGTCTATACGCCAGCCTACATTATTCGCCCTGGCATTGGAACGGATACTCCACCACGTGTAGGCGGAAGCTTCGTCCGGATGGAGCCGGCGGAATGTATCCGCGAAGCCTGAATCCAGAAGCCTTGTCATCTTTTCCCGCTCCTGATCCGTGAAGCCGGCGCTTTTTCTGTTTGTTTTCGGGTTTTTAATATCAATTTCGTTATGGGCGACGTTCAGATCGCCGCAAATTACCACCGGTTTGATTTTATCAAGCCCTGTGAGGTATTTCAGGAAATCGTCCTCCCAGTGCATGCGATATTCCAGCCGTGCCAGTTCAGCCTGGGAGTTCGGAGTGTAAACGTTTACAAGATAAAACGCGTCATACTCCAGCGTAATTATCCTGCCTTCCCTGTCGTGCTCCGCAATGCCCATACCGTAGCTCTCAGACATGGCTTTGTTGCGGGAAAAAACGGCAGTGCCGGAATATCCTTTTTTTTCAGCGCTGTTCCAATATTCATGATAATGGTTAAGATCCAGATAAACCTGCCCTTCCTGCATTTTCGTCTCCTGGACGCAGAAAATATCGGCATCAGTCTCTTTGAAGATTTTTTCAAAACCTTTCCCGGCTGCCGCCCTCAATCCGTTTACGTTCCATGATACCAGTTTCATTATGTCCTCACAAAGTTAAAATATTCTATTCAAATTCATAATGTTTTACCATGGACATCAGGTTGGCCTGTTCAATGAACAGAAGGCGTGTTTTTTTGTCGATTCCCCCGGCATAGCCCGTCAGAGAGCCGTCCGTCCCCACCACCCGGTGACAGGGGATGATGATGGAAATAGGGTTATGCCCCACCGCACCGCCGACGGCCTGCGCCGACATGGATTTCAGTCCGCTATCCGCCGCGATTTTCTTCGCAATCTCGCCGTAGGTGGTGACTTTTCCGCAGGGGATCTGCAGCAGTATTTTCCAGACGGCCTTCCTGAACTCGCTGCCTTCAGGGGCGAGCGGGAAATCAACGGGGCATATGTTGCCGGAGAAATAGTTTTCAAGCCATTTTTCGACCTTTTTAAAGATGGGGAGGCCGCTTTTTTCTTCCCATTTGCCGAGTTCCTTTGGGTAATATTTCTGCCCTTCCAGCCAAAGCCCGGTCAGGGCGCCGTCTTTCGCCGCAACAGTTATGTTTCCGAAATCTGTCTGTAATGTTGTGCTGTAAATCATTTTTACCTCCGTTGACATCAAACAATTTAAAGTATTTGGCAAAACTATGACAGCCATTTTCGGACATGCCAAAATATTATCTGAAACGGAAAGATAGAATTTATTGGCGGGCTATTGCAGTGCGTTCCAGAGGGAAGAGATGAAGCCGTTGATCTCATGGTCAGAGGGTGTATATTTGCTCGCGTTGTTACGGGCACTATAGTTGTATATTGGAATGGAGCCCAGTGTCATTGCCTCCAGATAGTTGCGTTTCCTGAAAGCACCGTTTTCCAGCCCTTTTTTCAAAAGCTGCGCTATGGGGCAGAGATCGTCAAGAGCCATTCTGTCGGCCACGCTTATTGGAGTACCTGGAGACAGCGAGAATATCGAATAAAAATCGCACCTGTGCTTGTTTTTGTGAAGATACTTTATCGCGTTATACAGCCCGCCCTTGTACTGGTCTTCGAATGGTTTTGAATAGTCTATGCCCCTCCGGAAATGGTTGGTCATTTTTACAGTTACATCGTAGAAAGTTTGTTTGAGAAGATCTTCTTTGTCTTTGAAATGGTAATAGAGCGTGGATGTGGCGATCTTGCACTTTTTTGCGATATCAGTCACACTGACATTTTCGTAACCTTTTTTCGAAAACAGCTCAACAGCATAATCAATAACTTTTTCACGTAAATCCGCAATCATAAAATGTAATTTAGCTTTTTCTTGCATCCATGTCAATGGGATCTGTGATATGTGCTTATTAAATTTCAAAAAATAATTAATAAAATTATTTAATATTATTAATAGATTATAGATAAAAATAAGAATGTGTTTTCGAAAATATATTGACAACGGTTCTTTGTTCGGGATAAAAGCGGCACATGGAGGAGAGATATGGGATTAAAATCTATCATGGAAAGTATTCTATCCAGGCGTGGTTTTCTGAAAGGCGCCGCGGCGTCGGTGGTCTCCGCATCCGCGCTCGCCGGCTGCTCGAAGGATGATGGCGGAGATGCCTATTATTTAAGCGGCACTCAGGAAAATCTGCCCCGCCCGGTCATCGACGAAACGGTGTATATGGGAGCAGCCGGACATAACTGCGGCGGCAGATGCCTGATCGGTTTCCATGTGAAAAACGGCGTTATCAAACGTATAACAACCGACGAACGGCCGGATTACAATTTCACCGACAATTCCGGCAAAGACGACCCCCAACGCCGCGCCTGTCTGCGCTGCCGCAGCAAGGTGGGCTGGTATTACAGAAAAGACAGGCTTCTTTACCCACTCAAACAGACCGGCGAGCGCGGTGATGTTAACGGATTTGCAAGGATCACATGGGAGCAGGCGTTCAGTGAGATATCCCAAAAAATGGGTGCCGTGGCCGCGCTGAATGAGCAGGACATGATCAACGAAGGGCGGCGGTGGATGGCAGGGCTCGGCGCGGACGCGGGCAAAACGACATTCACGGCGCTTTGCGTAACCGGCGACGGTTCGAGCATCGGCAGTTCACTGGGTTCAACTATATTGGATGTATTTGGTGCCGGACAGCCCTACCCGGCTAATGTTTACAGCTATCCTTGCCTGGAGCACACCACCAGATACGTTGCCGACAACTACACATGGGGATATAAAGTGGCGCTCGAGGCGAACAGCCGCACGGATTATGTGAATGCAGATCAGGTGGTCATGTGGTGCACAAACCCGGCGGACTCTATAATGGGTACCAACTCCATGTGGTATCTGCAGCAGGCAAAAGAAGCGGGGGTCAAGTTCGTATGCGTGGACAACCGGGTGTCCCGCACCTCGGCGCTCCTGAACGCCAAACATATCGCGCCGCTGCCGGGAACGGACTCGGCCCTTGTAATGGGAATGCTCTACCACTTGCTGGACACGATGCTCAAAGATAAGGCTGCCGGAAAGCCCCAGGCGCAGTGGATTATAGACCCAGATTTTATTAAAACCTATGTTTACGGCTTTTTTGACACAGACAACACCTGCATTATAAAACCTAATAAGGAGCAGTATACTGATACGCTGTGGTACGACCTTTACCAGCGGGCGTTGCCCATCAACTTCCACGGCGGAGCCATCCCTGGAATGGGGACAGTACCGGCGATGGGGTTCGGCCCGGCCACAAAGTTCGAAGTGCCGAAGGGTGCTTCCCTTTCCGCCTATATCTTCGGCACGGACAGGCGGCTCATCGACGCGGGCTTGAACCTTGCCACATCAATATACCCCGGCGAAATAGGGTATAACGTGCGCGAGCCCGGCCATCTGTCCGCAAACGACACCGGCGATGTGCTCTACAACAAGCGCACCCGCATGTACGGCCAGACGCCCAAGACTCTCGCGTGGGCGTCCAAAATAACGGGCGTGCCGGTTGCGGATATAAAGCAGCTTGCGGAGGATATCGCCCGCAAGAAAACCACCATCCTTATGACCGGCGCCATGCAGAAAAGCTGCGAAGGTGAGCAGCATATATGGTCGGTATACGCCCTGGCCTTTGTTACTGGGTGTTTCGGCCTGCCTGGACAAAGCATAGGCACCATAAGCAGCAGGAACAAGGGCGCCCTCCTTGCCGTCTCCGGCCCCAGCCAGCCCCCTGCCTATACAAGCGCCGCCGCGGCTATAAAAACGAAGATGGCCCGCAACTTCATCCGCGCGGAAAAGATGTCCGAACCGACGCTTATGGATACAAAGACCGCCCAGCTCTTTCATATCATGCTCTGGCAGGATCAGATGGAGTACGGCGGCACCGGTAAATCCCGGTGGAACGCCCCCGAAGTAAAATTCGGCCCCACCATCAAGGGGATCTATATGGCGGGGGGCAACTCTCTCATAAACCAGGGGGGCGACACAAACTATTGTATGAACGCGGTCAAAAACCGCAACAATGCTCATGTGGTTGTAGTGTCCGACTTTTTTATGACCCCCTCTGCTCAGTTTGCCGACTATGTGCTGCCCGCGGCGATGCCGTTTGAGCGGGTCTCCATGGCTACGGAATGGCAGTGCGGAGAGAATATAATCAACATGCCCAAGGCTATAGAGCCCCCCGGCGAGGCGATCACCGATACCGAGATGTGGAAAGGGATAGCCACGGCGGCGGGGAAAGGGGATGCCATCCCATATGAAAAGGATAAGATGGGGGAGTACGCTGAATCTGCCTTCGACAAGGTAAAAGCGTCTTATAATTATGGCGGAAGCTATGAGGATTTCAAGAAAGCGGGGATAATTTCCATATCCGACAAGAGTTCGCCGGACGTTATTACAAACGCCTACTTCAGAGAATCGGCAAAACTCGCGATCAACCCTTACGGCCTCTGCACCTCTACAGGCAAGTTCGAAGCATACAGCCAGTCGCTGATGGAAGATTACGAGGCCCGCCGGTATAATAACTTCGACGCGGCCACCGGCAAGCTTGCCGTTGCCACGGATGAGAACAACTTTCCTTATCAGGGGCGGATTGCGTCCAAGGCGTGCTCGTTTCAGAGGGTTGAAGATACGCCGTCCGCTGCCATGATCGCCGCATCCGCCGCGGAGCAGCAGGAAAATGAAGAGTGTGCGCGCTTTGTCTACCCCATCCCCATGTACATCCCTCTGATAGAGGGCACCCATGCCTGCGACAGCGACACCGCGCTGGGGGCATACCCTGCGGCGGACGCCGACGGGGCGACGAAGCACCCGGATCTGCTCGGGGCGAAAAGCAGCCATCCGTATATGCTCAGCACCTTCCACTCAATAAAGCGCTCCCACTCAAGCGTGGGCAACAACAGCCCGCTGGTGGCGGAAACTTTCAAATATGACGGCAGCGGAAACCCGGCCTTTCTCGACCCTGACCGTGTGGCAAATACCGGCGTGGGCGCCAACCTGCCTATATATGACAAAGACGTCTATGAGCCTGTCTATATGCACCCGGACGACGCCGCAGCGCTTGGCGTCACAAAGACCGGCGAAAGGGTGAAACTAACCTCCGTCAGGAATACGGCGATATACGCCGCAGCGCATATAACAAAGACAGTGCGTCCGGGACACCTTGTTATGGCTGAAGGGGGCTGGGTATGCCTGGATGAGAACGGTGTGGATATCGGTGGGGCGGTGAATACGCTGTTTTCGCTGCGTCCGTCGAGGATCGCCCGCGGCACCACCATGGGCAACGGCCTGCGTCTGAAAGTTGAGAAAATATAGGGGGCACAATATGCAATACGCATTTTATTTTGACCAGTCCCGCTGCTCGGGCTGCGATACATGCACCGTGGCGTGCAAAGACTGGAACGGCATAAAAGCCGGGCCGGTAAAACTCAGAAGGAAATACGATATGGAAGAGACGGGCACCTTCCCGGATCTTAAGGTGAGCTACCTTGTATACTCCTGCCACCACTGCAATTCGCCGGCGTGTGTGGATGTCTGCCCGTCCGGAGCTATTGTGAAAGAGACGTCCACCGGCCTTGTGCTGGTGGATAGGGCAAAGTGTTCGGGCCTTGGGGAGTGTGTGAAGAAATGCCCTTACGGCAATGTGAACCTTATGGACGATACGCAGGAGCCGGGTGTAACCCTGCATCAGGCTTACAAATGCACCGTCTGTTACGACAGGCTGGAGATCAATAAACAGCCCGCGTGCGTGGGCGCCTGCCCCAACCGGGCAATAGATTTCGGCACCACGGATTATATCCGGCTGAAATACCCTCACGCGGTAAGGGCCGTTGATGTGAACGGCTTTCCGCAGGACAGTACAGGCACGGACGGCTCGGCGCTTCCACGGCCGACCTCACCGAACCTGTTTATAAAGCAGAAATTTTAGCCTCTCCCTTTCGCTGAGAATCCCCCGTTGCCGGGGGATTCTTTATAAGAAGAGAGGAAGAAAGGGACGGTTGGTCAATGGGCCGGTCACCCGCCGTGGGCATGTTTTCCCTGAGCGGGCAGAAGCTGTGCCAGCAGGTTCTTTCGCATCATTTCCAGGTTTTCCCCCACAGTCGTGGCTTTTGCCTGAAATACTCCGATATCGGCGCGGCTCAGCTTGTGCAGCATTCCGCTTCCGATAGAGAAGGCTATCACCGCGTCGATTTGGTGCCCGTCAAGCCCGTCCGCGGGGTTGCAGGTACCGTACTGTAAGAGTTGGCCGATATTGTTAACAGTAGTTACCCTGCCGCTGGCCGTATCGGCCGCTACATACTCCGGCGCACAGGAAAAGGTCTCATATACAAGGCTTTCAGAGCCTGTATTCTTGTGCACCGGGATGCAGATTATCATTGTTTACTACCAGTTTTGAGTATGGCATGAGATGCAGCTCATGCCGCTATCCCTGACGCCTTCGAGGAACATCCCGTGGCAGGCGTTGTTGGCGCAGGCGGCTATCCCGTCAGCCTGCACGTAT
>JAVBTI010000137.1:0-3820 GCA_031556255.1 Deferribacterales bacterium | reverse complement strand
GTGATCAGGCTGTCCAAACCCTTAAGAGTTACCTTGAAGCACAGAACCTTCAGCAGTCGGTTTCAGTGATCACCACAAGCAAAGGGTTCACCGTCCGCGTGATGGATTCGGTGCTTTTTAGTTTGGGCAGTTCGGAACTTCTGCCCGCCGCTCTCCCTGTTTTGGACAGGATAACGTCCGTCGCTGTGAATTCGTCATTTTACATAAATATTGAAGGGCATACGGATGACCAGCCCATAGGGCAGTTCGCCCAGTCCAACTGGAACCTTTCTTCGGACAGGGCGCTGTCGGTGCTGAAATATATGCAGAGGGGAGGGATGCCGCCCTCAAGGCTCGCAGCGTCGGGGTACGGCGAGTATCATCCGATCCTGCCCAATATCACGGCCGAAAACAGAGCCAAAAACCGCCGCGTGGAGATAAATTTCATCAGTCCCGAGTTTTACGAGGCCAATAAAAATATATTCGACGAAGCAATCCGGTAACTTTTCGCACCTCCGTTGTGCATAATCTGCACACCATATGTTTTCCTGCACAGTGCGGGATTCATTTTTTCCTTATTTTATAAGGCATTGCATTTTGGCACGATTATCGCAATATCATAGGTAACAGTGGTTCTCACGGAGGTCAATATGAGAAAAGCAATAGTAACGGTAATAGCGATGGCGGCGATAATGGCAGTCGGGTTCAGCGCATATGCGCACGGATGGTATGGTGATCATGGATACGGTTATGACCATGGATACGGTTACGGCCATGGATACGGATACGGCGGGGGCGCCAACTGCCCAAACTATAATGGTGCAAACCAGCCGAACCAGAACCTGCCGACCATAACCCAGGACGAAGCAAAAGCCAAGGTTGACGCTTATGTGAAAGACAATTTCAAAGGCTACACCGTGACCGGCATGAAAAGCACACAAACTCCACGGGGGACGGCTTATGTGGCCGAGGCGAAAGACGCGTCGGGCAATATATTTTACTTCGCCGTGAATTGCTACGGCAATGTAAGAGGCCCTATGCACGACAACAGCAACTTCAATGCTGACTATAACAAGCTTAAATAGCATAAATAACGGCAGCAACTGACAGAAAGGGCGGGAAACCGCCCTTTTTTAGACTGTCTATAAAGTCGATTTTTCCTCTTCCGTCACCCCGGACTTGATCCGGGGCCCAGGATGAAATAATAAGGCAATTCCTTATTATCCTTATCTGGATTGCGGATCCGGATCCGCAATGACGGAAGGGATGGATTGCGGCTCTGCCACCCCGGTGCTGCGCACGGTTTCGTTTATATTCATGGCGCTTAACGCTTCCGTTGGCCGCTTGTTATCAGCGCCTCAGGGCATTTTAATTTTGAAATGCTGTTAAATATGAATACATTGTGCGGCTCTTTATCCTCGAGCGGGAAAACGGCGCAGCGGTGCGCCCGCATCACGAGTTGAGCTGATCCGGGGCCTTTACCTCAGAATGCCGCGAGGAAGACGCCTGCCGCCACGGCGGACCCTATAATCCCCGCCACATTCGGCGCCATCGCATGCATAATCAGGAAATTAGTGGGGTCTTCTTTAGCGCCTACCATATGGCATACCCGCGCCGCCGCGGGCACGGCGGAGACGCCGGCGGCGCCTATAATGGGGTTTATTTTATCTTTCGTGAACAGATTCATGATTTTGGCGAACAACACCCCTCCCGCGGTGGAAAAGGCGAAAGCGCAGGCGCCTATCATGAAAATTTTTATGGAAGTGGGGGTCAGAAAACGCGCGGCGTCGGTTGACGCGCCCACGGTTACCCCTAAAAGGATTGTCACAATATCAATAAACGCCGTCTTTGCGGTGTTGGCGAGCCTGTCCGTGACGCCGCATTCTTTCAGCAGATTGCCGAAAAACAGCATCCCGAGAAGCGTGATTGCGCCCGGCGCGAGGCTCGCGGTTATGGCGAACGCAACGATTGGGAATATAATTCTCATGCGCTTGCTGGCCGGTTTTGACGGTTTCATGTGGATGAGCCGCTCTTTTTTTGTGGTCAGCAGCTTGATTATCGGCGGCTGGATTACGGGGATCAGCGCCATATATGAATATGCGGCTATGGCGATCGCTCCCAGATATTCAGGAGCCATCTTGGAGGCCAGAAATATCGACGTCGGGCCGTCGGCTCCGCCGATGATGCTTATTGCGGCGGCGGTCTGCTGCGGAAAACCTATTGCTATGCCTATTATGAAGGTGGCGAATATTCCGAGCTGCGCGGCAGCGCCGAGGATCACGAGCCTGGGGTAGGAGAGCATTGCGGAGAACTCAGTCAGAGCTCCGACTCCCAAAAATATCAGCGGAGGATACCAGCCTTTTGACACCCCGCCGTACAGGATGCTGAGCACGCTTCCTTCTTCATATATCCCTATCTCCATTCCCGCGGCGAAAGGCACGTTGCCGATGATGATGCCGAAGCCTATCGGAACGAGCAGTAGGGGTTCATAGTTTTTTGTTATCGCAAGGGTGATGAATACGCCCCCCACGACGAGCATCAGCAGGTTGCCCCAACTGAAGTTATAAAAAGCGCCGGACTGGAGAAAGTTCATCAGAACGTTCATACTGTTACCCTCAGGCCGTTACTCATATTCCAGAAGAATCTGCCCTTCGCGTATCGCGTCGCCCACACGCACGGCGACTTTGGCCACCACTGCGTCTTTATCCGCCGCTATGGCTGTTTCCATTTTCATGGCCTCCACGAGCAGCACGGTCTGTCCGCGTTTTACCGCGTCGCCGGCGCGGCATTTAATATCCGTCACAGTTCCCGCCACGGGTGAGACGATGCCGTTTATTTCTCCGGTTGTTTTTGTTTTGGGCGCGGGAGCGCGCGCGGCCGCTGAGAACGCCGGCGCCGCGGGTGCGGGCTGTACGATAGGAGCAACATACAGGGGCACGGGAGCGCTTGCTGACGCGTCACCCTCTATAATTTCCACATCCACTTCATATTCCACGCTCTGGACAGTGATTTTCAGCTTCATAGATATAAACCCCTTATAGCTTTTTTGTTGAATGCGACCCCTGGTGTATGGTTCGTCCTTCCCGTCCCCATGCTCCGGCGTGCCGCACGTCGGAGCCGATGCGCCGCACCCGGCGAAGCTGTATGTTGCCGTATACGGCGCCCACCGCCGCCGATATTAATACCAGCACAAGCGGGTCAAGCGCCTCTTCGGTTTCTTCCGCGATATCATCCGAATGCTTTTTGGTCCGCGTCAGTACTTTTTCAATTTTTAATATCAGAACTATGCTGATAATGACCAGAAGCAGAACCAGAAAAACTATGGAAAACCCGGAAATTGCGAAGACTATGGCGTCTGTGACGCCGTTGATCTCAACTTTATTGCTCATAGCGGTATCAGCCCGTGTTTTTTCATGGGGCGCAGCTCCCGCTTGCTGGCGAGGAGTTCCAGCGCCGCCGCTATATATGATCTTGTGTCCGCCGGGATGATGATGTTATGTATATATCCGCGGCTGGCCGCCATGTAAGGCGTGGAAAACCGTTCTTTGTACTCCGCCACCCGCTTTATGTATTCCGCTTTCGGATCGGCGGCGTTCTTGATCTCTTTGGCATACAGAAGGTTGACGGCTCCTTCCGCGCCCATGACGGCTATCTCCGCTGACGGCCATGCCGCCACGCGGTCGGCGCCCATTTCCCGTGAGCACATGGCCAGATACGCGCCGCCGTAAGCTTTGCGCACTATGATGGTTATTTTCGGCACTGTGGCCGCGGCGTATGCAAACAGCATCTTTGCCCCGTGCCTTATGATTCCGCTGTGCTCCTGTTCCACTCCGGGCAGGAA
>JAVBTI010000029.1:0-8362 GCA_031556255.1 Deferribacterales bacterium | reverse complement strand
CGTCCTCACATCGGAACCTTCGGCCTTGGCCCGGTACAACGACCCGCCGCCGGAACCCGCAACCCGCAGCATATCACCGAAAGTGGTGATGGTGACGGATTTATCCTCCGCCAGATCCACGCAATTGTCTATATCCGCCTGGGATGTAACGCATACGGGGCAGCCGGGGCCGGATACGAGCTGTATGTTTGACGGGATAAGCGAGGCTATGCCGTGTTTCGCGATAGCCATCGTATGGGTGCCGCAGACTTCCATTATCCTGTAGGTTTTCCCGGGCAGGGCCTCCCTTGATATTGCTTCCCGCAGATGGTCGGCCACATGCTTATCGTTGAATATGTTATTGATGGTCATTGTCAGCCATTTCATACATCATGCGCAGCGTCTCCTGCGCCTCTTCGGGATCGAGAATACTGACCGCGAAACCGGCATGGACGAGCACCCAGTCCCCCGGTTTTGCCGGTTCCCCGAGCGTCATCATTGAAATTTCGCGCTTTGTGCCCGATATATCGACAATCGCCGAAACCTCGTCACACTCATCTATTCTTGCCGGTATGCCTACGCACATTTAAAATATCCTCCGTATACGACGATAAAATATCCAAGCAATATATTTCAGAAATGAATATTTGTCACGCTCAACTATCTGTACACTATCTCTTCTTTAAGAGAGGCCGCCCGTTCTTCCCCGGCCAGAATCTTAACCAGTTCCAGAGAAAAATCCGCTGCCGTGCCGGGACCGCGGCTGGTTATAATATGTCCGCTTACCACCACGGGCTCGGTTTTGTAAAATTCACCGTCAAACGCATTCTCCGTGCCGGGGTATGATGTAACGGTGTGCCCGTCCATAATGCCAGCCTTCGCCAGAACTGTGGGCGCGGCGCATATGGCGGCGATATAGGCTTTTTTGCCGTCATATCTGCGCACAAGTTCCAGAACCTCATGGCTGGCGGCAAGCGCCGCCGTGCCCGGGCCGCCGCCGGGAAGGATCAGCATGTCGTACTCCCTTGTCATCGCGGGCCGGAGCTCCGCGTCAGCCATGACGGCGATCTTATGCGCGCCGGTCACATATTTGCCGGTCAGGCCGGCCACGTTTACGTCAATGTCCGCACGACGCAGCAAATCGATGACCGTAACCGCTTCAATCTCCTCAAAACCGTCAGCCAGTATAATAAGTGCGCTTTTCATTAATAAATTGCCTCCGAATTATATAGAGTGCGCGTCCATGCGCACACCGCATCCCTGCGGTTGTTGCGGCCATCCGTGGGCCGCTTTCCGCGCCGCCCGCCCATGGGCGGCGCCATACGGCGGGATTAGGCCCGCCGAAAAACCACCCCACGTATTCCGTGCAAAACAGCGGCAGCGTAATTTTGCCGGAAGCCGCACGAGCAGTTGCCCGAGAAGGCAACGTTTGCGGAGTAAAAGCCCCCCAAGAGTGACTTCAAGGATCCGGAGCCTCCCACCCTCCCGGGGGAGGGTTTAGGGTGCAACTATTCTATCTAACTATAATCAGGCCGGATATTATTTTCAATTGAAAAAAAGACGGTGATATGTTATTTACGTCTGTTCGATTCATACATTTTGGGGTGGCTGATGATAACACGGATCAGGGGTAAAAGCCGGGTTAATATTACCCGTCTATTGTTATGTGTCTTTGTTTTAGCGCTGTTCGCAATGCCCGCAATGGCCGCGGACTCTTCGCTGGCCGGCGAAAACGCTGCAAAATTCGGCGTATTTACCATAATACCGCCGCTTGTGGCGATCGCGCTGGCATTTATCACTAAAAACGTTCTCCTTTCCCTCTTTTTCGGTACTTTTACCGGATGCTTCATGATGGAACTGAAAGGGGCGTCACTCGTCAATATTTTCTGGGCGATTGTGGACGGCTTTCTGCGGGTGAGCATGGAAGTGCTGGCATCGCTGTCCGACGTGTGGAACGCGGGCATCATCCTCCAGGTACTCATGATAGGAAGCCTTATTGCTCTTGTCACCCGCCTGGGAGGCGTGACGGCCATAGCGGAATGGATGACCAAGTTCGCCAAAGGCCCGCGCAGCACGCAGTTTGTAACTTGGTTTATGGGTCTGTTCATATTCTTTGACGACTATGCAAACTCCCTTATCGTCGGCCCGATGATGCGCCCGGTTACGGATAAGATGAAGATATCAAGGGAACGCCTTTGCTTCATCGTAGACGCCACCGCGGCTCCGATAGCCGGTATGGCGCTGATATCCACATGGGTGGCTTACGAAATAGGCCTTATCAACGACGCCCTCAGCGGCATAGGCTACGCGGCCGACGCCGCGGGCAACACAATGGCCCCCTATCTGACATTTGTGCTGTCACTGCCTTTCAGGTACTACAATATCCTTATACTTTTCTTTGTCATAGTTACAATATGGATGCTGCGGGAGTTCGGCCCGATGTATAAAGCCGAAGTCCGTTCCCGCACCCTGGGGCAGGTTTTCCGCCCCGGCTCGACGCCGATGAACGTAGACACCATGGCGCCGCTGGAGATAGAAAAGGAAAAAAATACATCCAGCGTCCTGTACGCCATTATCCCTATCTGCACACTGATTTTCGGAGCACTGATAGGCTTTTATGTCAACGGTTACAATGCGGTAATGGGTGGCGAAGATACGGATCTGATCGCGTTAATCCAATCGAACCCGCTTTCATGGAGAGCGATGTACGAGTCGTTCGGTTCGTCCGACGCCTCCGTGGTGCTTTTTCAGGCCGCCCTGGTTGCAAGCCTTGTGGCGATGATTATGGGCCTTGTCAAACGCAAATTCAGCGTCAAAGAAGCTCTTGAAACTTTCCTGACAGGCATCAAGTCGATGAATATCACTGCCGTCATCCTCCTTCTGGCCTGGTCTATCTCCGGCGCCATGAAAGAGCTCGGCACCGCGCAATATCTGGTAACGAACTTCTCCGAGTCGATTCCATTCTGGACGCTGCCAGCGGCGATCTTCATCCTCGGCTCCATTATTTCTTTTGCAACCGGAACCTCTTACGGGACGATGGGTATACTGATGCCACTGGCAGTTCCGCTTGCGTGGGCAATTGCTCCGTCACAGTCATTCCTTGATCCGCAGAGCTACCTCATACTGAGCATCGGTTCCGTATTGACCGGCGCCATCTTCGGAGACCACTGCTCGCCGATATCGGACACAACGATACTTTCGTCGATGGGAGCAGCCTGCGACCTGATGGATCACGTCAGCACCCAGATACTGTACTCAATTTCCATCGCGCTTATATCAATAGTTGTGTTTATTGTGGCCTGCTTCGGCGTGAATATGTGGCTTGTGATACTGATAGGCATGGCTATGGTCGTACTGATGGTGCGGTTTATCGGAAAGCCGCTGCCGCCCGCCGCGGAAACAAACTGATTCACAAAATAACCTCAATAATAAGAAAACCCCCGCGAAAAGCGGGGTTTTTTAATTTGCGCCATAACCCCCAAATATTTCTGGCAATTTTTCGCCCCGCATATTAAACTGATACGATAAATAAAAGGAGCGGCTGCTTCCCGCCGTGCATTGATATGTTTAAAAACGGATTAACAAGCTTTTTGTATTTAATAATAGCACTTTCAGTATTTTCCGGCTGTGAAACCAACAGCGTTCATTCGGAAAGCACGCAAACTACAGCACAGTACGCGGTCACATTTGACGCAGACGGAGGCACGCCCGCCACACAGACAGTGATAGCCCAGGCAAACCGCACCGTTACACTGCCCGCCGAGCCCGCTAAAAACAACAGCGTGTTCTCCGGCTGGTTTACGCAAAAGAACGGCCAGGGGACGCAATTCACATCCACCACAACGGTTACGGACAATATTACCGTTTACGCAAAATGGCTCCCGTCAGGGGAAGTGTACACCGTCACTTTTAACGCCGACGGCGGCACCCCGGCCACGCAGGCCAAACAGGCCACCTCAGGCGGTACAGTTGCCCTGCCCGCCGCTCCGGCCAAAGGCACCGATACATTTTCAGGATGGTTTACCGGGCAAAACGGCCAGGGGAGCGAATTTACCGCATCCACCCCTGTTAACGCAAGTATTACAGTCTACGCATACTGGATTCCTGCCGGCGCGGCACAGTACACAGTCACATTTAACGCCGACGGCGGCACCCCGGCCACGCAGACAGCCCAGGCAACTCCGGGCGGCACAGTGACACTCCCCGCCGGGCCGGTAAAAAGCGGATTTACTTTCGCCGGATGGTTCACACTGCCGGGCGGACAGGGCACGGCGTTCACGCAGACCACGCCGGTAAACGATAATATAACGGTCTACGCCGGCTGGACGCCGGTTGTTTTCACATACACAGTCGCATTTGACGCCGACGGCGGTACACCCGCCACACAGACAAAGCAGGCAGTGCCGGGCAGTACCGTATCCCTGCCCGACACACCCGCCAGGGGCACGGATGTATTCATGGGGTGGTACACTCAGCGGAACGGGCTGGGAACGCATTTCACATCCGCAACGCCGGTCAGCGATAATATAACGGTTTACGCGTACTGGATACCGGTCAGCGACATACACACAGTCACGTTCGACGCGGACGGAGGAACACCCGCGAGCCAGACTAAAGCCGCAATAAACAATAACATGGTGCCCCTGCCGCCCAACCCGGTCAAAGCACACAATGTATTCTCCGGTTGGTTCGCCCAGAAAAACGGACAGGGAGCGCAGTTCACGTCCACAACGCGAATTACCGCCGATATCACCATTTACGCATACTGGATTCCGGTTCCCATATACACCGTTACCTTTGAGTCCGCCGGCGGCACTCCCGCCATATATACGGAAGAAACTTACGGAAACCCTGTGCCTCTTCCCACGCCTCCGGTCAGGGGAAACGATATATTTATAGGATGGTACACCGGGCAGAACGGTCAGGGCGTACAGTTTACAAACATCACGCTGATAAGCGCGGACATGACCGTGTACGCCTACTGGCTGCCGGAAAGCTCAATATTTACTGTAACATTTGATGCGGACGGCGGTTCGCCTGGAAGCCAGACCAAACTGGCTATAAATACCAATATGGTCACGCTGCCGTCAGACCCGGCCAAAACCGGATATGTATTCTCCGGCTGGTACACTCTGAAAAACGGCCAGGGAACACAGTTCACATCAACAACTCAAATTACGGGCGATGTGACTGTCTATGCGTACTGGGTTCCTATTTGATGTGACGGCCTGTGATGCGGGCGCATCCCGCACTGACAATACGGATGGGTGCATAATCAGGATTTCACAAGATCGGCACCGTCGTTAACTTTTATACGGCGCTTTATCCTCAGCCGGCAAAGCCGGCCTTGCGGTACGCGCCTTCGTTTCGCCTCGCTGCGCCCGGCTCCACGGACGGCACTTTGTGCCTGCCCCCCTCCGAAGCCGTAAAACGGCTTCGGCTCCCCGGGGGGAGCCTGACATCGGCTAACTTTATCGTCTATATTATCAGGATTTCACAAGATCGGCACCGTTGTTGGCGAGTTTATCGGCTATTTTGTTCTTTTCCCGCGGGATATGAGCGCATTTATGATTCAATCCCGCCAGAATCTGCGTGAGTTCCTGATATAAAGGCAGAAGATGTTCAGCGCGGACTTTATACTGACCGCTTATCTGTCTGACTACAAGCTCCGAATCCAGCAGAAAATCAACCCGGCCCGGGTTCAACGATTTAACATACCTGGCGGCTTCAAGCAGGGCGGTATATTCGGCGATATTGTTCGTCGTATGCCCGAGCGGGATAGATTTGGAATGGACGAGCGCGCCGTCTTCGTCATAAACAGCGTAACCCGCGCCGGCGGGGCCGGGGTTTCCCCTGGCCGCACCGTCGCTGTAAACTGTATAATTCACGACGCTTTCGCTTCTATTTTAGGATTGTACAGAAAACGCTGGCAATATGGGCACTGAAGGAGTTCTTTCTCCTTTTTCACTTCAACCGCAAGCTGGGGCGGGATTTTCATATAGCATCCCGTGCAGGTTTCCCCGTTGATCGGTACGATGGCGAGGTTATGCCTTGCCGCGCGGACGCGCTCATATTTGGAAATGAGGCTTTTCTTCATAGTGGCGGCAAACGCATCACGATCTGCTTTAAGGTGCGCAAGCTCTCCAAAAAGCTCCTTGTTCTCCCCTTCTTTTTCCTCTTTTTCTTTAAGATACGCGCTTTCAGACTGCGTACAGGCCTCCGCCTTTTCCGCTATGGCTTTCTGAAGCTCTTCAGTCGCGGCGGAAAGGGTTTTCATTTTGGAATCCGCGTCCGCTATACTTTTTTTCAGAACATCCAGCTCTTTCAAAGCAGCCTCGTACTCTTTGTTGTTATGTACGGAAGTAAGCTTTTTCTGGGCGTTCACAAGCATTTTTTTATGTTCTTCGCTGTCTGCCTCGATTTTCAGCATCTCAGTTTTGCTCTCATTGTAAGAAGCCTCGAGAGATTTTTTCTCATCCGAAAGCGCTTCATAGGCCATACGTTTCTCCCTGAGCATCTCGGGGATCCCGGCAAGCAGTGTCTCCACCTCGTAAATACGGGTGTCTAATTCCTGCAGCCTGTTAAACTGTTCAATCGTTTCCCTTATCATTCAACCCTCCGGTTTATTTTATTTCATTATTTTTATGTCGTGTAAACTCTCTGTTTCCGTCATTCAGGCCAAGCCCGCCCCGGACACCGATCCGGGGATCCGGGGACACAATGACTAAACAGGAACTTTGTCGTTCTACCATTTATTCATAGGCGGTTCTTCGTCCGCCACAAACGTTTTCACTTTAAACCTCTTTTCAATTATCCGCGCCAGATAGGGCATATATATGCGCTCGGAGTGGTAATGCCCCACAT
This sequence comes from Deferribacterales bacterium, assembly GCA_031556255.1. Classification (GTDB taxonomy): domain Bacteria; phylum Chrysiogenota; class Deferribacteres; order Deferribacterales; family JAISNW01; genus JAIRQX01. The sequence goes on along the minus strand of JAVBTI010000029.1, from coordinate 1,519 downwards.
CTATCACACATACGCCGGCAGCCTTCGCATCCAGCGCGTCGTGGTGTTTCAGATCGCCGGTCACAAGCACATTGACGCCGTGTTTCAGGCACTCTTTCCACATGGAGCCGCCGCTGCCGCAGGACACGGCAAACTTTTCGACAGATCCGGGAAGCGTTTTCATATTGGAGCGGACATCGTCCGTTCCGAACTTTTCTTTCAAAAGGGCCACAAATTCCGGCAGGGAGTATTTTTTATCCGCGATCCCTATCCTGCCGAAACCGTATGGCTCTGGGCTTTTCACCGGTATGACGTCGAAGGCGGGTTCCTCGTACGGGTGCGCCTTTTTCAGGGCAACCACGGCTTCTTTGATATTCGCCGCGGGCACAAGCAGCTCCTGCCGCGCCTCTTTAACATATTCTTCTTTACCAGCCGCTCCTATGAACGGGTTTGCTCCGTCAACCGGGGTAAAAGTCCCCGTCCCCTCCACGGAGAAAGCGCAGCGGCGATAGTTGCCTATCCGCCCGCCTCCGGCGCGGTCTATCGCGTCGATAACAGCCTTTTCGTGGGCAACAGGGGTGAACACCACCAGCTTAACGTAAGGGATCTCCCCTTCGATTTCAAGGATGCCGCCGTCTTTCGCGAAAAGCAGCTCCAAAAGATAATTGTTTATTCCTTTGGGGGCCATATCAAGATTGGTGTGGTAAGAAAGGATCGAAAGGTTATTTTTAATTGCCCTGATGACTAAACTATCCCTAAGATTGGCTATCGATAAGCCTTTCGCGGGGACAAAAAAAAGAGGGTGATGAGTAATCAGCAACTCACACCCCCGGTCTATAGCTTGATCCATCACATGTTCAGCAGGATCGAGTGCCAGACAAACTGTACTTACACTGTGATCCCCTAGATAGACCTGCCTGCCTGAGAAATCCCATGTTGACTGCCGCCTTATATCGGCAAAGTCACCTTCAAAAAATGCCACAATTGAATCAACAGTGGCGGGAGCACCGTTCACTGATGTCATTCACACCTTCGGTTTATTTAAAAACTACGTATAATCTATACCGCGGTACGGATATTATCAAGTTTTTTTTATATCTATTACTTGAAAATTGTAACAACAAAAAACATCCCCAAAATTTATGGGCCAACTAGGACTCGAACCTAGGACCTACCGGTTATGAGCCGGTGGCTCTAACCAACTGAGCTATTGGCCCCTTAAATCTGAGGAAGGTCACTATAGCCAGTTACATGTCTCGTGTCAAACATTTTTTTAGCGGCCTGTGATGCGGGCGCCCCTGCGGAGCAAAAATACCTTCGCATTGCATACCGCCTGACAGGCCTTGCCGGGCTTTACCTGGTTTACATTTCGCGCTATATAAATGAGCACGGCAGCCTTTGGTAAATTGCAATAATTGAAGTCCCTCTCTGCGTGTGTCAAGCGATTCGGACATCATTTGCTGTTCTGTAGCCGAAGATCCTGCGTGGATAATTATTCATCCATTTTTCAATCCGCTTAATGTATGCTACCGGCAGCTTT
>JAVBTI010000055.1:0-11962 GCA_031556255.1 Deferribacterales bacterium | reverse complement strand
GGAATTCCCATATTTTTATTCTGGATTGAGGCTCCGGGGCCGCAATGACAAAAAGCAATCATCAGCCGATATTCATTGCAAATTCCTGTCGCCTGGATTAAAGAATAGTATCAATAACCTGCGGATAACTTATGTACAGGCATACCTCTTCACAACTTTCAGGCTTTCTGGCCTCACTGTTTTCGGTGGCGGTGTGGAGCGGCCTTGTTATCTACTATTCGCTGATGCCCTCTGTTTCCCCCGTCACGATCACAGCCTACCGGGTAATATGGTCGTTCGTTTTTGTAAGCGCGGTGATCACAGTGTGCCGGAAGTGGCCGGTTATACGCGAGATATCCCTCAATAAAAAAGAACTCTCATTACTCATGCTGGCTGGGTTGTTCATCGGACTGAACTGGCTCGCCTTTATTCTGGCAATCTTCGCCGGGGAAACGGTGGAAGCTAGCATGGGTTCATATTTACAGCCTGTTATGGGGATAGCCGCCGCCGTGTTTTTTTTCAAAGAGCGGGTGGGGAAATTCAAGATAATCGCGATGCTTCTCGCTTTCTCCGGAATAGCTTACCTTATATGGGCGTACGGGCATATCCCCTGGTATGCGTTGGGAATTTCCGTACCGTTCATGCTTTACGGCGCCGTTCATAAACTGCTGAAAACCAGCGTCCTGGACGGGTTCTTTTTTGAAATGGCGGTGTTGTTTCCACCTGCGGTGGTTTATCTTATCATGTCGCCTGCTCCCGCAATTTTTTTCGACGAGCCTGTGAAAACCCATCTGATGCTCATGGTTCTGGGCCCCGCCTCCGCTCTGCCGCTGATAACCTTCGCTTACGGCATACAACGGCTGCGGTTCAGCACGGTCAGCGTTATACAGTATCTTTACCCGACGCTCACTTTTTTCATCGGGATACTCTATTTCAAAGAGCCGCTCGGAGTGGAAAGACTTACCGCGTTCAAATTTATCTGGGCGGGTGTGGTAATATACCTTCTGGACAGCGTTTCAAAGACTCTTATTGCGAAAAAAAGGGTTTGAACATAAAAACTACCGCAGATTTTTAGCTAGCTTGCGGGCGCTTTCCTTATGGCCAATATGAAGAAAAATATCAAAGACCCTGTGCAGTATATCGGACTGAATTATGAAGAGCTGGCCAAACACTACGAACCCGTGATGATTTACACGGAAAACAAAGTCAACCAGAACAATAAAACCAATACCGGTTTTGACCTTTACGCCACCACCTGCCGTCTTCCCATGAGTCTGTTCCGCCTTGGCGGCCTCGATCAGAATCCGTGGGTGCTCGACTGGAACAACCGCAACAATCCGTACTACAACAGCGTATGTATGAACACGGACACCGGAAAAAAGAAAGGGCTGAAAACAGGCGACAGGGTGGCTGTGGAATCCCCTTACGGCAAAACGGAAGGGAAGCTGTACCTTACGGAAACCATGCATCCGCAGTGCATAGTGATTCCCGGCGCCCTGGGCCGCATGGACAAGTCGCTGGGCGAGCAGACAGCAGGGCAGGTATGTTTTAACAAACTTCTGACCGGCAAACTCGGCCACATAAGCCCTATCCACGGCGGCATTGAAACAACCGCCAGAGTAAAAGTGTATAAGGTGTGAGGAGGATGACCATGAAACCAGGAATGCTTATAAATTTAAACAGATGCATAGGCTGCGGCGCCTGCGTTATGGCATGCAAGGTGGAAAACGGCACGCAGCAGGGTACCTACTGGTGAGACATGCATTATAAGAAAGAGGGAAAGTACCCCGCGGCGAAAAAAATGTTCCAGCCTGTTCAGTGCAACCACTGCGAAGACGCCCCCTGCGAGAAAAACTGCCCCACTGGAGCCACATACCATGCGGAGGACGGCACTGTCCAGATAACCGTCGACGAATGCATCGGCTGCCGTACCTGTATTATCGCCTGCCCTTACAAAGCGCGGCAATTCAACTTTAGAGATCCCAAAGACAACCCGGCTTACGGTATCGGCAAAGACTATTGGGGAAACGCCGTCGGTACGACCCCTTTTGAAAATGCCAAAGCCTCCAGGCACACATTAGACAAGGCGGAAAAATGCACTTTATGCAAAGAGCGCAGAAAGGCGGGGGAAATACCGGCCTGCGCGGAAGCCTGCCTTGTGTCCGCCCGGATATTCGGGGATTTGGACAATCCAAACAGTGATATTTCGAAAGAGATAAAACGTACGGGCGCCAAACAGTTCTTTCAGGAAATGGGCACAAAACCGAGCGTTTATTACGCCGGCAAAACCTTCCCGGACAAGATTCTGGCCGGCCAATAAAATAAAACCAGGGCGGCCTGCAGCCTCATAGTGTAAAAAAATGGTGCCCCATTTTCCCGGGAACCTCCGTTGTGATTTTTAATGGGGGAAAATGGGGCATCTGCAATCATTTCATTATGGTAGCCTTCATCCGGTCATTATGCGGCATGGCTGAAAGCTCTATAACTTTACTCATCTCCAGACCCAGCGCTCCCGCTATACGCATCCCGTAATCTTTATCCGCCAGATAGCAGTGGGCGGCATGTCGATACTTGATGTTATCGGTTGCGGGCATAATATTGCGCGCCGTGTTCTCAATCAATAAAACCTTTTTATCTTCAGTCATAAGGCGGTAAAGGTCGCCCGGCTGATAGAAACAGTCGTCCGTCTGATCGGCTTTCGGTTCGTAAGAATCCATCGCGCCGTTAATCTCCAGAGGCGGCTCTTTGAATTCAGGCTGTTCGGCCCATTCGTTATGGCTGTTCGGCTGATAGTGTGTGGTTGCTCCGTAGTTGCCGTCAACCCTCATCCGGCCGTCTCTGTGATATGCGTGAAACGGGCACCGCGGCGCATTCACCGGAATCGAGGCATGGTTAACCCCCAGGCGGTACCGCTGAGCATCCCCATAGGAGAACAGCCTCCCCTGCAGCAGTTTATCCGGGGACAGCCCTATACCGGGGACAATATCGGCGGGGTTGAACGCCGCCTGCTCCACGTCCGCAAAATAGTTCTCCGGATTGCGGTTGAGTTCCATCACACCGACAGGTATGAGCGGATACTCTTTATGGCTCCAGACCTTGGAGATATCGAACGGGTTTTCTTTATGATTGTTGGCCTGTTCCTCGGTCATAACCTGGATATAAAAATCCCAGCGAGGGAAGTCTCCCTTTTCGATAGCTTCAAATAAGTCTTTCTGGTGGCTTTCTCTATCTTTGCCCACCAGTATTTCAGCCTCCGCGTCGGTCAGATTTTTAATCCCCTGTTGGGTACGAAGATGGAATTTGACCCAGACGCGCACATTTTCCGCATTTATCATGCTGAACGTATGGCTGCCGAAGCCGTGCATATGCCTGTAGGAAGCGGGGATGCCCCGGTCTGACATGGTGATGGTCACCTGATGGAGGGCTTCCGGCAGCATGCTCCAAAAATCCCAATTGTTCTGAGCCGATCTCATGTTTGTTTTTGGATCCCTTTTTACGGCATGGTTGAGATCCGGGAAACGTAGCGGATCACGCAGGAAAAATACGGGTGTGTTATTGCCCACCAGATCCCAGTTACCTTCTTCAGTATAAAATTTCATGGCGAAACCGCGTATATCCCGTTCCGCATCCGCGGCACCCCGCTCGCCGGCAACGGTGGAAAACCTCACAAACATCTCAGTCTTCTTTCCGACTGCGGAAAATACTTTTGCCTTTGTATATTTGGTGATGTCATGAGTAACGGTAAATGTGCCGAATGCGCCGGAACCCTTGGCGTGCATGCGCCTCTCCGGAATTACCTCCCTGTCGAAGTGGGCCATTTTTTCCATAAACCATACATTCTGAAGGGTCATGGGGCCGCGCTCTCCTGCTGTGACTGAATTTGTGTTGTCAGCTACCGGTGCGCCCGCTGCAGTCGTCAGTTTTTTGTTTTTCATAATTATTCTCCTTTTTAATAATAATTCCTAAAAAAATATAACTAAAAAAATTTACTTTGTCAATGTTGACATTTTTTACGATCATTAATATATTATTTTTAATATTAGTTCTTAAAGGTAATAAAAATGGGAATGACTAAACAACGGATGGCGATTCTTGATATAGTACAGCAATATGATGGCGGACACCCCACGGTTGAAGACATCTACGCGATTGCAAAAGAACGGTTCCCCAATATAGGGATGGGGACTGTTTACCGCAACCTTAATATACTTTCCGAAACCGGAGCGATCAAACGTGTCCAGATATCAAACGATCCGGTAAGGTACGACAGGACGTTGGCGCCGCATGAGCATATGATATGCGTAAAATGCGGGCGTATTGACGATATCCCGCCGGTAAAACTGGATACCGAAGAACTGGTGCCGTCCAATGTGAAGATACTGCGCTATTCCCTGGTGTTATACTGCCTGTGCCCGGATTGCCTCAAGCAGTTTAAGCGCCTGCCGTAAATGCGCGCTGTATCTTAAATATAGTCCGAAATATAGGGCGTTTCGTGCAGAATAACATTATCCAGCAGGCGCACCGATTGCTTATCGCCCTGAATACGCTCCATTCGGCTGAGTTGCGCCGCCGTCTTATATCCCAACAGCAGCGTCGTCAGCGTGGCGATGTTCATTGCCGCATGATAATCTGCTTTTTGGTTTGTCAGCGAACAACGGCCCGCATGGAAGAGGATATTGAATGTGCGGTTGTTCCATTCAAGCACTGAATCGGTTATTTTAAAAGAGATCCGCTCATCTTTTTCCATCGGACTGCAGCGGTAATGTGAGAAAAACTCCGCCACATCCACAATTCGTCCCATGATATATGGCCGTATTGTTTCCTTGATGTCGCCGTCGTCCATATCAAAAGCGACCGGTTCATTGAAGTACGTGTTGCCCCGTACCTCGTCAATCATGGAATCGTGGGCGTGAATATACTCCCATAACCCCTTTTGCGCTTCACGATTTAGGTATATCATTTCTTTGATATACATAACATCGCCGCGGAGCAGGTAAACCATGTATCCGAGCGGTATGCTCTCTACGCTGTAATAAATGGCCACCACCGTATCGTCAACGGTCCACCGCCAATATTCCTCCCATGCAAGAAAGTTGCGAAACAGGCAGCCGTGCGTCCGCTGCGCGAACTGCATGTGCAGATTCATAAAGTCTTCATTTTTCCAGTCCACACGGCGCACATACCCCGGCGCTTTTGCTTTTGAAGGAATCTGCCGGTCCTTAATGCTGTAAGAAATTTTATTGGATATGATCTCCCAGCCGAATTTCCTGTAAAGGGGTATGGAATAAGGGTACAGCAGCGCCAGCGATTGGCGTTTCTCTTTCATACGCGTCAGACTTTTCTTCATCAGCCGGGACATAATGCCGTGGCCGGAATATTCGGGATAGGTGGAAACGCTGGTAATAAACCCGACCGGATAAATTTCTCCATAGATATTCATCTTCAGCGGGTACACGGCAAACTGCGAAACAAGGTTTTTTCCATCATAGCAGCCAAGTATATCCGCACGTTCCAGCACAGGAAATTTCGACTGCCTGATCTCGTCAGCCTGCCAGCCGGCCTGCATTAAATCCTGCTCCGTAAGCTGAAAAGCATAACGGAGCAGGGCATTATACTGGTCGATGTCGGCGGTTGTTAAATCACGTATTATGTAAGGGAAAATCTTATCATTATCAGTTGTACTCATAGCCTAATCACGCTCCATAAAAACGGCTTTTTTATATGCGCGGCGGACACCCCGCTGTTAAAAGCATGGTACAGTTACGCGCCCCTGTCAAGGATCCAGGTTCGCGGCCCCGAAGTTTATTAATTAAGATATTTATTTGCGTTTTTGCTGAAGCAGACTAAATTGTCAGACAGTATGACGTTTAAGGAGATAACAGATGAAGAAAAACACAACACCTGCCAGAAGTTTTATTATGCTGATGGCCGTTATATTAATAACGTCACTCAGTACCGCCGCTTTTTCGCAAACCCCGGCGTCCTCGCCGGATATTGACGCAGTCAAAAAGGATATGATCTATGCCCGCGCTGTGAATGCGGCGGTATGGGGGATGCCGCTGCTGAACTTTGACGCCATGCGGCAGGCCTATTTCCGCGACGCGGGGGCAGGATATAATGACGTCATTTACTTCTCAAAATTCGCCAACTGGAAATTTCAAACCACAACCCCCAACAACTCCACAAACTATGTGATGTTTTTCGTAAATCTTAAAAACGGGCCCGTCGTGGTTGACGTTCCCCCGGTGAAGGAGGTGGGGCTCTTTGGTTCGCTGATCAGCGCATGGACGATGCCTTTAATAGACGTGGGAAATAACGGCGAAGACAAGGGCAAAGGAGGTAAATATCTGCTGCTGCCGCCTGATTATAAAGGCACGGTGCCGTCCGGCTATATTCCGGTTTCATCGGAAACCTACAATGTCTACAGCCTAATGCGCGTGATTCCTAAAAGCAACAGCAAGGCGGATGTGGATAAAGCCATCGCATTCCTGCATAGTTTAAAAATATACCCGCAGAACAACCCCAGGCAAGAAAACCGCTACATAGATATATATGACAAAACGTTTAACGGCATCGCTCCATATGATTTTAACTACTATGTTGCTTTGGATCGCATGGTGAAGGAAGAGCCCGTTATGACGAAAGATCTCGTCATGATGGGCATGCTTAACAGCATCGGCATCGGCAAAGATATTGATTTCAATCCCGACGCCGCCACGAAAGCCATCCTCACCAAAGCCATAAACGCCGCGCACGCATATATGGTTGACGGCTGGGAACATTCCGGGGACATCTGGTGGCCGAACAAAAAATGGCGATCCCTGCCGACGCGTGATATGGTTTTATCGGACGCCACAGCCGTGCTGCCCGACAGAATGCTGATGGACGACCGCTCCTTTTTGTATTTCGGCGCGTTCGGCCCCGCTAAAAACCCTCTGCCCAATCTTTATGTAAAAACATTTACAGATGCCGGCGGCAACGAATTGAACGGTTCGAATACTTACAAACTCAACGTCCCGGCAAATATGCCCAGCACACAGTTCTGGTCCGTAATAGCGCAGGATGTTGAAACAGCAGGGTTCATCACCGGCGCGCAGAATGTGGGGATAAACTCGTTTCAGGCGCTGAGAAAAAACAGCGACGGTTCAGTGGATATTTATTTTTCTCCCAAAGCCCCAAAAGGTTATGAAAACAATTGGGTTTCCACCGCGGAGGGCAAGAGGTTCTTCCTGCTGTTCCGTAATTACGGAGCAACTAAAGATGTTTTGGGAAAAAAATCTCCATGGACACTGAATGATGTGGAAAAAATAAAATGAACACTTCAAATGAAAATATAAAGAATTTTCTCTAAAAGCAGACCTTCAGCCATGCAAAGTCATTATCGGAAAAGTGACTTTGCATGGTTTTTATCTCACATTGTAGTAATGCCGGACTTTAACACAGATACGATAACAATGACCCAGTCATTATTTGAACACATATCCGGGCAGGCGGGGGTTATCGGCAGGCAGACGATATCAAATCATCTTAACGACCCGCAAGAGGTTACATCCAGTTCTTAATTGACGACTGATTCCGGTAAACCTTTGATACCAAGGGCACTAAGTTCCCATTTGCTCCTCGCCCCAGCGATACAATTCATTTAATGTCGGCAGCAACGCTTTTCCGCGATTCGTTAAGCTGTACTCAACGGACGGCGGAATGGTGCCGTGTTCAAGCCGGTTTACCAGGCCAAATCCCTCGAGTTCCCGCAGACATCTTGTTAATACTGTATTTGTAATACCCGGAATTTGACGCTTCAATTCATTGAAGTGCAACATATCATATTCAGTGAGTTTCCACAAAATAGGAATCTTCCACTTTTGGCCGATCAGTCTTATCGCATAAATAATAGGGCATTCATTGGCGCTGTTTTTTGCCGATCCTTCTGAACAGACCATTTTTTTCATAAGCCCTCCAAAATACGTTTATCATTAGGGAACAAAAATGTGCGTACTTGATAATACGTTTCTTATGTCATACAACAAAGAAAAGCAAGCTTATATCAGAATTGCTGCTATAAGCTAAAGGCGGTTAATTAATGAAAATTATTGCTGTAAACGGAAGCGCGCGTAAAAACTGGAATACCCACATCCTGTTGAACAAAGCTCTGGAAGGCGTGGAAAGCGCGGGCGCACAAACGGAGCTAATCAATCTTTATGATTTAAACTACAAAGGCTGCACCGGCTGTCTGTCCTGCAAAGTCAAAGGTGGCAAAAGTTTGGGACATTGCTCAGTAAACGATGATCTCAAGCCCGTTCTTGACAGGATAGACAAATGCGACGGGTTCATATTGGGTTCGCCGATATACCTTGGAGATGTGACCGCAATGATGCGGGCGTTTTGGGAGAGGTTTATTTTCCAGTATCTATCATATGACGATTACACAAAGCCTTTCTTCAACGGAACGAAGAAAACGGCATTTATCTATACAATGAACGCATCTGAATCCATGTCTGATAAATATGGCATTACCGATAAGTTTGAGTCATATGACATGACGCTCAGGCAGTATTTTGGCAGCGCAGTTCATATGGTATCTGCCGAAACCCTGCAGGTAACAGACTACGGCAAATATCACATGGCGGCCTTTGATGAAGCGGAACGAAAAGAACGCCGGGAAAAAGTCTTCCCGGACGACTGCCGCAAAGCCTATGAATTGGGAAAATCCATAGCTAAAGCGTGACGCAGGAGACGAACAACTTATGAAAAATATATTAGTGTTGAATGGGGGGCTGCAAGAAAAAATAGATTACTTTCGATTCACTCCTCGTTCTTCCGATTCGTAGTAAACAACTCCGGGATATCTTGTTTCTTTGAAGTCGGCCATAAAACCACCTCCAAATTAGTAACATACTAGTAACACATAATTCCATTTTTTCAATAGAATTTATATAATTGACTGGCCGTAAAGTGCCGGAAATGCCTTACTGTTATATGTTTTAGATATAAAATGTATAAGTCGATTTCAAAAAGGCTTAAATATAGGCTTTTTTGGAGTTGAAATGTTTTAGATATCAGATGTATTCAATTGATAATAAAGGAAAAAGAAGGGACGTGCCCAGGAGGAATCGAACCCCCAACCTACGGCTTAGAAGGCCGTTGCTCTATCCTGTTGAGCTATGGGCACAAAATAAAACTCATCCGTCAAACAACATGGATCTTTTCCGGGCAAAAGTCCGTCTAAGAGGTGAAATGTAATCTAAGCCACAGATCATGTCAAGAATAAAATAAATAAAACCACCTTACTTTGCATATTTGTTTGCATCACGTAAAATAACATACTCTACACTGCTTATCCGCACTTTTACAACTGCGCTATCTCAGATATGCGTTTTATGGCTTTGATGAAAGAATGCCGGCTGAAATTCATGCTGCTTATTGTTAAATACCGGTCATATTGCGGCCCGTACTCACTTCCTCTGTAAAGGAAGAGATCATCAGCCTCGTAAAGCTTCTCAATGTTGACGTTATCATTCATTCTGATCCAGTATACAAGGGGGTGGCCGTTGCTGTTCCACGTTGCCACATCTCCCAGATATTCAGCCAGTATACGTTCGGTAAATACCTTGCGCTTTGTTAAAAACTTGAAATATTCCTCACGATATCTGTAAAAATCGCCTGATTCGAGAATGCTGTAAAAGAAGAGTTCAGTTGTGCGGCAGACATAGTCATTTTGCGATCTATAAGTATAAAACCTGTCCGCTATCGATTGCGGTACAACTGCCCAGCTTATCTGATATCCAACCGGCAATATCCTGTCTATACTGCCGACATATATAACGGAGTCAGAATTGTCGATAGCGGCGATTGGCTTCGGCAGGTTGTTTGATAACTCCCTGTCGGAATCAACCTCAATGATTGGTGTTTTTGTGTTTTGGCATATTTTTAAAAGCTCTTCCCGTCGCCTCAGGCTCGTGGTAATGCCTGTCGGAAGCGAAAAGCTGGGCGTCAAATAGAGCATTTTTTTAGGGCCGTTTTTTAAATGGTTCAGCAACGCTCCTTTTGATATCCCCTCCATATCCATTTCAACGCCGGTCATGGTTATTCCGTAAGAAGCAAGGTGTTTTTTTGCCAGTGTATAGTTCGGGGCCCCATATATCAATTCCATACCGGGGTACATTGTTGATACGCAAATTGCCGCCAGTGCGTCAACACCGCCTGTCATTACCATAACCTGTTCCGGTGATACGTATAAGCCGTAGCTTTCCATGTATTCGCAAAGTTTTTCACGCAAAGGCAGTTCAAGCAAAAACCATGTATCAAGATCCCTCTTTGCGGATAATTCCCCTGCTTTAATCAATCCGTTTTTAACAAAATCAGGAAATATGCGGCTGTGTATGGCAGACTGCCCGAGTGAACGCATATTGCCTTTAGCGCCTATTACTCTTTGGGATAATTTTGTGTATGCGTCAGAATGCGTTTTCTGCGGGGCTTTTGCGGCAAAATCATGCCAGTCCGGCGTCATGGGGCATAGACTGTTCCATGCATTCCCGGCCACATAAACGCCATGTCTTGGCTTAATTACGACGACGCCCTCGTAACTCAGTAACGACATTGCTTCATTGATACTGTCTTTGCCTACAGAATATAACCGCGCCAATTGAGCTATAGGGGGCAGCTTGTCGCCCTGCTGCAGCTTTTGTTCTTTAATATAGCCTTTGATTACTTCGGCCAGCTGCAATGCCTTGTTGAGCGCCGGATTAAGAATAACCATTTACATATAATAAAGTCTTTATTGAAGAAGTCAATCTCAAAAAAAACGTTGTTCATATTGTAATATTCAGTGTCCTTGCCTTTTCAGGCCTTGTGTCCTTGGTGTCCGGGCAACTTTCTTTTCAGTATACTTGTGGCCAGACTTCATAAAAAGTAATTGTTCTATATGCTGTAATTTTAATAATCAAATATGAAACATTTGATGGTGGAGGTTATGTGTGGGTAAGAAGAAAGAAAAAGACGTGAAAAAAGGTTTTACCCGAAGGGTGTTCCTGAAAGGTAGTGCGGTTGCGGCCAGCGGGCTGGCATTGGGAAGCATGCTGCCCGGGTGCTCCGACAGCAGCGATGACAAAGCATCGGCCAGTCCCGGCACTGCTATTGATACGACATACACCATTGCCCCTAAAACGGATCTTTTGTATATAGGCGGCGGTATGGGGACGATGACAGGCATTCACAGGGCTGTTACCAAAGAGAATAAAACGGTAAGAATCCTTGATAAAGGCCCCTGGCGGGCCGGAGGAGCCACCGGCTACAACTGGGACGTAATTGTAGCCGGCTTCTCTACTAACGTAATGCATATACTGAGGGAAATGCCGTTTCTTACCAATCAGGAGCTTACATACGATGCGATGAGCGATCCCGAATATTTGTTAAAATATCAGATGGGTCCGGTGTTTTACGGCGGCATTGGCGGAGAGAGCTTCCCCCGACGTAACACTTATGCTGTGGCGGAAAGATTGAATAATACGCCCTGGTACAGCGCTCTGACAGGCACGCCTCTCACCGGAATGTACTCCACCCCGCAGGTGGAAGGCGGATTTTACTGGAAGGAGGGTTACGGCTCTAACCCGTTTGAAACCGATCCAAACAGAGCCGGTTTCGCCAGCGCTTACGCTACGGACGGCGGATTTCCCCGCCACGTTCAGGACTACATCACTGAAAAACTTTCGGATAAGGTTGAGATTGTAGAACGTACAATGGTTACAAATATAGTTGTAAACAACGGTGTTTGCACAGGCGTAGTCGGATATCATCTCCCCACGGGTAAATACATCATATATCCGGCAGATGTAGTTCTTCTGGCTGCCGGCGGCTGCACATGGTTTTGCGGGTGGGAAACCGTTTCCCCTCACGGGTCGAACTCTCCGGATAATACAGCGGATGGTGAAATGGCGCTCTTCCGCAGGGGATGTGCGATAGGCGATGCCGAGCATAGCCAGCAGGA
>JAVBTI010000093.1:0-7889 GCA_031556255.1 Deferribacterales bacterium | reverse complement strand
CCAGTTGAAACGGCAGATCCGCCGCTATATTGTACCAGCTTTTCGGCATATCTTTGGGATCGAGATAGATGCGTGACATATAAAAATCTCCTCTTTATGGGCACTTACGATAAAAAATTATCAATTGTCGGTAAGAATGGAGCATTAACGCTCCTTTATGATATTATAGGGCGGCGGGCGCCCACCAGAAACGGCGCCATGAAGAAGAAAACAGGTTGTAAGATGAAATGAACAAGCTCTTACCCATATGTCGTTATTTAAAACTTAAGCGGGAAGTTGTCAATAAATTTTTTACAACCCCTTGCGCGGCAAGGATTTTTGTGGATTAAACATTGCGGTTGCTGACATTTCTATCTTCTGTCATTCCGGGCTTGACCCGGAATCCGGCGGACGCCCGGAGGGCGGACGGATTGATTTATTCAGGCCCCCGGCTCGTGGACCGGGGTGACGGTATTTTTTTTCAGGGTGTCTTTGAATTTTACGGCTTAAACGCTCTGTAGGCCATTGCCGCCTCCCATTCAAAAAAGGGAACTGTTTTCCTGTAAAAGGCTATGCAGTAGTCAATGAGGTCCGGCGTGAAAACTATGTCGGGCAGCCCGCCCGCGTCTTCCTGATGAACATAGAGGCTTTTATATTTAGACCATTCCGCCAGCGGATGCTCCGCCGTGAAGCCTTTTGGGTACTTTTTCAGCATGAATTCGCTTGCGGCCGGGATCCTTTCTTTTTTCAGGGCGGCTGTTATCTTTAACAACTCTTTGCTGTATTTGCTGTCCGATAACGAACGCCGGTATTCTTCCAGCACTTCCGGCGAAAACATCCATGCTCCCGCAGCGAGGTAAAGCTGGTAAGGCTCCAGATGGAAATAAAAACCCGGGTTCATATGGCGGACGTCGTACGGCCCTTTCCAGAAAACGATCCCCATATTTGTCTTATACGGAGCCTTGCTTTTTGAAAAGCGCACGTCGCGGTTCAGCCGGAACACAGACCTGTCAATCCTGGGATCATATTGCAGGCCGGGCACCAGCTTACCGAGTTCGCGTCCCAGTGTGCTGGTGAGGGAGAATGCGCTCTGGAGGAAATATTTTTCGTATTCCGGGCGATGTTCGTGGAACCATTCCCTTGTGTTATGCTGCCCGAGTCCTTCAAGAAAGCCTATAAGCTCTCTGGGAAAGCCTTTGAACTCTTTAATGTCTTTAGCCATAACATCACCATGTCAAATAGGGGTCCGCATACGGCTCCATGTCCGGGCTGCATATGCTGAGCTTTTCATCTATAAAGCCGGACTTTACCCCGGCGCAGGACAGCGCTGAATAAATCAGATAATCGTGGGAGACCGGTTTGCCAATGTTTCCTTTGACAGCGTTTTCTATTTCCGGGTGTTCCGCCTTCATGCCGTCACTCATCCATACAACAAAAGGGACATCCCGCTCTGTGAGCAGCCTGTTATTGTTGTCTCCTCTGGTACGCACGCCGTTCTCACCCAGCGGCTCCCCGTGGTCGGAGGTGTAAATCATCATCACGTCCCGATCTTTCATCAACCCCACCAGGCTGTTGTAAAAATCGTCCACTGCCAGGACGGAGTTGTCATAAATGTTGATCAGTTCTTCACCTGAGCATTCGGACATAGGTTTGCTCTTGTCACATACGGGGGTGAATTTTTCAAACTCGGGGCCGTACCGCTCGTCGTAACGGGCGTGGTTGCCGTATGTATGTACAATCATCAGTTTGTGCGGGTTGGGGTCTTCCAGCGCCTGCCCGATGAGCGGGAGCATGCACTGATCCTCCGATTTGACGCCGACAGCCCTTGTGTCGTCACAGAAATGTATATTTTCCGCTTCAGTGGCGATGGAACCCACCCAGGTATCATGTCCCAGCCGCCCCTGGTTGGATATCCAGTATGTGGAAAATCCGAGTTTGCGAAACACCGATATAAAAGAGGTTTCTTTGAGGGATAGCTCCCAGTTGCCCGCCGTGCCGCGGGTCATCATGCACGCCACTGCGTGGGAGGTCAATGCCCTGCATGAGAGCGCTTTAGGGAAGGAGTAAGCCCCGGATGCCGCCATATTGGGTGTGGTGGGGCGAGGGTAGCCGTTTATCTCCAGATGGTCGCCCCGAAGCGATTCTCCGATAACCATAACTATCGTCATGGGGTCACTTTTATTATCAAAGGTAAAATTATACTCCCGGCCGATGTCGGTTTTATTCTGAAGGAAGCTGTTTACCCGGCGCGCTTCAAGGAAATAGTGGTAGATATGCTCGAAATATACGTAAGGCATGGCCACATGGCGCTTAATGGCTTTAGGCTCCACCGCTCTGCACGCCACCACCGCCAGTGAGAGGATTACCACCAGAGCTGCCGCCGTACGCGGTTTCGGTTTATTCTCCAGGCGGATGCGCCATGCGAAGAAAAAGGCGAATATCAGAAGGGCCAGGAGCACCCACAGCACCGCGCCCGGCTCGAAAAACGCCGATACCTCCCGGGGGTCGGCCAGTACAATCACCCGTATCAGCCCGACGCTAATCATCGTTTTATACGCCACCATGTAATATGAGAAAGAGGCCGCCAGGATGAAAGTGATTACTCCGGTTACAAGGAAAACCCATCTGTTCAGGGCAAGCAGATACCACAATATCAGGCACTCCGCCGTTCCCAGAATTACTGCGAAAGTTGTTACCGGAATGTTCCCCTTCAGTACAGTCGCATAGTACGGGATATTGTACAGCAACGAAAATACGAGAGACAGAACGGCAACAAATACTACATATTTCTGTTTGCGCAATACTGAAAAAAACTGGCGCATTTATTTCACGATCATTTTAGAATACTGCTTGAAGTAAATCACGCCGGAAAGGATTGACGCGACGAGAGCCATATACATCAACACCATGCCGATCTCAAAAACAGGCAGCGTTACATATCCCGATGGGACTGCAAGTCCGCCTTTCATATGTACTCCCCATACAGAGAGGGGCCATACAACAACGCTGTCATAGAATATCAGAAAACAGAGTGAAACCATCTGGAGTGCCGTTTTGAGCTTGCCCCAGATGCCCGCGGCGATTATGGTTCCCTGCTGGGCCGCGATATCCCGCAGCGCGCCCACGGCGAAATCCCTGAACAGCATAAGTATCACTATCCATGCCGCAAGATGGTGCAGATCCACCAGGACTATCATTGCGGCGGCAACCATGATTTTGTCCGCCACAGGGTCCATCACTTTGCCAAGGTTTGTTACCATTCCGTATTTGCGCGCTATGTGTCCGTCCAGCAGGTCGGTGAGGCCTGCGATTATAAAAAGCAGGCACGCCCACTGGTTGGCGTAGGGGATATGGGCGTACATCGCCCACAGATATGTGGGGACAAGGATGATGCGCAGAATTGTTATGACGTTCGGAACGTTAAGCATTATCCGCCGCCCTACGCGAAGGTTACTTTAACGATTTCGTATTCGATATCGCCGCCTGGAGCCTGCACAACCACGTCGTCGCCGGCTTTTTTGCCGATTATTGCCCGCGCCAGCGGGGACAGGATCGATACCTGCCCGACTGAAATATCCGCCTCATCGGGGCCGACGATCATGTATTTACGCTTCTCGCCGTTGTCGATATTCTCCAGTTCAACCGTTGCGCCGAACATAACCTTGTTGCCGCTCATTCCCGCAATATCTATAATATCAAACCGCGGTATTTTTGATTCCAGCTCAGTAATGCGTGCTTCGATCAATCCCTGTCGCTCTTTGGCGGCGTCATACTCGGCGTTTTCACTGAGGTCGCCGTGACTGCGGGCTTCCTGAATCGCTTCGATAATTTCTTTCCTGTCGACAGCTTTCAGTTTTTCCAGTTCCGCTTTCAGTCTTTCAAAGCCTTTGGTCGTTATCGGGATTCTGTCCATTCAACGTTCTCCGTGACTATTTTATTACCACTGCGGCAGTGCCGCAGGTTCCGTATACTATTCCGTGATCTTCCGGCCGGTGACAAAGGCGCTGATACGGCCGTTCTTCATCTTTATATCCAGTTCTTCCTCAAGACGCACATCCGCGGCGGATGTAATTATGTCTTCGCCGCGTGTCACAAGGGCATAGCCCATGTCGAGGAGGCGCCCGGGATCCGTCATAGCGAGCCGCTGAGCCAGCAGTTCGAACCCGTGTTTTTCCTCTCTGAGCTTCTCACGGGCGTGTTTTTCAAGCTCAGATTGTAAAAAATCCACCTTATGGCGGAGGGTGGAAATATGCTGTTGCGGCGAAAACTTTGCCGCCGCCCTATTCAATTTTTCAAAGTGTGCCCTGCGGTTTGCCGAGTACGCGCGCAATCCTGAGACAATGCCCAGATAAGCGTTCCGCAAACGCAATTTAAGACTGTGAAGCAAAGCGGGCGCACCGGACGCCTGCAATTTTGCATTCAGCCTGTCATATGTTAAGATAGCACTTTCCCGCCGCCAACGCAACAGGGTTAATAATCTATTTTGCAATAACGAAATATTTGTCCCGGATTCTTTGGGAATGCGTGACAATCTTTCCGCGGCTGCGGTGGGAGTCGCCACTCTTTCGTCCGCCGTGAAATCGCATATGGTGACGTCCTGTTCGTGGCCTATGGCGGAAATGGTCGGCACAAGGGAGTTTTTCAGCGCCACTGCCACGGACTCCTCGTTGAATGCCGCCAGATCGTCCAGTGAACCGCCTCCTCTTGTCAGCACCAGCGCGTCGTAAAGGTCTGTCCGTTTGCCGGCCTGTGATATGGCTTTCACAATCCGGAGGGCGGCGTCTTTCCCCTGCACGGGGACCGGCCAGATATCTATGCTGTAAAACCCGCCGGCGTTTCTTGATGTAACAATGAAATCGTTTACCGCGGCACCTGTTGCGGCGGTGAGGAGCGCCACCCTTTTGGGGAAGGCGGGCAACTGCCGTTTTGAGGCGCTGTCGAACAGTCCAAGCGCGGCAAGTTTCTTTTTGGTTTCTTCGAATTTGTGCCAGAAGTCACCAACGGCCGAGTAGATAACTTTGCGGACGGAAAGTGAGTATGAGCCGTCCGGTTCATAGAGGCGCAGTTCCCCTATAGCGCTGACTTTATCGCCGTTTTTAGGAATAAAGGAGTCGGGGCGGATAAGTTGCCTGAAATATACGCACTTCAATTTTGCCCCTTCGTCTTTGAGGGAGAAATAAAAGTGACCGCCTGAAGATTTGGAGTTGTCGGCCACCTCGCCATGAACCATGATCATTCCCTGAAAGGCACCGTCGAACAATTTTTTTATTTTGTCTGTAAGCTCACTTACCTGGTACTGTTGCATTATCTGGTATTATATACTGGTCTTCGTCCGGTTTCTGCAGCCCCAGCTCCCGGCGGATGACATATTCAAGGTATGCGTTGTCCTTTTTTAGGAGCTCAAGTTCCCTGTCCAGAAAGGCGATTTGCTCGTCCATCTCATGGATCTGCCTTTGGTATTCCTTTTGGATGCGCACCATTTCATTATATTTGAGCACACCGTTATGTCCGAATACCAGATAAAAAAGCAGAAAGGCGATTATGACAACATATACCAGGGTGATTTTCATTGTCAGACAAGCCTTTTAATAAGTTCTTTGCGGTTCCCGGCCAGCAGATGCACCGGCGGGACATCTATCAGCGTATGAGCTCCGGCGGGCATCTTTGTCACCGCGCGGGCGCATGCAACCAGTATTTGCGCCGTCAGGGCGGGGTTGTTGATGCGCATGTCAAACTTGAAGTTCTGGTTGGATACCGGGCCTGTTCCGCCGGTGCGTTCTATAAGGACGCCGTGGGAGGAGTCGGCCACCATCTCAAGCACTGCGGAATCCGCCACCTGTACCACCTGCAGCGGGTCATGGGAAAAGTAGTCATCGGTTTTTATCCTGTCAATCACAGTCTGGATAACTTCATCTTTCTCCAGCACCACGTACACAAGGCGCGAATGCCTGCCGCCCCCGATGGGGATAGTGATGGATGTGGCGTCGGCCACGCCTTTTATAGCTCTGGCGGCAACGGAATGGCCCATGGAGCGCCCCCTGCCGAAGTTGGTGAAGGTGGTGCCCGCGGGAGCCATCGCTTCCAGATACGCGCGGATGGCTGAATCAGTGCCCGGATCCCAGCCGGCTGAAACTATCGCAGCTTTGTCCGCTTTTACCGCCACCGGGTCGAGTTCTTCCAGAAACGGCACTATTTCCGTGTGTATGTCAAAACTGTCCACGGTATGATAGCCTCTGGAGAGGTATTCGGCCGCCTCTTCCGGCACCTGCCTTGACGGGCAACACAAAATTATTACATCCGGCTTGCCAGCCTTTTGCTCCAGCGAGGTGATGCTGTCGAAATCGGGAATGCCTCTGAGATCATATATTTTGGTGCCGAGGGAGCTTTTTCTGCGCAGTACCCCCACGCACTCCATGTCAGATGTGTTTTCCAGCGCCTCGATGGCATATTTGCCCAGATTGCCGAGACCGCTGATGGCAACTTTGATTTTGGTCATAAATAATACTCCTTAATTGAGCGCACATTCCTGTGCGCACGATATCTATGTGCTCATCCGTGAGCGGGTTATTTCAGTGCCGGCCATGGGCACGCCCCGTCCGCGGGGCTGCCCGGGACGGCGGATTAGGCCGGACGGCAAACCACCCCCTTCCGCCGTTCCCGCGAAGGCGGGAATCCATGCGGGGTTTTATTCCCACCACAACTTATCGGCTCTGGGCCTGGTGTTGCAGTCCAGAACCTCGGTGTGGTTATAATACCAGTCCACCTGATCCTTCATATCGCTTATCATTCGCTTGCCGGCGGAAGAGTTACGCCATTTGTCCACCGAAAACAGATGTAAATAACCCTCTTTCTGGACAATCCTGTCGGTTACCACCATATAAACCGTGTCAGGAGTAGTGTATTCGCCCATTATGCCCCGCAGGTAAATCTGGCCGTTTTTGTCGATCAGCGCCACTGCGGCGGATCTGTCGAAATATATGTCCGTGGGGGGAATGTCGTAGAATTTTATAGTGCCGTCGTACTGATCGGATATAGGTACAAGGCTCCACTCCACATCTGCGGAAGATGTGTGGCGTTTGATAACGGAAATTTCATACTGCGGCCGCGCGTTCATAGTGAGTGTATAGATAAGGAGCGATTCATTGCCGTCAGTGGCGACTTTCATATCTTCAAATTTGATACTGTCAGGGAATACAATCTTCAGGCATGGAAAAGTGCTGTCCTGGAGAGTATTTATGGTCATGTCGGGATATTGTGCCTGCTGCGCGCAGCCCGCAGCCAGAAAAAGCGACACAGCGGCGGCAATCAAAGTGTTTTTCATATAAATTCCTCCTGCGCTGCTTATACTCATCTGCATACTTTTACAGTTAAAATAACCTTAAGTAAAATAATTTTTTTACCGATAGTATGCCTATGAACAGGATCATCGTTGCAGTGTTGATATTTTTCACATGCACAGCTTTCGCGTGTGCCGCGGACGCCCGTAAAGCGATAGTCTTCCCCCGGGGGACCAGACTGGAACAGTGCATACGCAATAATATCCCCAATTCGTATCTGAACCCCATATTCGAGGAAGATGCCGTTAGGGTGGTGCATCTCAAATGCAACGATCCGTACATATCGAGTTTCGAAGGGATAGAGCAGTTTCCAAACCTTGAAAGCATTAATATGGGCAACCACGGCACCATGATTTCGGATCTAACCCCGCTGGCCTCCCTGCCCAATCTTATACGGCTGGAACTGCCGCTCAGTGAGGTTGATAACATCACTCCGCTTGCATCGTTGCCGGGGCTCTATTATCTGAACCTGTCGGAGAACCATGTCACTGATCTGAAGCCGCTGGATAACCTTACCCGGCTCGAAACACTGCTCCTGTACCGGCAGGCTCCGGGCTATATCACGGATATAAC
>JAVBTI010000111.1:0-4724 GCA_031556255.1 Deferribacterales bacterium | reverse complement strand
CCCTGGGGTTCCGTATATCTTGACGAAGACCGCCTGCTGTTTAATGAAGATACTCTCAAAGTGCGGAAGTTTTACGAGCGGCACGGGATGATGGCAAAGAAAAAGTATTCGGAACCGGACGACCATATAGGACTTGAACTTGAGTTTCTCGCGCATCTCACGGAACAGGGGGCTGATGAAGCGGTGGCGGAGTTCGCCCGGGAGTTTATGCTGCCGTGGGTATTGAAGTGGTATGACGATGTCCGGAAATATGCGCGCACGGGATATTGCCTGGGGTTGGCCGGGATGGCCGCCGGCGGGGTGCAGCACTTGTGCGGCGCTGAATAAGGATCTTTTTCCTCTAAGTAAAGTGCGGGATTTGCGGAAGCGTGAAACTGGCGCATCCGCACCCGCCCGTACAATGCAGCCGAAAGACCAGGCTATCCGGTTCCTTCTACACACGGCCCTTCGTGGTGTATTTCAGATATTTTGCGTCGATATAACGCAGCACCAGCTCCTCGTCCCGCCCTGCAGGTATCCCCAGCCGGGCGGCGGATATGATTTCCTCAGGCCGGTAGCCGCTGTCCTCTAAGTAAAAGACCGGCGGGTCAAACGGCCTGCCGTCCCACTCCCGGACTTTCAGTCCGAGCGATTTGCAAAGGAGAGTCTGGCCGGAGCAGAGGCGTTCGACTGGGCGCGGCTTGTCGGAATTTTTGACGGGATTATCATTCAGCATAGCCTCTATGGCTGCGGGGCTGTTATCCTCCGCAACCACGGCCGATTTTATGAGCACAGCGTTTCCTTCCCCGGCGGCGCTTATGTTCAGCGAGTCACCACCTCTGGCATAATACATATATATGGTGCCCGCGGGCATGAAGAGCGCTTTGCGCTTTTCGGTGTAACCGAGGCTGGCGTGGCTCCCTTTTTCGTGGATATAGTATGCTTCCGTCTCTATGATTTGCGCTCTGCGCCGGATATTTCCCGTGCGGCGGCACAGCATTTTCCCCAGAAGGTCTTTTGCCAATGTGGCTGCGTCCCTGTCAAAAAAATCCGCGTTAAGAATAGTGTTCATCACACGCAATATGCGATCGATTCCGGGAATTCTCAACAGTAAATATTTATGTTTTTAAGACATTTTTTAAATAAATGTATTAAATTATGCTTTTTTAATTAAAATAGGGTCTTTTTCGTTTGAAAAATTTGACTTTTCTTCATTTTGCTGTAACTTTATATATATATGGATTTAATGGTTTTGTTATTTTATTTCCTAAACAATCAGTGCTATGGAGGTGTTAATGATTACCTTTGAAAAGGTCACAAAGCGCTACAGGGAGCGAAAGGTTATCGACGGTATAAGCCTGGAGATCCCCGGAGGGAAGACGGTTGCGCTTGTGGGACCGTCCGGTTGCGGCAAAACCACCATGCTCAAAATGATCAATCGCCTCGTGCGGCCGTCGGAAGGGATAATACGCATCAAAGGCATCGATATCAACGAGCTGGATATGATAGAAATGCGCCGTAAGATGGGGTATGTAATCCAGCAGACCGGCCTTTTCCCACACATGACTGTGCGGGAGAACATCACGATTATACCCAGGCTGGAACAATCGCCTCCCGGAGAGATCGACCGGAAGCTGGGAGAGCTTTTTGAGATGACGGGGCTTGATTCCGCCCTTTCGCACAGATTTCCCAGCCAGCTTTCCGGCGGGCAGCAGCAGCGGGTCGGTGTGGCGCGGGCGTTCGCAAATGATCCTGAGATAATCCTAATGGACGAACCTTTCAGCGCCCTCGACCCCATAACAAAAGGCCAGCTTCAGGACGAACTCATAAACATACAGAATAACCTTCATAAAACCATCGTTTTCGTAACACATGATATGAACGAGGCCGTCAAGGTGGGCGATACGATCTGCATCATGAAAGAGGGGCGCGTCCTGCAATACGATACCCCGGAGAATATCCTTAAAAATCCGGCGGACGGCTTTGTAACGGAATTTGTGGGTAAAAACCGCATCTGGAACTCACCGGAGTTTATCAAGGCCGGGGATATCATGATCAACAACCCTGTGGTGTGCTATCCGTATACCACCCTGCTGCGCTGCCAGGAAAAAATGCGGGAAAACCATGTGGACGCAGTGTTTGTGGTGAACCGCGCCGGCGAGCTCCTGGGATTTACCACCGCTAGAAAAATCCGCGGACAGGCAAACCTAAATATGCCTGTCAGCGATATAATGAAGACCGACGTGATAACCGTGGCGCCGGACGACTCCATGCCGGATGTTCTCAAACTGGTGAATACGCAGAATATCAGCCGCGTACCCGTTACGGAAAACGGCAGGCTGAAAGGGCTTATCACCCCCGCCAGCCTTATATCCGCCCTGAGCCAGCAGTATATTGACGAAGACGACGGAGGCAGGCAATGAAAGAATTTATATCGTTTGTGATCGAGCGCCGGCACCAGATTGCCTCGCTTGCCGCTGAGCATATGGAACTCACCGCGGCGGCGGTTATCATCTCCATCCTTATAGGCGTCCCGCTGGGGATATTTATAACAAACCATAGCAAAACGGCTAAGGTGGTGATAAATTTCGCCAATCTGGTGCAGGCGATACCCAGCCTGGCGCTTTTAGGCTTCGCCATATCCTTTTTGGGCATCGGAATGCTGCCCGCCGTGTTTATGATCACGCTGTACTCACTCTTGCCCATAATTAAGAACACATACACGGGCGTGATGAACATAAACCCACAGATGATTGAATCGGCACGGGGGATAGGGATGAGTTCCCGGCAGATCCTTTTCATGGTGAAGGTTCCGCTCGCCCTGCCCGTTATCATGGCCGGGGTGCGGATATCTGCGGTTACAGCCATAGGGCTTGTCACCATAGCCGCGCTGGTTGGCGCTGGCGGTCTGGGGTATCTTGTGTTTTCAGGCATCCAGTCGGTCAATAACTATATGATTATCGCCGGCGCCGTGCCCGCGTGTATTCTGGCTCTACTTGTGGATTATCTGCTGGGCAGGGTGGAGCTTCTCGTCACCCCGCTCAATATGAGAAACATATACGTCAGCGCGGAAGATCTGCGGCGGCGCAAGGCCATGCAGAAGGCTGTGTTTGCCGGTGCGGTTGCGGTTCTGGTTGCGGTGGTGGCGGTCGCTTCCGGAAGAGCGCTCGTAGAAAGCCGCCAGAAAAGCATAACCATTGCGTCAAAAGACTACACCGAGCAGCAGATCCTGGGAAACATATTCTCCGAGCTTGTGGAAGCGCATACCGGGATCAAAGTCAACAGGCAGATGAGCCTCGGCGGCTCCAACATGGTTTTTACCGCCATGAAAGAGGGGCTGGTGGATATGTATGTGGAATACACGGGAACGGCATATATAAATATCCTCAAGCTTCCGAACAACACAAACCCGGATGAGGTTTATAAAACATCAAAAGACGAGTTCAAAAAGCTCTACGGTATAGAGTGGCTCGCGCCTCTGGGCTTCAATAATACCTATACCATCGCCGTGCGCAAAGAAACCGCGGAAAAGTACAATCTTGCCAAAATATCCGACCTCAGGCTTCACGCGCCGGGGCTGACATTTACCCCCACCGTGGAGTTTGCCAACCGGCCCGACGGCCTTACGGCGCTTGAAAAACTGTACGGGCTGCAATTTAAGGCAATCTATCCGATGGAGGCCGCACTCAGGTATAAAGCGATATCGACCGACTCCAGCCAGGTGGTGGACGCGTTTTCCACCGACGGCCTGCTGAAAGAGTATGGCCTTGTGGTGCTGGAGGATGACAGGTTCCTGTTCCCGCCGTATTACGCCGCGCCCGTGGTACGGGAGGAGACGCTGGAGAAATACCCCGAACTCAGGGATGTGCTGAACATGCTCGCCGGCAAAATCGATGAGGAAACCATGATCGGGCTGAATTACCAGGTTGACGTGGAAGGCAAAGATTACCGGGATGTAGCGGTCGGGTTCCTGAAATCCCTGGGGCTGATGTAGACTGAAAAAATATTGTATATGTGAGGCCCGATAATGAACTTTAAAGCCATTTTACAGCGTTTTATGCTTACTAATGCGTAAATTGTGAATGACATTTTCATATAACTGTTTTAATATCATACGCTTGATAAAAGATGGGGGCGGGGTATGAAATTGTCTTTTCGCATGAAAATTCTGATTCCTGTTATAGCGGCTGTTGCCGTTTCGTTTCTGGCGGTCGGCCTGATAGTTTACAATTCATTTCACACTGAAATTGATAAGCTTGCCAAAAGCAACGCATGGAACGTCGCTTACCGCTATGCCAACCTGATTCAGGGCAAAGTAAGCCAGGCCGTAAACACGGCGGAGGCAATGGACAGTTCCTCCGGCTTCTTAAGCGGAATCGGCGGGGAAAACACCATCAATTACCTGACATCGGTGCTGAACGATAACGGCGATCTTTTTGCGGTCTGGATAGTGTGGGAGCCGGGGGTTTTCAGCGGAACCGATTCCGCCGCGCGTTTTGCGCCTATGGTTTACAGGGACGGCGGCGGGGTTAAGGTGTCTGAGATGAAGGATGTGGCCGGCGAACGTTACGCAGCGGCTCTGAAATCCGGGAAGGCGTACATTACTGAGGCCGAAGAGCATGATTACGACGGTAAAAAGGTGAAAACCATATCCGTGAGCAAACCTTTCAAAATCAACGGGCGTTATGCCGGAGTGGCCGGGGTCGATATCGACGCGGATGCCGTGATCAAACTTGTCAGGGCCA
>JAVBTI010000175.1:0-3748 GCA_031556255.1 Deferribacterales bacterium | reverse complement strand
AGCACGCTGGACGCGATAACAGCCGCCGCGCCCGGTATGGGGAGACCCACAAAAAACAGATTTGATATTTTTTTCGTTTGCACGTTGAAGCGGGCGAGGCGAAGGGCGCCACAGGCCACGAAAAGAAAGGTCGCCATGATGCCCACCTGATGGACTCCCTCAAACTGCCAGTGGTAAACCAAAATCGCGGGCGCAACACCGAAAGATACTACGTCCGCAAGGGAATCAAGCTGCACGCCGAACTCGCTGGTGCCTTTGACAAGCCTGGCCACTTTACCGTCCAGCCCGTCAAAAACAGCGGCGAGAAGGATGGCGATCGCCGCGAAATAGTAGCTCCCCTTCATCGCCAGCACCATGGAAAAAACGCCGCTCAAAAGTCCCAGAAGGGTTATCATATTAGGCAGAATTATATTTTTGTGCATCTTAATAATACTCCGGTAAAATGGTATTATAATCGTTGCGATATAATTTGTCACGCATTAAATGGGCTGCCATGCATCAGTTGCCGATAAGTATATTATTTTCATCGCACCCCGTTACCGTCACCGTGGCAAAGGTATTCACAGGCACGCCCGCGGGCAGCCTGACCATATAAAAATTATCCGAATGTCCTTTCCCGCCACGCTCCGCGAGCACACGAACGCACTTTCCTTTCATGGCGGAGGCACTCTTTGCACGGAACTCTTCCCCA
Source organism: Deferribacterales bacterium (assembly GCA_031556255.1). GTDB lineage: Bacteria > Chrysiogenota > Deferribacteres > Deferribacterales > JAISNW01 > JAIRQX01. Next base: position 3,057 of record JAVBTI010000175.1, on the reverse strand, counting down.
AGCCTGCGCAGCCTGTCCGCCCTCTCTTTTTTCACTGCGCCCGGCACCTGCCCCTGCATTTCCGCTGCCGGGGTTCCGGGGCGTTTGGAGTACGGGAATACATGGAGGTAGTTCAACCCCGCCCGCTCCAGCAGTACGGCCGTCTCATCAAAAAACCTGTCCGATTCCCCCGGAAAGCCGGTTATCACATCAGCGCCGATGCAGGCGTCCGGCATGGCTTTGCGAATATTTTCCACCGCCGCGATAAAATCTTCCGGAGCGTATTTTCTGCCCATTTTCGAAAGTACCGCGGCGCTTCCGCTCTGCAGTGATATATGAAAGTGCGGGCATATTCTGCCTCCGGAACCGGCGGCAAGTGAAAGCAATTCCGCGGTTATCTCCGGCACCTCGAGGGAGCTCAGGCGTATCCTGAAATCTCCTTTTATTTCAAGCAGTCTTTTTAAAAGGCCGGTCAGAGCGACTTCCTCATCCTTATCTTTGCCGTACATGCCGATATGGATGCCGGTCAGCACGATCTCCTTATATCCTGCCGCCACGAGGGCCGTTATTTCATCGCAGACGGCTCCGGCATCAGTACTGGAAGGCGCGCCCCGCAGGGAAGGAATGATGCAGTAAGCACAAAAGGAATCGCAGCCGTCCTGGATCTTCACGAATGCTCTCGTCCGTCTGCCATAGGCGCCTTTTATCTTCTCCGGCTCCGTCAACACTCTCCTATTGGTCGTTGCCTCTTCCCCCCTCCCGCCTGGGGGGATGGGTAAGCCTGTGGCGTTCTCAGCTTTGTCCGATTCCGTTGACATGATCTTCTTGGCCGCCGCCCTGATTATATTTAATATTGAATCTTTATCCGTGTTGGAAACCACCACGTCCACGCCGGAACCGTTCAGGCGGTCTTTAAGAAGCTCCGCAAGGCAGCCGGTGGCGATGACGGAAAGATCCGGATTATGCTCTTTAAGTTGTTTCAGATATCTTTCACCGTCTTTCTGCGCTTTTTCAGTGACGGCGCAGGTGTTTACCACCGCGATATCCGCATTACCGGTGTTTTTGACGTACTCCGCGCTCAGCCCGGCCAGACCGGAGACAAGTTTATCCACCTCAGCTTGGTTCACTTTACAGCCGAACGCGACAAAAGCCACCCGCATTCAAAACCTCCGTACTTTTATCTGGTAATAACGGGAGATATTACTTATATTATAACCATGAAAGATACAACAGGCAAATTGATGAAAATAATTGTTGTGCTGCTTGTTTTTGTAATAATGCTGGCGCTTATCTGGAAACTCACGGGCAGCCTGCTCACAGACGGTTTCAGCGGCGTCATGTCTTCCCGGGGAGTGCAAACGCCTTACAATAAAAATACCATTGAGATGACGCAATCCGGAGGCGGATATTATATCCAGATGAAAAATGTCGTCGGCACCGTGGCCGCTGACCGCCCCGGCGAAAAAACATATTATAACCTGGATATTACGCTGGAAACAACCTCCTCCGGGGTGGCGGAACAGCTCACCACCAACCGCGAATACACCGTGTCCGTGGTGCGCGATTCCCTTTCGAAATTCAGCAGCGCCGACCTGGCCAGCCCTCAGGGGCAGGATCTGCTCAAGTCGGACATAAGGCAAAGCCTCTCCGGAGCTTACAACACTGATAAGATAGATAATATCTATATTGAGAAGTTCCTTTACCAGAATGATTAACGGCCGCTATTTTTCAAGCATTTCAAGCCGTTCCAGATATCTCCTGCTGATATCCAGAATGCACCTGTAGATCAACTGCATGTCGTCCGTTGAAAGAGTTCTTGCTTCCAGTGCCACGCGCGTGAGGACTTCCGATTCTCTGCGGGGATCGTATATGGCGAGTCCCTCACCGGTCTTGATTTTTCCTACCTCGGCGGCAACCGACGCCCGCCTGTCAAGAAGTGCGGCTATCTGTGAATCTATGTCGTCTATCCGATCGCGTAAAACCTGTATCTTTTCAAATCCGGCCATATTAACTCCTTTTCCTGACAAGATATTCCAGTTCGGCGGGGGTGTTGGCGTTTATGAACCCGGTCTTGTCCTTGTCCCACGGGGCAAAAAAATCTTCGCCGAGCTTTACAACATCCAGCTTGTTAAAAGCTCTGACAAGTTTGTAATCACCTTCCTTAAGCATTTTTTCAAACAGAGGCACCGTCCGCCTGTGATAGATAGCCGCACAGGGGTACAGCTTGCCGCCGATATCGGGCACGGCAACATCATGGCCCTTAAATGCTTCATACATCGCATCCAGTGCGGCGAACGGGAAAAGGGGCATATCGGCGGAGATCATTAACACGGCGTCGTCCGCAGTATGGTCAAAAACCGTGACCAATCCCACCATCGGGCATTGTATCTCGTATTTGTCTTTCGCAAATGTAACACCTTCAAGAAAAGCGTATTTCCCGCTTTCCTTGCTCACCACAAAAACACTGCTACCATGGGCGCGCGCGCCGTCAACCGCCCATTGAATAAGCGGCCTGCCTTCCAACTGAGCCAGAGTCTTGTCCCTGCCGAACCTTCTGGACATCCCCCCGGCGATTACAGCAACTGATAATCCGTTCATGGAGCTAATATAATATATAAAAGCATAAAAGTTAAGCCGGTTTTTTAGCCTGTGCGTACAAGAGATGTTTCGGTTCCGAAAGCGGCCGTAGCTGTGGAACATCCGGCAGTCAGCAGTATGTAGCCTGTCGGGTAAATATCAAAAGTTTGCATTGTGTTATAAAAATGGGCGGACGGAGTCACTCCGCTATTGAATAATTTTGCGGGAGGTGGTATTCTTAAGTTTTCTTTGTGATGTAAGGAGTCTACGGATGGATTATAAAGATACGCTGAATTTACCCAAAACAGATTTTCCCATGAAAGCCGGACTTGCCGAACAGGAGCCGAAACGTATATCAAAGTGGCAGGCCGGGGATCTGTACCGCAAAATTCTGGCCAGTCGGGCCGGCGCTGAAAAATATGTGCTGCACGACGGCCCGCCTTACGCAAACGGCAATATCCATATCGGCACCGCTCTCAATAAAATATTGAAAGATTTTAT
>JAVBTI010000123.1:0-15727 GCA_031556255.1 Deferribacterales bacterium | reverse complement strand
CCAGAGGCTGTTTTCGAGGCTTATCAAATATTCGCGATACGATTTACCCGCAGGGACGTCGTACATGTGACCGCCGAACTTGTCGCCCATTGTGTAGCTGTGCCCGCCGATGGTGCCGCTGCCGGGAAATACCATCACGGGCGGGTTCCCGCTTAATATCCTATATGTGTTGTTCGGGTTGTCGGGTGCCTTGCTTGCAACATCTGTGTCGTTGTAAAAGCCGAAACAGTTGTCGTTTATAAAGTTAATGTCGTGCAAACCCCGTTTATATATGGTATACATGATGGCTACGGCCAGCGCACCGTCCGTGGCGGGGCGGATGGGCACCCATGTGGGGATATTTACCGTTACTTCGACACCTGTGGCTCCCGTGCCGTCCGGGGTGCCTGAATTACGGGTTGTGTTATATGTGGTATCGGTGTCTGTCCATTTTTTGAAAGTGGATTTGGCGCCTGTGCCGAGTATTGCCGCGTCGTTGTTGAAATTTGGTGCTATAACCACACGTTCAGCGCCGTTTTCTTTGGTTTTGGTATTCATCCAATGTGTATGGGGCTGCCACCACGAGGTTCGGGTGGAATCTATTCCCCAGCTTATGACGCATTTTGAATGGTACCTGTTGGCTCTGCTGTTGGCCACGGCGGAAAGACCTATACTGTCAAGCAGGCCGCCGTCCATGTTTCCCACCGATTCATTGATGTGAGGTGTGATAGTGGGAAGCCGCTCATGCTGCCCAGAGCTGTGAGCAAACCGCTCTCATCCATCACCGGCACGTATTTAAGCGTTGATGCCCGTGTGAAAGCGGCCGCCACTTTATCCGCCGCAAGCTTCAGCGCCGTTTCCCAACTGACCATCTTGAAGCTGCTGACGTCGCCCCGTTTACCCGTCCTCACCAGAGGGTATTTGATGCGGTCCGGTTGATATGTACGCTGGATGTAGCCGTATCCACGCACGCATGCGCGCTGCTGCAGAGGCTCGCTTACCTTTTCATTGGCGAATTCATCCGTGTTTAATGTGCCCGGGTCGGTGTCGCCGGCGGAAGTCAGCGCCAGCATACGGCCGTTTTTCACGTGGATTTTATGTACGCATCTTGAACCGCAGTTAAACGCCCCAGTGTTGAAGACGGTTTTAACCTCAGCATCCATGACCAGGTCGTCAAGATAGCGCACTTCCTCCCCGTCGCTCCCGGCATCGCACCCGGAAATGGCGGCGGCGCCCATCAGTCCGGTGGTTGCCTTCAGAAAGCCCCGCCTGCTCAGGTTTCCCAAAACGGACACAGCTTCACCGCCTGATTTTTCGATCAGTTTTTTCACAGTCTCCTCCTCTTCTTCGTTAAAAAATTACACGCAGAATGTGATGATAAGATAGATCAGAATCTGGACACTGTCGATTGCCAGACGTTTAGTATTTTTGTGTCCAGATTGAGCGAAATTAGAGTGTTGTTATATAATTCTTTGCCAGATCGATGACCATATTGACCAGGCTGTCTTTAGACATGGTTATTATTTCCATGAATATAGTGTCGTCCGGTGCGTTATAGAGTTTCGTCAGCGTTAAGCTCAGGTACTTGTCGATGACTCTTTTGTCAAGGATAAGCCCGTTTTTAAGTTTTACTGTTTTAAAAACTGCTGCGTTTTTATCCCAGGCGGCGTTTTGCCCCAGGTATTTTTCAAGCGCGGCGTTTACTGCGTTGTTACGGCCGGCGCACACAGCCTGCACGCGATTCAGATACTTTTCATAGCGTCCATCTTTGAACATATGCCAGGCTAGAATTTCCCGTGTGTTATTGGCGCCGTACATAAAGCTTTTTGCGTTTACAAATTTATATACCAGGCTGTCCGGAACAATTATCCAGCCGAAAGTAATGCCGGTTTCGCTTGCAATTCCCGGCGCCCCTATATTGATAACCGAAGACGGGCTGTGTGTCACAAAGGGAAACGGCGGCGGAACGACCGTTATGTCTCTGAGCATGTCGATTTCAATTATCGGAACCTGTTCTTTGCGGCATAATGCGGCTATCTCTTCAATCCGGCGTGCACTCATGACCGCGCCGGTGGGCACATGGTTTATGGGAGAGATCAGCAGCACGCGATTCCTGCCTGCGTTAGCGTTTAACAGGCGTTTCAGTTCGGAGGGGATCATTCCCTCACCGTCTGACCTGATCTGGCAACGGTAGTTGGTCTGCGGAAAGGGGGAAAATATCTCTGTGGCCTCGTGCTCTTGATTAAATACCACTGTATTCGGCGGTATCATAATTGATGATACACAGGCCAGCGCGTCCCCGGTCCATGAAAAAATTACAATATTCTCAGCGGCGGTCTTTACTCCGTATCTGCGCAGGAACATGGCAACTTCCTCGCGGAGAGCCGGCAGACCCTGTGCGGACAACACATTGAATTTCTCTCTGACATCATTACGGGTCAGTGAATGCACAACATCATAGAAAAAATCGGCGGTCCCGAACTCTTTGTTGTTAAACCGGAGTGTGACCACGCTGTTTTCGGAATCAGTTATATTGTTATTGATCTGCTGTTTGAAATATGACGATTTTTCTTTATAAATACTGCGTGAGAGAAGCCGCTGCCAATCTACCCCGGTTTCCGTCAATCTTGCCGCACCCCTTGTAATGCGGGTGGAGAAACGCTGATTCGAATCCAGAAAACCGTATTCCCGCAAAATGTTAAAAGCGCGGGTAACGGTGTTTCTGCTGACACCGGTCTGGCGTGCGATGAATCTTTCGCTCAGTCTGTCTCCGCCGCTGAAATACCCTTTCAGGATCAGCGTCCTGAGGTGATCCGCTATCTGAAGATAGCAGGGCATGTCTGAGTCCTGGGCCGGCCGCCATGAAAAAATGTCAGCACCTCTCCGTGCTTTATAAGTTAATCCGGCTACATTATATCAATACGTGTATTTATGTCAACAAACGGGTCGGGGCAAAACAGTGCGGACGGGATTAATTTTATTGCAATACTTAGTCTAAACAAGTATATTCATATTATATTTGAAGGGGTGCTTTAATGAAAGAACTTTTTATTAAGGGTAGCGACTCTCTGCCGGTGATTTTTTTCAACATATCAGCTATACAGTATGTGGAGACCACTCGCATGCTGCGCCCCTTCGGGCTGACAGTCGAGCAGACCGGACTCCTTATAGAGCTGTATGAGAAAGACGGCATCAGCCAGAAAAGCCTGTCGGAACAGGCGCTCAAAGACCAGGCAAACACCACCAGAATGTTAAAGCGGCTTATAGACAAAGGGCTTATTGAACGGCGCAACAGTCCGGCTGATAAACGCCTGAATCTGGTATATCTTACGGATAAAGGGCGGAAACTGGTTGAAACCATCGAGCCGCGAATGAAAGAGACGGAGCAGGACTTTATAAAGCTTTTTCCGCCCGGCGAGTACGCAGTGTTTAAAAAACAGGCCAAAGAGTACCTGGCGAAGATGGTTGATAAAATAGGTTATTATAAGTGGAAGTGAGCAAATATACTTTTCGTGCCGGGTACTCGGTCAATACAATTAAAGCAATATTTTGCAGTTTAACATTTGTCTTGTTTGCCTTTTCTGCCAATGCGCAGGAGGTGCGGCCGACCCTGGTGTCCGCAGCCCCGGTGGAAAACGGAGCGGTGGAGCCGGTGAAAGAGTATGTGGGCACGGTTCAGTATTATGCTATATCCAAACTTGCCGCCGAGCGCGCGGGCAAGGTTGATTCCGTGGTCGCCGACGAAGGCGCGGCCGTGAAAAAAGGCACTGTGTTGCTTACTTTGAACAGGGATATATTGAACTACAGCATAGAAGCTTCCGACGCGCGCCTGGATCAGCAAAAACATGTCCTGGATAAGGCGAAAAGAGATTTTGAGCGGATTCAGGCCCTTTACGCGGATAATGCCACACCGCTGCAGCGTCTTCAGGATGCTGAAACCGATTATTTTGTGCAGTCAAGGCTTTATAAGGTTTATACGGCAGAACTGAACGTTCTGAGGGAAGAGAACAAGCGCTCCCAAGTAACAGCACCGTTTGACGGCGTCATACTGAAGCGGTACGTCAACCAGGGGGAGTGGGTCAGCGTGGGTGCGACTGTCTGTGAGCTTGCTTCCGGACGCCTGGAGGTTGCGGTGAATATTCCGCAGGCGGTGGCTGGTTTTGTGAAAACCGGTTCCGATGTGACAGTCAGTGTGGAAGGCAAAAAATATATCGGCCGTACAAGGGTTCTGATACCTCAGGGAAACATCGCAAGCCGCACGTTTCCGGTTAAAATAGATTTAGACTATGATAAGTTGTTGTTAGGCGGGATGGACGCGGCGGTTTTTTTGCCCGCAGGTGATAAACAGCCTGCGCTGATGATTCCCCGCGATGCCGTTGTCAGGCGCGACGGCAGGGACGCGGTTTTCGCAATTTCCGAAGGCAGGGCAAGCTTGGTGCATGTGGATGTAATCGGCTACAGCGGCTCAAAAGCGGGAGTAATGAGCGATAAGCTCAAAGCCGGCGACCTTGTTATGACCCGCGGCAACGAAACCATAAGGCAGGGGCAGAGCGTCTCAGTGTCTCAGGCGGGAGTTCCGTCCGCCGCCGGCGTATCGCGGTAAAATTACAATGACAGTGCTGAAATACGCTCTGAACAACCCCGTAAAAGTATTCGTCGCTATTTTGTTTATAGCTCTTTTCGGCATTCAAGCGCTTTTGAATATGCCCTATCAGCTCAACCCCAGCGTTGAATACCCGACAGTCACAGTGAGGACAAGCTGGGCCGGGGCGACCCCGTATGAGATGGAAAGGGAAGTTATAGACCGCCAGGAAGACGTACTGAAAAGCCTGACAGGTTTGCTGGAGATGGAAAGTACATCCGGCAACGGTTCCGGTTCCATAACATTGCAGTTCCAGCTTGGCGCACCCCTGATGGAGGCTGTGCTCCTTGTTTCAAACAAACTCAGCGAAGTGCGCGGATACCCGGATAATGTGGACAGGCCGGTTATAAGAGCCAGCGGAGCCGACACCTCGCCGGTTATTTTCATGCTTTTCACCCTGGACGAAGGGAACACCGCCGGTATCGACTCTTACCGTACCTATGTCGAAGAGGAGATTGTTCCCCAGTTTGAACGTGTGCAGGGTGTTTCGGAGGTGTTTTTTTTCGGGGGAAGACCGACTCAGATGCAGGTCACCATGGTGCCTGCAAAGATGGCGGCGTACAAGATCACTGTGGACAAGCTTGCTTCCGCGCTTGCCCAGGACAACGTCAACATATCAGCGGGGCTGCTCCCGGTGGGACGAAAAAACTACCGCGTTCGCACGGTTTCAGAATATGCCTCTATCGGGGGGATAAATGAAACGCTTATAATCTCTGAGAACGGCGGGGTCAAAGTGTCCGACGTGGCCGACGTGGCTTACGGGTTTGCCACCAGCGACTCCGCGGTGAAGTTCGAGGGTGGCCGTACCATGATGATGGGCATTGTTCCTGAGGTTGGGGCGAATGTTCTGGAGATGACCGACGCGGTGGAGGCCGTGGTCAGCAGTCTGAACGGCGGCGTTCTCAAAGAACAGGGGCTGTCGATAAAATGGATATACGATCAGCGGCCTTATATTAACGGCGCCATAAATCTTGTCAAAGACAACATACTCCTGGGCGGTATCCTTGCCGTGGCGGTGCTTCTTATATTTTTGCGCAGCATATCGTCTACTGTAGTTGTAGCTACCGCCATTCCCATCAGTATTATAGGTACTTTCATCGTGATGAGGGCACTGGGACGCACTTTGAACGTTATAAGCCTTGCCGGGATAGCGTTCGCCGTGAGCCTGCTGGTAGACAACGCCATAGTGGTGCTGGAAAATATTGACCGGCACAGAAAGATGGGTAAATCTCCCGTGCAGGCGGCCTATGACGGCGCGGTGGAAGTGTGGGGTGCGATACTGGCCTCCACTCTCACGACCGTGGCTGTGTTCCTGCCGGTGGTGTTCATACAGCAGGAAGCCGGGCAGCTTTTCAGGGATATAGCGATAGCTATAAGTTCCGCTATTTTGTTGAGCCTTATGGTGTCGGTGCTGGTTATACCTGTCCTCATGCGCCTGCTCTACGAGCGCATAGGCGTAATCAGGCCGAACAGGGCGGGTGACTTGATAGCCGGTGCCGGAAACAGGCTGAAAGACAATATTATGAGGCTGTCTGTATGGATAAACAGATCCGCCGTGAAAAAGATAGCTGTTGTGCTCGTACTGACGGCGTTTTCAGTAGTGACGGTTGCGCTTCTCTACCCCAAGATGGAGTATCTGCCCCAGGGAAACATGAATATGGTGCAGTCGGTGTTTATAGTTCCCGCGGGCTTGTCGCTTGATGAGCGTTCAGGCTTGGGAGATATGTTTTACGAACAGGTGAAGCCATACATAGGCGCGGAAAAAGACGGGCACCCCGCCATAAGGACGTTCAACTACAACGCCAACCCCAACGGAATGACGGCCATGGCCACCGCGGTTGATCCGGAGAGAGCGCATGAGCTTGTGCCGCTGATGACAAGGCTGATGCGCAATGTTCCGGGGGTTACCGGCTTTACCACGCAGAACGGGATATTCCAGAACCGTTCCAGCGGGGGACGCAGCATTGACGTCGTTGTCAGCGGGGAGGATATAGACGCCCTGGCGGCTGTATCCACGACTATCATGCGGTCCATAGCCGGCGTCATCTCCGGAGCGCAGGTCAGACCGCGCCCCTCGGTGGACATGCTTTATCCGGAAGCCACTTTTAAGCCGGTATACCAGAGACTTAAAGATGCCGGCATGACGCCGTCTTCCCTGGGAACGTCTGTGGACGTGTATGTTGACGGACGCAAGGTAGGCGAATATAACGACAGCAGGCTGGGAAATATCGACCTGGTGCTGAGAATCCCCGACACCGTAACTGAAAACCCTGAAGACGTGGCGTCACTGCCCCTTATAGCTTCCGACGGGCAGATAATCCCCATATCCAGCGTGGCCGACCTGGAACTGACCTTCGGTATGGACGGAATACGGCATTATGAGCGCAAACGCACTTTCACGCTGACAGTGTCGCCGCCGGCGGACATAGTGCTTGAACAGCTTATGGATACCATACAGAACGATGTAATAGCGCCCCTTGAAGCTGACGGGACGCTGGACAACATAGAAATAAGGTACGCCGGTTCCGCCAGCAAGCTGACGCAGGCGCGTGAGGCCTTACAGGGGAACTTTATACTGGCGCTGATAATAACCTTTCTTCTGTTGGCCGCGTTATTCGACAACTTTTTTTACCCCCTGATAATTATGTTTTCAGTTCCCCTCGCCATGGCGGGAGGGTTCATCGGGCTGAAGCTGGTGAATATTTTTATAACATCTCAGTCTTTCGACATACTGACCATGCTCGGATTTGTGCTCCTGATAGGGGTTGTGGTGAACAACGCCATACTTATCGTGCATCAGACGCTGAACAATATGAGGATGTACGGTATGGCTTCACAGGAGGCTATTACTCAGGCGGTAAACGACCGTTTACGGCCGATATTTATGGGTGCTGCGACCTCTGTGTTCGGCATGCTGCCTCTTGTTATATTTCCCGGCCCCGGATCGGAGCTGTACCGGGGGTTGGGCAGCGTCGTACTCGGTGGATTGACAGTGTCCACAATATTCACTATATTTATGGTTCCTGCCCTGTTAAGTCTTACAATGGGCGTTGCTAAAAAGTAGATTCTATGGCATCATTGAGGGTCGGGCCTTGTTAAATATCGGGATTACGATATTTAATAAGGTCTGGCCCTGAGTTTGATATGTGAGGTAGTGAAAATTTATGAGACTATTTTTATCTGTGTTGGCGGCAGTGCTTTTTATGTCCGCCGGAGCCTCTGCGCTCACCCTGGAAGAGGCTGTCAATCTGGCAATCAAGAATAATGATTCAATACAGCAGCAGCGTCAGGTTCTGGAGGCCCAGAAATCCGTTAAAAAATCCGCGCGGGCTGCATTTTTGCCTACCGCCGGAGTCGGGTACGGCTACTCTGAAACTGCTACATATGACAGTACCAAAACCAGCACCACCCCCAACCCAATCACCGGCGTGCCGCCGTCGTACTCCGGCGGCAGCAAGGAATCCAGTTTTGCAATTAACTTGGGATACAACCTTTTCAACGGCCTGGCGGACTGGAACAGATATAAAACCGCTTCCACACAGGTTGATATGCAGCAGTACCAATACGAGGGGAACAAACAGGATATAATTCTCACCACGAAAAGCTCTTATATTTCTTATCTGAACGCCAGGAGCCAGCTCAACGTGGCAAAAGAGACCCTTTCCCTTCTGGAAGCGCAGAAAAAGATAGCGGAAGTGTCTTATAATGTGGGGCAGTTTTCCCGTGCAGACGTTTTGCAGGTAGACACTCAACTGGCCTCCACACAGCTTGATCTTCTTAACGCACAGATAGCCATGAAACTTGCTAAACAGCAACTGGAAAGATATATAGGCAGGGTGATCGGCGCGGACGAAGATGTGGCCGAGGTGCAGGTTGCAGGCAGCTATCCGGTACCTTCCATGGATACACTTCAGCAGATGCTGGAGGATAACCGCAGCGAGATGCGCTATGCGAAGAGCGCATATCAGGCGGCGGATTATGTAAAGAAGGGGTCTATCAGCGGGTTTCTGCCGAAACTAAATGCGGGGCTCACTTTTGGCTGGAATGGCGACGATTTCGACACTCTGGGAGGCAGAGAGAACAGCTACGACGGAACCCGCGTTTTGAGCTTCACTGCCACCTGGAATCTTTTCCAGGGAGGATATGATTACTACACCCACCAGTCAAACGCTTATAATCTCAACGCGTCTGCTTTTGCGGTGAGCGATCTCCGCAAAACGCTACGCCTGCAGTTGAGCGATGCTTATGAATATTATTTTTCCGCCCGTGAGATGGTGACTGCCGCAAAAGTGGCTGTAGCCGCTGCCCAGGAAAGTTACCGTGTGACGGAAAGTCTGTATGAGAACAGCGAAGCCACCACAACTGACCTGCTGAATGCCAGCGTCGCGTTGAGCAATGCGCTGAACTCGCTCGCATCTGCGAATTACACTATTATTACAAGCGTGGCTCAAATCGAAAGGGCTGTGGAGACGCCGCTTCTCGGCCTCAATATCGACGACCCCGATAAAGAGCAGGCTGCAAAATAATTTATGAGACTTTTTGCGTGTGTTTTGTTTTTGGTCTTCACGGCGGCGGCTGTTTTTGCCCAGACGGGGCTGACCGCCCCCGAGAGAGTTACCCGTGAAGATATGTTTTCCGCCGCTTTTAACAATAATCCTGCTTACCAGGCGGCCATAGAAGACCGCCAGAGCGCAAAATACAGCTATAAGGCTTCCTGGGGGGCTTTTTCCCCCACGGCGGAGCTCACATGGACCAACAGGAACGTCAGCAGCAGAACTTTTTCCGCTTCGGAATCGTATGTGGCGTCCGCGGGCATGAACCTGTTCCGCGGATTTCGCTCCTACGCAGATATGAGAACATACAGACTGAGGTTTGACAGCGCAACCAGGATGGAAAGGGAGACCTTTCTGCGCATGGTCAGGGATGTAACCCTCGCCTACCAGCTCGCGCTGAGGGCGGATTACCTGCGCAGGTCGAGCCGAACGCTTTTTGAAAGCGCCGAACTTGTGCTGAACGAGGCGGAGGTCCGTCAGGGGCTGGATGTTATATCAAGGGCGGATCTTTACCAGGCCCGTGCGGACAGAGAAAAAGCATATTCGAGTCTGATTGATGCTGAAGTGAACTATGATTCAGCCATCCTTGAACTGATAAGGATTACCGGACTTTATATCGACAACAATACTGTGCTGGCGCCCGATAACCACTCATATGTTCTGCATGATCTGAGTGATTACAAAAGCGCCGCTCTGGCCAATAACACTGCCCTGCAGCGATCCTATATCACAAGCGATATAGCTGCGCAGAGTTACTATTCCGCGTGGGGGGCGTTTGTGCCCGTCGTTGATCTGTCTGCCGGTACTGGCTGGTACATGGACGACACAGGGGAATACAACTCCAACCATGTAGGGATAACTGCAAGCTGGAACGTTTTTTCCGGGCTGTACGACACGAACACTCTGCTTGCGGCGGCCAGAGCCCGCAACAGCTCAAGACTGATGGTGGTGGACAGCAGGGACAGCCTCATGAAAGAGGTGGAAGTTGCGTGGTTGAAGGCGAAAGCGAGCCATGACAAAATCAGATCCGCCGAAATATATGTCAGCGCCGCCAATGAAAACTATATTGCCATGCAGGAGATGTTCAGGCTGGGCAGGGCTTCCCTCAAAGATACCGTGGATGCACGCGCCACTTTGGAAGATGCCCAGGCGACACTCGCCGACGCAAATTATATAATGGTGCAGGCCTACGAAGAACTGGCACTGCTCACGGGCGGAGCCCTGGCGGAGTAAAATAATTATGAAAAAAATAATAATCATTGTTGCCGCTGTGGTTGTAGCGGGTGTGATCGCTATCGTGATCGCGGTAAAAAAGCCCGCGGTACAGGTCATACAGACTACCGATACCGCAGGCCCCGCGCATATTGTGGCAACATTGCAGCAGACGGGCGTCATGAAACCGCAGGTGGGCGCGATGATTTCGGTGGGCGCCAGAGCCACCGGCACTCTTGAGATGGTGAACGTCAAGGTGGGCGACCACGTCAAACAAGGGGAACTGGTGGCGCGTATAGACAGCCGCGCCATTCGCCAGAGTATAAGCCAGTCCAAAGACAGCCTCAATAAAGCGGAGACAGAACTCACCAGAACACAGAAACTCTACCCGGTGCAGAAATCCATGCAGGAAAACAGCGTTGAAGCCGCCAAATCCAGCTATGATTACCTTAAAGGTGTGTACGAGCGGGAAGATGTGCTCTACGAAAAAGGTTACTCCCGCAAGGAAACCCTTGAAAAAACCAGACACGACATGATATCCGCTCAGACCGAATATGACAGGCAGAAGCTCCAGCTCGAGTATATGCAGGCGGAATACGAGGCTAATGTAGTTTCGCTTAAAGCGGAGATCAGCCGTCAAAAGTCACTTTTGGAAGAGCAGCAGATACAGTTGAGTTACACTGAAATTTATTCTCCCATAGACGGCGTAGTCAGCGCGGTTAACTCTGTGCAGGGGGAGACTATTGTCGCCGGGCTGGAGGTTGCCAACCTGATAACTGTTTTCCGGCCTGAGTTGCTGGAAATGTATGTGTATGTCGATGAAAGCGATATAGGAAAAGTCAAAGAGGGGATGGCGGTTAAATATACCGTGGACACATACCCGGATAAAACCTTTGAAGGCACTATATCCCGCATAAATCTGCAGTCGGAAACCAAAGACGGAGTGATATATTACGTCGCCATAGTAGGTGTATCGCCTGAAGATTCGCTTCTTTTCAGGCCGGAGATGACCACCAGCGTCAAGATAGTTATTCAGGAGAAGGATGCGGCGGTTACTGTGCCCGGCGCGGCCGTCAAGTGGGAGTCCGGCTCCCAGATACTTTATAAGGTGCTGGATCAGGCTAAAAACCAGACCGAAAAGGTACATGTCAAAATCGGCCTGCGCGGCGAAGACAGGGTGGAGATTTTGGAAGGTGTCAGCGCTGGTGACGTGGTCGTAGTACGTTTTTCACAGGCAGGGGACGGTAAAATTACCGCGCCTGCCGGCGGTGGGCGGTAATGGACAGATCTTCCGAACCGCTGATAAAACTTGTCGATATCACCAAACGCTACGGCGGCGAAGATGCACCTTTTGTTCTCAAAGAGATCGATATGGAGATAGCCTTCAACGATTTCGTGGCATTGCGCGGGGTTTCCGGCAGCGGTAAAACAACGCTGATGAATATAATAGGGCTTTTGGACAATCCCACCTCTGGGAGCTATTATTTTAATGGCGAAGACGTTTCGCATATGGACGACGATGCCCTGAGTATCCTCAGGAACAAAAGAGTCGGGTTTATATTCCAGAGCTTTTATCTGATTCCGTACCTGAATGTGCTTGATAATGTGCTTCTGCCGATGTTCTATTCCGGCGAAGATATGGGCGCCGGAAGGGAACGGGCTATGATGCTTCTGGAAGAGTTCGGCATGGAAGAGAAGTATAAAAGCAAGCCTTCGCAGCTTTCCGGGGGGCAACAACAGCGTGTGGCCATAGCCCGTGCGATGATCAACAATCCGGACCTCATACTTGCCGATGAGCCCACCGGCCAGTTGGACAGTGCCACGTCACAGACCATAATGGAATACATTTCGAAACTTCCCGGCACCGGGCGTGCGGTGCTTCTTGTCACCCACGACGCGGCCACCGCAAGTTTCGCCCACCGCACTGTTTACATCAAAGACGGTCTTCTGGAACCCGCGGAAGAAAACTCTTAGCCGGTTACAACGTTTTCGTTATTGCCGCTATTGCACGGATAGACTGAGCCAGATCGCTTTCAGTCACGCTCATCGGCGTTATATAAATTTGTTTTTTCCACGGTGCCCCAAAAGATTCGGCGGTACTGACAAGCGGGCAGTCCGGATGCTCCTGAAGCCTGTTAGTGTCAATCTCTTTTTTTGCAGTGAGGGCGAAGCAAATGCCGCAATTGCTTTTTTCCCATTCCCATTCGTTTTTGAGATATTTATCCAGAAGATCTCCGGTAAATGCCACCCGCTTGCGGAGCATAGGAAGCAGGTTTTCAATACGCCTTTTGTAGTGGCCTTTATTAAGCATAATTTCGAGCAGAATATGTGTATACATATCTGAACAGCCGCCTACATAGTTAAGATTATAGCTGAACTCCTTTACCAGATACAGCGGCAACACAAGCCATGTGGCCCGTATTCCCAGTGCGAGCGTATGTATGAATGAGCCGGCGTATATCACATGTTCGCTGTCTTTCATTGATTTCATGGCCGGCGGTGCCTCCGGGAACAAATCGGAAAAAAGATCCAGCTCGATTACCGGCGTCCTCATGTTGCGCGTGATATTCAGGATAGCCTCTCTTTTTTCGGCTGAGGTTACCGTGCCTACAGGGTAGTCGTGGGTGGGTGTAAGGCAGAAGAAACCGGTTTTCACGTTATTAAGCCTGTGCTCGAGTTCATGTAAATTTACCCCGTCGCTGTCTGTTTTCAGCGACACAACGTGGGCGCCGTGGGCGTAATACGAAAGGTAGTGCTTTAAGTATGAAGGCCCCGGAATGAATAGCTTGGAACCATAGCCCATAAGTATTCTCAACACCAGATTAATAGCGAAGGTGTAGCCGATAGTGACCACTATCTGGTCCGGATGCGCTTTTATCCCCTTCTCTTCGAGATATCCCGCGATAGCCTTGCGGACAGACAGGGAGCCCCTGAAGTGGTATTCATCCAGTTCATTGGAGTCGCGGATTCTTTTTTCGGCCTCCAGCAAGGCATCGGCTATATGGCCGGATGCGGAGAACTTCTCCTCAAAGGTTATCCTGCTGAGGTTTACTTTTTTCTGATCCTGCGGGGTGCAGCCGGTTTCAAGGAATTTATCCAGTGTTTCTGTAAAGGCAAACTGCTGGCCCGTTTCCAGATACTTCCTCCAGTCCGGCAGCTTTTGGAACTGTTTCAGGCACTTGTTTTCCGCCACAAAAACGCCCACCGACGGCCGTATGTCTACAATCCCCTCGTCCTGGAGATAATGCAGCGCTTCCGTGGCGCTGTTTCTTGAGGTTTTGAAAAGACCGGTCAGCTCGCGCACCCCGGGAAGAGGGCTGCCGGGAAGCAAACGTTCGTCGGAGATATATTGCGCTATTGCCGTTGCAAGCTCTTCATAACGGGGAAGATGCCTGCACTTTTTCGAGTTTTTTTCAAGTTCTGAGAAAGGCATACGTCCCCCTGTTTTCAATATCCAACATGTTTTTAAAAAAAACAAGTTTATTTTATTCCGTCCTTCTATTTTTAGCCTGTCTGTCCTAGTAATATTTCATAATTAAACGGTATAAGGGCATGGCGATTAAGATATTAACTAAAATATATTTATTTTATCGCCGGGGAGGAGTATTGTGGGAAACAAAAAAATGTTTGGTATTTCTGAAGTCTCAAGGCGTACATTCCTTAAGGGAGTGGGGGCGGTCACTGCCACTGCGGCTTTGACAGGCTGTTCAAAAGGTGAAGGCGATACCTACACGATTGCAGATCCCGGCTCGCGGACGAAGGTTGAGGAGCGCCTTGTTTCATGCTCGTGCAGGAACAACTGCGCTAACGGCTGCCATCTTAATGCCCATGTCCGCGACGGGCGCGTTGTCAAAACGAGCATGGCGCCCATGCCTGACCCTCGTTATAACAGGATATGCCTGCGGGGGTTGAGCCATGTACAGCGGATTTACGGCAAAAACAGGCTCCTGTACCCGCTTAAACGCAAGCCCGGCACGCCCAGGGGCGGCGGCGAATGGGTGCGGATTGACTGGCAGACAGCAGTAAAAGAGATAGCGGCTTCGTTTAAAGATATAATAAACGATCCCGGTTTAGATGGACCCTTGTCGCTGGCTTTTTTACAGGGTTCGGGCAATTTCGGAGGTGTTCACGGACGTCCGTGTGGATACTGGCGCCTCTTTAATGTTATGGGGACTAGCGGCATCACGCCGAACCTTGATCTGGCTCTGCCCACAGGGTTTTCAAAAGTATACGGCACGCCTGCTCTAAGCTGCCTCGGGATGAACGAGCCGGCGGACCTTGTGAACGCAAAAACTATCATCTGCTGGGGAATGAATCCCGCCAGCGCGCATATGCAGACATGGCATTTTATCGCCGATGCTATGGAAAACGGCGCTACATATATAAACGTGGATATAATGATGTCCGGTGCGGCCGCAAGGGCGGATAAGTTTGTACATCTGCGTCCGGCGTCCGATCTTTTGTTCGCCATGTCGATTATAGACGAGGTTATAAAAAACGACTGGGTTCACTACGAATTCATGTTCAAAAATACTGTGGCAAACTTCCTTGTATACACTGACACCATGTCTTATGTAAAAAACGGCGGAAGCCTTGTGGCGCTGAAAACCGACAGTACATTCGTCACTGCCGGCAAAGATTCCACTCTGGGCGACAAAGCTACATTGCAGGGAATTCACAGCGATTACCGGTTTGAAGCTCCGGCCGGGACGCAGTATAACGGCAGGGATGTGAAGACCGCCTATCAGCTTCTGAAAGAGCATGCCGCTGCTCACCCGGCGTCGTCGACACAGGCGTCGACGGGGGTCCATCCGGATGTAGTCAAAGAGGTAGCACGAATTTACACACAGGCAGGACCTTCATCAATACTGTGCGGGTTTGGCCCGGATCATTTCACGAACGGCCATCATATATATCACGCGATAGGTATACTGGCATCCATCACGGACAATATCGGGAAAAAGGGCGCAGGAGTGGGCGTATTTGAGGCGATGACTCCCTATCACGATGAGGCGTCCATGAAAATCGGTGTTACAAGCGGCATATCATATCCCGCGCTCGCTGATACTTTTAATATTCCAGGGGTGCCGGTGGTGAACGAAATATCGCAGATAAAGTTTCCCGGCAAACAGAACGGAGGAGGCAGTGAGCTGTTTATGGGGCAGCCGCGCCGCATACGTGCGCTGATGATTGCCTATTCGAACTTTGTGAACACCTGGGTGGAGATGAACACTAATATCAAATTTCTTACAGCACCCGGTACTAATGGAGACGAGTACAAGCTCAAAACTTTTATCGTAACAGATATAGAGATGACGGATTCCGCGCATTACGCCGATTA
>JAVBTI010000032.1:0-12261 GCA_031556255.1 Deferribacterales bacterium | reverse complement strand
CGTCGCCGGAGGTAACGGCAAAGGTCAGGAAATCTATCAGCAGATCTTCCGGAGGAAGGCCGTACTCTGTGATCCACATTCTACACAGCCTGCGTGCCACAGCCAGCTTTTTTTCAGCAGTCTGAGCCATTCCCTCTTCATCAATGGTCAGCGCCACCACCGCGGCGGGATGGTATTTCAGCAGGGCCAAAACTTCCTTCATCTTGGCTCCGCCGTCTTCCAAATTGACGGAGTTGATGACCGGCTTGCCGGATATGCGTCGCAGTGCCGCTTCGATGACTTCAGGGGAGGTGGAATCTATCATCAGCGGCACTGTCAGTTCAGCGTTAAGGGCGGGGACGATCTTCCTCATTTCGTCCATCTCGTTGCCGCCGGAAACAGCCACGGAAAGGTCTATTATGTGCGCGGAACTCTCCTGCTTTCTGGCTGTTGAGACCATCGCGCTCATATTTCCTGCTTTCAGCGCGTCCCGGAACGCTTTGCTGCCGGCGGCGTTGGCTCTTTCCCCAACTATCGTTGGCGCGGGGATCTGTTTAAGCGGGAATACGCAGTAAGCACCGGCCACCATACCCGCACCGGTTCGGGACGGGGCGGGGTGTTTAACAGCTCTATTGAGTTTGCCGTTCAGTGCTTTGATATGGGCGGCGGTGGTTCCGCAGCAGCCGCCGGCGGCGAAAATCTTATATTTTGATGCCAGTTCGGCCACCTGTGCGGCGAACGCTTCCGGTTCCAGCGGGTAGACAGTTTTACCGTCTTTGAGCAAAGGCATGCCTGCGTTAGGGGAAAGATATAGCCGTCCTTTCCATCTTTCCACCAGCTCTGCGAAGGGTGAGCGCATTCCGTCCGGTCCGAAACCGCAGTTGATGCCGAGGCTGAATATATCGTACCCGCCCAGAACCGTACAGATGCAGGATATATCTGAACCCACGAGCAGCGCTCCGTTCTCTTCCAATGTGAATGAGACCATGACGGGGAGATCTCTTTGCAGGTCTTCGCCGGCCCGCATGGCTGCGGCAATGGCCGCCTTTATCTGCAGAAGATCCTGGGACGTTTCCACGATCACAAGGTCGGCCCCTGCCTCCGCACCGGCGCGGATTTGCTCGTAATAAGCGGAGTAGAGCATGTCATAGCTTATCTGCCCCAGAGTGGGCAGGTTGCTCCCGGGGCCGACGGATAGGGCGACGTAACGGTTTTGCAACCCTTTGCCCGCCTGTTTTGCGCAGCGTACGGCGGCGGCATTTATTTCGGCGGCTCTGTCAGCCATTCCGTATTCATTCAGGACAACGGCGTTGGCCCCGAACGTGTTGGTGACGGCCACGTCGGCCCCCGCTTCGTAATATTGCCTGTGAATGCCTGTTATTATATGCGGGGCGGTTATATTCAAAATTTCGTTATTGCCGGGAGTGCCGTCCCATGCGGATTCGGGCACTTCGCGGCTTTGTATTACGGTTCCCATGGCACCGTCGAAAAGAAGTATTTTTTCTTCAGCGAGCGTTCTGAAACTTTTCAAATCTATCCTCCGGTATGGCCTAAACTTCTGTCATATTACTATACTTTCGACAAAAGTCATCAGCAAATGCAAAAATCCAGCCGGTGCCGATCGTTTATATGCTGTTAAAATCCATATAGCCAACCGACAGCTTTTGTCCTATACTTAATATTATGATGACCGTTAAAAATGCCTATAAGGAAGTAAAAAAAATTCTGGTTTTCAATCCCTCATTCATAGGGGATTCGGTGCTGACGACCCCGCTGATAAGCGCGTTACAGTGTCTTTTCCCGGGCGCTGAGGTAACATTTTGCGTTCGCCCTGAAAGTGCATCATTGTTTGACGGACTTGATTTCGGGGTGGTTGCGTTTGACAAGCGGAAGTCGGACGGCGGCCCCGCCGGGATGGTGCGTTTTGCGAAAAGGCTCAGACGTATGGGGTTTGATATGGTCATATCCCCTCACAAATCTCTCCGTACCTCAGTTGTTTTAAAAATGGCTAAAATACCGTTTCGGATAGGGTTTACAGAAGCGGCATGGAACTGGCTTTATACCGATGTGGTATCCCGCGATATGTCGCTGCATGAAGCAGAACGCAACCTGTCGCTTTTGACCCCGATTACGGATAATTATTCGCTGGATGAAGCAAAACGTATTGGCGGCGGGCTGCGTACCTTTAAGGATGCTGATTTTGCCGGTGTGTCGCACAGCTATACCACTGTTGTTTCAGAGGGAAAGAAGGTTGTGGGTTTGAATGCCGGCAGTGTGTGGAACACTAAACGGTGGCCGGTGGAGTACTACGCAAAAACAGCCGAAATGCTGCATGAGGCCGGTCATGCCGTGGCCGTGTTCGGCGGCCCGGCGGACAAAGAGGTCAACAGCCGTCTGAAAGCGATGCTGGACATGGAATATTTCGATTATAACTATAAAGTGCCGTTCGGCAAGATTCCCGCGTTGATAAGCGGGCTGGATCTTTTGATCACCAATGACAGTGCTCCCCTTCATATTGCCGTCAGCCAGAATGTGCCGGTGGTGGCGATATTTGGCCCCACAGTGCCCGCGCTGGGCTTTACGCCATACGACTGCCTGAGCATTGTATGTGAGATCCCGGATCTGCCCTGCCGGCCGTGCGGGCTGCACGGGGGAAAAAGCTGTCCGGAGAAACATTTCAAATGCATGCTTGATCTGCAGCCGGAGTCTGTTTTTGACGCGGCGCGGAAGCTGCTCAGCCCGGCGTGATCTCAACAACTCCGGATATTTCACAAAAAATTTACAACAATTTAACCGCTCCAAAACAAGCAGCCTGTACTTTATATTATAGATGTGAGGGATTTGATGTGCAATGTTTTGTAAGTGTGCGGAACAAGTAACCTCAGGATCCCCGAAGTCCCCCTTGGGGGGCTTTAGGGGGTGGTTTTCCGGCCGGCCTAATCCGGCCGCGTGACGTGACAGATGGATGTGTCACGCGGAAAGCGCCCCAAGGATGGGCCGCAACCACCGCAGGGATGCGGTGCAGCCATGGATGGCTGCTCTATTATCAGGAGATAAAAAATGCTGAAAAAACTGTTATTGGCTCTGCTGACGATTGCTGTCACGGCGGGCGTTGTTTCCGCCCAAACCGTAAACGGCGCGGGTGCGTCTTTCCCTTACCCTATATACTCTTCGTGGGCTTATGGCTATGCTGAGGCCACCAAGGTTAAAATCAATTACCAGTCCATAGGCTCGGGCGGCGGCATCAAAGAGATTACCGCCGGCACGGTAGATTTTGGCGCCAGCGACGACCCCCTGGTATCGCCGGATCTGCGTGCTGCCAATCTCATTCAGTTCCCTGCCGTCGTTGGAGGGATCGTGCCCGTTGTAAACCTGGACGGGGTGCCGTCGGGAAAACTCCGGCTTTCCCCTAAAATAATGGCGGATATCTTCCACGGAAAAATAACAAAGTGGAGTGACCCCGCTATTGCGGCGCTGAATAAGGACCTAAAGCTGCCGAACGCTCAGATAGGCGTTGTGTATCGTTCCGACAGCTCCGGCACTTCGGCGGTGTTTACCACTTTTCTTTCCCAGGTTTCCAAAGAGTGGAAGGATGAAATAGGCGCCGGTAAATCCGTCAGATGGCCTGTGGGGATTGGCGCCAAAGGCAACGATGGTGTGGCCGGCAACGTTAAGCGCATGAAAAACAGCATAGGCTACGTTGAATATGCATATGCCAAAAACAACAATATACCGTGGGCTGTTCTTTCGAATGCCGCCGGTAAATTTGTACAGCCCGGTCTGGAAAGCTTCCGCGAAGCGGCCGCATCCGCCAGGTGGGATAAAAGCGCTGACTACTACCTTTGGCTTGTGAATGCCCCCGGGGAAAATTCGTGGCCGATAGCGGCGGCATCTTTCATCCTCCTGCGTAAAGACCAGCCTGAAAAAAGCGCGGCAGCGGCAAAATTTTTCGACTGGTGTTTTACCAACGGCGATAAGACTGCGGAACAGCTCATCTACGTGCCCCTTCCCAGGAATCTGAAAGACAGTGTGAGGGAATATCTGACCGCAAACGGCATAAAGTATAAATAATGACTTTCCCGGCAGTCCGACCCGGCGGCGATGGCCGCCGGGCGCTGTCATTTAACCTTCAGCTATATTTGTGACTGCAGGCTTTTTTCGTCGGCGAACCCCATAATATAGCCGCATATTTTGTCTACGTCGCAAAGTATATCGATAATTTCGTTTCTTTTATCTATAAACAGCTTGATCCACGAACACAGATAGCTGGCCGCTCTGTGCACGTCCCGTTTAACGCCCAGTTCCACCTGGACGAAACAGCTTGCGAGTTCGGCACGAAGCTCTTCCTTTGCATAGCCCACCGAGCCGAATTTTCCGGACAGATCCCTGTTCAGCCTGCGGCGGTGGCCGGTCCAGTGGGCAAGCTCATGCATGGCTGCGTTGTAATACCCTTCTGTGTTCCTGAATATCTCCTTGGCGGGGAGCACTATTTTATCCTGAAACGGTGGGTAGTACGATACAGCATTGTCATATTTATGCTCGATAACCGCTCCTGAGTTGGTCAGTATTTTTTCAACCGTCTCGAATTTTCCCGGGGCCTGCTTCCTTTTCATGGCCGGCACGCCGTCCATCTGTGACGCATTGAATATGGCGTTAAGCTCACAAGAGGGCCCATTGCCGCTCTCTTCTTCCACGTAGGCTTCTTTTTCACCTTTTTTTATCCGCCACCCGCTGGCTTTGGCTTCGTCGAGAGTGCACCAGCGAGGGTCGGCGTACTCTTTGTCCATGCTTCTTATGGCAAGAGCCATACGATTTACACCGCCGTACCTGATCTTGGATATCGGGTTGTACGGCAGCACCCATGCTCTTTTCCACGGGACTCGGCCTTTTTCTAATTCCGACACAAGATCCACTACAAGATTCTGACGAAATGCCTCGGCCTTGTACTTAGCGCCCATAGCCGTCCTCCGGAATTATATCCTTCAACTTTATGCATGCAAGCTGCTGTAACGGTTCTTTGACGCAATAATATGTTTTTAACAAAAAGTAAAAAAAGCGTGATTATTTTAACGAATTGAAACTAATAAAGTGTGTGCCAGGGAGATTAAAGCTTGCCCAAGGCTTTAAGCAAAATATTATCTTGCAAAGCATTTGAATGCAATTGATTTGTAATTACTTTAAAGTAAAGAAAAAATCAAGCAAAAATTTGCTTTATGAAAAATACATATTTTTTATTTGACGTATTGTTTTTTCACGTCGTGCTTTGAGTGTATTTATAATATACACATATGGAATATTGATGAATATTTTTATGTTTAAATGACATTATAGGGAGAGTAGGGGGACGGTAAAAAATTACCCTGAAATGTGCTGGGGTAAGACCTCGTTAATTATCGCAATCCGGTATTTAACGAGGTTTGACTCTAGAGATGCTTGTTGATTACATCTGCAGCCAGGCGTGCTCCCGCGCCTACGATTCCGGAACATTTGACGCGTTGTTCAGGCGTGCCGTGTTGAATATCGCCCACCAGTTCGTCGCACTGTATGCTGCGCAGCCCCTCCCGGAAAAGTGCCACGTATTCTTTGCTTATTGTGGAGCATTTTTTCTTCGGCGTTTCCGTCAGGCTGTCGCGGCCCAGGAACATACCTATCGCGCACGCACCTCCTGTGACCACGCCGCAGTTTTCCGCACAGCCCATGCCGCCGCACAGGCCGGAGGCTATTTTCATGTATTCCTCAGCATTTTTGCCCGCCGCTTCTGCAAACGCGTACACGATTGCCTCCGAACAGCATATCCCGCCCATATACAGCTCCACGGCGCGTTCAGATATTTTATCCGCTGATAACATAATTTCCTCCTTTATCTGATAATGGCACGGAGGCAGGACCCCGTCAAGCTTGTATAAATAGAATTGACTTACAGCGTGAATGCAAATATGTTATACGAAGTATATTATTATAAAAAGGATATTTTCTGACATAATTATTTAAGGGGGAATACGTGAGACAGGCAAAAATCCCAAAAGAGCGTTCGGAATACTCTGTTCAATCGGTTACAAATGCGATTAAAGTGCTGGAAACACTGGGTGACGCGGAGCATGAACAGAGTATTCCGGAATTGTGTGCCAAACTTTCTCTTACAAAAAGTAACGCCAACAAGATTGTGGCCACGCTTGAGCGGTTCGGGTATGTAGACGCCAACAGGTACACGGGCAATTTCAGGCTCGGAGTGAAGACTTTTCAGATATCGCAGGCATATATAAGCAAATTAAGTCTGCCGGAGATAGCTCTGCCGGTGCAGCGCGCCCTGCGGGACGCTGTGAACGAGTCCGTTTATATAAGCGTCCTGCGCAAGGAAAATGTCGTCTACCTGAGCGTGGTGGAGACCGACTCTCCGGTCAGAGTGATGCCGCGCATAGGCAATGTGGGCCCGGCATATGCCACATCCACGGGTAAAGTTCAACTGGCTTTTCTTGAAGATCGCGATATTGAATCGCTATATAAAGCTCCTTTCCACCAGTATACTCCCAACACAATAAGATCCACGGATGCTCTGATGGCGGAGCTGGATAAGATCAAACAGCAGGGATATGCTCTGGATGACGAGGAGTACGAAATGGGTGTACGCTGTGTGGCGGCACCGATTAAGAACTTTATGGGAAACGTTATTGCGGGCATAAATATAAGCGCGCCTGTGGAACGTATGAGTGACACGCGCATCAAAAAAGAGCTCCTGCCGAACCTCATAGAGGCGGCTCACAAGCTGTCCGTCAAATTCGGCTACAGGGAGTAAAGGCATCTTTTAGATATTATAGGCAGTTGTGACGGTATGAAACCTGCGGTTATCTCCATAGGGAATATTGCAATGGGAGGGACGGGCAAAACCCCGTTCACCGTTTTTTTGGCCAGGCACTATATCGCCAAAGGCGAAAAGGTGGCGATACTCTCCCTTGGCTATAAAGGGAAGCTCGGGTACGGCACAAACATCATAAGTGACGGGAAAACGCTTTTGCATATGCCTCCGGCGGCGGCGGACGAACCCTATATGATGGCCGCCGCCCTGGCTGGCGTTAACGGCGCGGCGGTGATAACCGGGAAAGACAGGCGGGCGTCATACACACTTGCCATGGAGCGTTTTTCT
The DNA here is from genome assembly GCA_031556255.1 of Deferribacterales bacterium. Classification (GTDB taxonomy): domain Bacteria; phylum Chrysiogenota; class Deferribacteres; order Deferribacterales; family JAISNW01; genus JAIRQX01. The sequence goes on along the minus strand of JAVBTI010000032.1, from coordinate 5,141 downwards.
CCCGATCTTTTCCTGCTTGATGACGGGTTTCAGCACCGCAGAATGCCGCGGGATCTTGATATTGTACTGCTTGACCACGCGAGGCCTTTTTCCACCGGCTTTCCCTTTCCATTCGGATATCTGAGGGAGTTTCCTTCCGCGCTGAACAGGGCGGATATAGTAGTGTTTACCCGTGCTCTTTCCACCGGGATGCCTGCGGGGGCTGAAAAATACTGTAGGGACAAAAAGGTATTCTACAGCGCTAACAAATATTTGGCATTCTCCTCCCCCTGCGGCAAGCTGCCGTTGGACTGTGTTTACGGTAAAAAAGCATGGCTTATGTCCGCGATAGCCGGGCCGGAGCAGTTTAGCGGGCAGATATCGCAATTGGGCGCTGTGATATCAGGCCACTCAGTATTCAGAGATCACCACGCCTATACCGGAAAAAATATAAAAAATGTGACGGAATGCGCGAAAACTGTGGGTGCGGAAATATTAATCACCACTCAGAAAGATTTCGTCAAAATACCGGACGAGTTCAAGCCGCTTTTCATATACCCGGATATGGCGGTGCAGATGCTTAACGAAGGATTGTTCGAAGCCATTGACATGGTGGCGAAACCGGAAAGAAAATAGGTTGTGCCTTTGGCACTCTTGGATCCCGGCTATGGAGGCCAATTATGGATATTTATTCCCGCATGAAGGTGCTGGGCATTGTGCTGCCCGAACCCTACCAGCCTTTCGGAACTTATGTGTCCGTGAAACAGAGCGGCAATCTGCTGTTCACCTCCGGCGTGTTGCCGGTACTGCACGGAGTGCCGGTTTATACGGGCAAAGTGGGCGGTGAACTCACTGTGGCGCAGGGGCAGGAGGCCGCAAAAGTATGCGTGCTGAATGCCCTGTCGAAGATTCACGCCGCAGTCAAAGATCTGAATAAGGTGAAAAGCGTGATAAAAATGCTTGCATTTGTGGCCAGCGCCCCCGGTTTTAACAAACAGGGAATGGTCATAAACGCCGGCTCGCAGCTTTTGATAGACGTTTTCGGCTCTCCCGCCGGGGAGCATGCCCGCACATCCATCGGTGTGAATGAACTTCCGCAAAATGCGCCCGTGGAATTAGAGATGATCATTGAAGTATAATCCGCGGCAGATGATTGAAGAGATCCGGAAACACGCGCTTTTTCTCAGGCAGTGGATTGATCACGATCCGTCAGGCGCTGAAAGATTATTGCAAAACTGTTCGGGGACGCCACCGGACAGGGACAGCGAACTTGTCATGCTGGAAGAACGTGCGCCTTACGGTTTAACCGAAAAAGAGTTCCTTTCTTTTCTGCGCGGATACAAAAGGGCGGAATATCTCAAGATTTGCGCCCGCGAACTGTCAAATGAAAAGCTGGAAAATATAACCGCACATCTGACCGTTGCGGCGCAGGTGACCTTGGAACTGTCCCTGAGGTATAGTTTAAGCAGCGCAGCCAGATTGTACGGCCTGGACGAGTATCCGGACAGATTATGTGTGATAGGTTTGGGCAAATTGGGGGGGAGGGAGCTTAATTTCAGCTCCGATATTGATATTTTATTCGTCTACGACAGTAACGGAGAGGAAATTATATCGGACACGTCCAGGGAGCTCACTATACATGAGTTTTATTGCGATGTGGCGAGGAAAGTATCGGAACTGATGTCGACTGTGACGGAAGACGGGATGGTTTTCCGTGTGGATCAGCGGCTGCGCCCTGACGGTGAAAGGGGGGCGCTTGCGCTCTCGGTGGATGGGTATGCATTTTATTATGAGTCATACGGACAGACGTGGGAGCGGATGATGCTCCTGAAATCCAGTTGGGCGGCCGGGAGTAAAAATGCGGCTGTGCGGTTTACGGAAGCCGTGAAGCCTTTTGTATACCGCCGCAGCCTGGACCGGGCGTTCATAGAAGAGATGGTACAGGTACTGAAGAGGGCTCAGGGGCGGGCTAAAGCCAGATATAAAGAAGCAAAGAATGTGAAGCTGGGCACGGGCGGGCTCCGGGAAATAGAATTTTTCGTGCAAATCCTCCAGATTATGAACTATTCGAAGTATAAAATCACCACGCCTAATACGCTTGAGGCGCTGGGCTCCCTGCGGGAGCGTGATGTGATAGGAAAAGAAGAGTGCGATATCCTTGAGGGTGCTTACAGGTTCTACAGGAACCTGGAGCACAAGGCGCAGATGGAAAATGAAGCCCAGACGTACACCGTGCCGGAGGACAGCCCGAACTATCCGCTCTATCTTGAACGTTGCGGATATTCGAGCGATGAACAGTTCCAAAAAGAATATGCGGTGCGTTCGCTCAGCGTCAGTGCGATTTTTTCCGCCTTCACGGGCGGAGACGGGGATGAGCTGACCGCCGGGGAAGTTCTTTTCGACAACGTTTATGACGCGGCGGAGGTGGAAGGGATTTTGCGCCGCTGGAACGTAGCGGAGCCGGAAAAGTGTACGAAAATTCTTTATCATGCCCTTTACGGGCAAATATCAAACTACCGCAGCTCTTCAGAGAGCGGTATTTTAAAAGAGCTTTTCGGCGAAGTCATAAAACGCGGCGCGGTTTTCCCCAATATAGCTTTGGTGCTGAGCGCTTACCAGCGCCTTCTGATACACCATACAGCCATGTATATGCTTTGCGAAATGTATCTTTCAAATCCGGAGATAATTGACCGCCTCAACAGGATTTTTGCCGCTTCAAGCTATCTCACCGACATAATTCTCAATAACAATGGGGTATTGGAGCATTTTTTCTATACGGAGCCGCCAAAGGTCACTCAGGAAGGGTTCCGCGGGCAGCTCCGGGAGGAACTGCCTCCGCCGGGTGAAGATCCCGAAGAGGAATACGACAGAATACGGATCATACATAAAGATGCGCTTTTTTCCGTGGGCTATCCTTTTTTAAACGGCGATCTGGATGTTACGGGAGTAATGGCCTCGCTCACCGGCATTGCGCGCGCGGTGACCGATATTGCTTTCAGCCGCACATTTGAAACACTTGTCCTGCGGTACGGAACCCCCCGTACCAAAGAAGGGGCGATTTCGGATTATGTGGTCATTGCCATGGGAAAACTGGGGAGCGGTGAAATGAGCTTTGCCAGCGACCTTGACCTCATCGTTCTTTACGAAGATGACGGTGCGGCGGACGGCGTGAACAGCCTTACCAACGGGGAATTTTACCATAAACTGGTGCAGAGAGTGCATGCGTATCTTTCCGCCGTGACCGCCCACGGATACCTTTACCAGATAGACATGAACCTGCGCCCGTCCGGTGCGAGCGGCGCGCTTGTGACGACCGTTCCTTCCTACGCCTGGTATCAGAAAAACAACGCCATGACATGGGAGAAGCAGGCCCTGCTCAAGGCAAAAGCAATATGCGGAAAAGGGGAGCTTATAGAAAGGTTTGAAAATATTCGCCGTGAAGCTTTATCAGTCGTCGCCCCCGGCCTTGAAAAAGATATCTACGACATGCGGCGCCGGCTGGACAAAGAAAAGGGGCGGAACCCCCTGGATATGAAGTTCGCCCCGGGCGGTTTCACCGATATTGAGTTTGCCGTGCAGATGCTCTGCCTCAGAAACGGGGAGACGGAACGGAACACCAAGGCCGCTCTTGACATTCTGCTTGAAAAAGAACTCATCACCCGGCGTAACTATGATGTACTTGGGAAGGGGTATCTCTTTTACCGGCGGGTGGAGAATGTGATGCGTTTGCACGAGAACAGGCCGTCCACAAGGATTCCCTCCGGCGGCGCGCTCTTGAGCCAGCTTGCTTCGGTTTTGGGGTATCAGTCACCGGAGCAGTTGCTGGCTGATTACAACGCACACAGGAGGGCTGTACGGGGAGCGTTTGAACGTGTATTTTCGAAAGGGTAGAGCATTTCAAGATTGGAATGCTCTTGCGGCATATACAACATCACAAAATTAAAATATTAGAGATGATGAAATTAATTTTTATACTTGATTACAACCATTTCGGGGGCGGCTACCTCTCCGTGGCGGCAAAGGCTGCCCCGTTCTGTGACAGGATATGGTTCCGCGCCAAAGAGCGGACGGACAGGGAGATACTTGAACTCGCTTTCCGGCTGCGGGGAGCGTTGCCCGGCAGTACCCTCATCCTATCCGGCCGGGCGGATATCGCGGAGTGCGCCGGTTTTGACGGAGTACACCTTAACGCCGGCACCCTGCCCCCCTTCGCGGTTAAGGAGAGCTTCCCCGGGCTTATTGTCGGGTACTCGGCACATTCAGCGCAGGAGTGCCTGGAGTGCGGGGCGGATTATGTAACTTTGAGTCCGATCTTTAATACTAAAAAAAGTTACGAGGTTTGCCCGCTGGGGGTGATCCCGGCTCCGGGACCCAATGTCTATGCGCTCGGGGGTGTAAACCTGGATACCGTCGGGGCGCTTGAAGGGATGGGGTATGAGGGGGTTGCGGGGATTACCCTGTTTTCCGACATAGAAGCGATGTACAGGCGGGTTGCCGGCGGTTAACTTCGGCGGATTCATCTAAACGGGATATTTCCGACGGTTTGCCGCATCTCGTGCCGCGTGGTCTTTTGAACGCATTGACCGGCGCGCCCTGCATCACAGCAGCTACGGAAGGGCGCGGCTCTTATCCCCGCCCGCGTGGCAGGGGAGAGCGGCTCCCATTGGGAAAATAAGGAGAATCGTGAACCACGGTCGTCTATAATGGCGGGAGGCGGCGGGTGTGCAATCCGGTGTGCTTGACGAACCCTCTTTCTTGACCTACACTTAAAGTGAGGTTAACAACTGACATGGTTAAACATCATCATTCGCCGGACGCCTGCACCACCTGTACCACCTGTACGGCATACTGCCCTGTTTCAAATGTGACTAGGAAATTCAGGGGACCGAAAATGACCGGCCCGGCTTTTGAGCGGTTTCGTCTGCTCAACCAGGTGGAAGAGGACTCGCTTCAATACTGCTCTAATTGTAAAAACTGCGATATCTCATGCCCTTCCGGGGTTCCCGTTTCCACTTTCAATATGCTGGCACGTGCTGAATATTGCAAAACGCATAAGCCGCCGCTGCGGGACTGGTTTGTTTCCCACGGGGAGAAGCTTGCATTCGGCACATCGTTTATCCCCGCTTTTCTCAAAAATTTCGGTATGAACAACCCTGTGACAA
>JAVBTI010000088.1:0-11324 GCA_031556255.1 Deferribacterales bacterium | reverse complement strand
TGTCGCGCCGGAAGATGATTTTGAAGATATAGGGCGGTTTGTGATGTTGCTGAGGATTGTAGAAAAAGGATATGATCGCAGATTTTCGTGAGGATGTCCGCGCCGGGGTTGTGTTTGAGCAGAACGGCTTCCGCCCGGTCTGGTTCAGTCTGCACGGCAGCAAAGTGGTTGTTGAGTCGGTGCACTACAGATGGACGGAGCGCCGGGCTTCGGAGCTGGTTTATAAATTTACGGTGAGCGACGGAGTTAACTTCTACGAGCTTGAATTCAGCGGCAGGGACATGAAATGGTGTGTTGTCGCCATGGGGTAAGCAGTATGTTCATGTTGATAATTATACATCCGGAAACCGGAATTCATAGTTTCCGTCATTCCGGCTTTACGCCGGAATCCAGGATGAAATAACAGGGAAGGTGCCGCCCACGGCGAAAAAGCGCCTTAGAGCATTTCAATGTTGAAATGCTCTAACAGGAGCGGTATTGCGGTGGCCATGTGAAAACAGCTGTCCCCCTCCGGGGGTGAACCGGAGCCACCGCACATAGTATCATTATAGGGTTTTGAATGAACAAAAAGATACTGTGCATAGATATGGATGCCTTTTTCGCCTCGGTGGAGCAGGCCTCAAACCCGGCCTTGAGCAAAGTTCCCATGGCCGTGGCCGGGGCGGGGGAACGCACCGTCATATTGTCTGTGTCTTACATAGCCCGCAAGAAAGGCGTGCGTACCGGGCAGACGGTGGGGGAGGCGATGCGCGCCTGCCCCAATCTGCAAATCGCGCACGCTTCCGGCAAAAAATATACTTATATCTCCAAGCGCATAGCGGAGTTTTTGCATTCGGTTTCACCCACCGCGCGTATGTACTCCATAGACGAGGCGTTTATGGATATCACTGATCTGCCCGAATCTTCGCAGGAGATAGGATACAGAATAAAGGCGTGGCTGAAAGAGAAACTCAAGATCACCGGCTCTGTGGGAGTGGGGGAGTCGTACATACTTGCGAAAATGGCCAGCGATGCGTCCAAGCCGGACGGGTTCTGTGAAGTGCCGCCGGATGAAAGACTCCTGTTCATGGACAGGTTTAAGCTGAAAAGTATTTGGGGGATAGGGCGGCAGACAACGGAAAAGCTTGCCTCGCTGGGGCTTTTTACCCCGGCGGATGTGCGGCGCTTCGGTCAGGACAGGCTGGAGGAGCTTTACGGTATTCCGGGGGTTTCCATATACAGGGCATGTTGCGGGCTTGACAGGGAGCATCCCATAGGGAAGGAAGAGCCGCTGAAGTCAATAAGCCACAGCATTACGACGCCGGCGGATGTATCTTCGCTGGATATAGCGCTGGCCTATCTTTTACAGCTTTCCGAGGCGGTTTCCGCCAGAGCGAGGCAACAGATGTATGCGGGGCAGACTGTTTCCCTGACGGTAAGGGAGGCGGGGATGAAAACTTACTCTTTCCGCAAGAAGCTTGGGTTTTTCACATCAGCTACCCACCACATATATTATGCCGCGAAAAAGCTTTTTTTGTCGAATGTTTCTCTGGATATGCCCCTGCGTCTGTTCGGGGTGGGGCTGGATGGCCTTGTGTACGGCAGCGTGGCGCTGGCAAACCTTGAGGACACTATGAACGATATAGACAGGGATGCGATAAACCTTTACAACGCGATTGACAGGATAAACGAAAAATACCGCAACGGCGTTATCCGCGGCTCCGTGCTGAAAATAGGCTACCGTGGACCGCTGGGTATTCCGCCGTCGATTAAATCCCATTCCGATATAGAAAAGATGCTGAATTAAAGAGGGAAAAACCGTGATTGCCCGGTTTTAGATCACCAAAAAAGTTGACTTTTTCTTCTCCCGTCATTCCGGGCCTGACCTGGAATCCGGAATAAAGATAATTAGAGCATTTCAACATTGAAATGCTCAGACTGTCCATAAAGTCGATTTTTTCCTCTTTTGTCATTCCGGCCTCCGAGCCGGAATCCAGTATAGATAATATTTTCCTGGATTGCGGGTCAGGCCCGCAATGACGAAAACCGGATGCGTAATATAGGTGTGATCCTTAAAGGCATCCGGTTTCTGTAAAAGGGTACTTTTTGGACACCCTGAGCATTTCAACATTGAAATGCTCTAAGGCGCTTTTGCGCCGCCCGCGGAACAAGCGAAGCAGGGTTACCCTGCGAAGCGCCGCGCAGACGCAGGCCCGTACCGCAGTGCGGGTTTCCCGCACGGGGATAAAGAGCCGCACAATGTATTCATATTTATACAACATCTCAAAATTAAAATGCTCCAGGGTGCCCGCGGCGCAACCTGTTTCATCCCGGACCACGGGTCGGGGCCGGGATGGCGCAACTGGTGGGCGTTTATCAGGTTTTTTTACATATTTTTCCGCCATTCGGTGCCGTTGAACCAGTAGTCGTGCAGTTTTTTATAGGTGCCGTCTGCTTTCATCGCCTCTATAATTGCGTTTATGCGTTCCACGAGTGTAATGTTCCCTTTTTTCACAGCCATGCCGAACGGCTCATATGTGAACGGATCGGGCAGAAACACAGTGGAATCTTTATGGTCAGCGGCCGCAACGGCGAGATAAGGGTAATCGTATACAAAAACGTCCGCCTCATCTCTGATGAGAGCCGCCACTATATCATCCTCCGGGTTGTTCATCAATGTCACCCGGGCTTTTGAGAAAAAGTTGGAGACTATATCTTCGGCGGTGGTGCCCTGTTTTGTGACTATTTTGATTCCCGGGGTGTTTATATCGCGGAAGCTCCGTATCTGGCCGGATTTACGCTTATTTACCAGCAGTGTCTGGCCGCTGGCGAAGTAGGGCGAGGTAAAATCCACCAACACTTTGCGGTCGGTGGTGATCGTCATGCCGGAAGTGACGATGTCATATTTGCCGGAGACCAGCCCCGGTATCAGGTCATCCCAGGGCGTGTCGATAATCTCAAGCTTGACACCCATCCGTTTGGCTGTTTCTTCCATGAGGGAAACGTCAAAACCGATGAATTTCCCCGCTTTATCGGTCATTTCAAAGGGGGAGTAGCCGATTTCCGAACCCATCCTCAGCGTACCCCGTTTCTGTACCGACTGGAGATCACTCTGCGCGAAGGCGGTATGGCTTAAAATAAGAGCAAGCAGGAGTATCAGCAGGCGTTTCATTATTCACCTATTTAAATGAATCGATGGCCTTGTTCATAAGGCCCGGATCGTATCCTTCTATCCGTTTGCCGTTGATATATATGACCGGCGTCGCATTTACGCCGAAGGACTGAGCCAGTTTAACCGCGTCCTGAACCTTTTTGGCGACTTCGTCGGAGGCCACGAGGGAGCGGAATTTTGCGTCATCGCCGGATTTTGCGGCGAAATATGATATGTCGTCCTCGTCGGTCATGGTTAAAAGAGCGTCGTTGGTGAACAGTTCATGGGAGAAGTTTTTCCCCATTATGTTACCCGACTCGAATATTCTGGCGAACAGGTCGGCTTTTTTGTGTATGCTGGTGAGCGGGAAGTGGATTATATAAACCGCCACGTCTTTGCGGCCTTTCAGCTTATCTTCTAGATAGGTGTTGGCAGTGCGGCAGTAGGGGCATTCAAAGTCGGTTATTTTGACGATAACGTTTTTCGCGCCCCGGGTTCCGGCGATCAGCGGCAGGGTTGACGTGTCTATTTCGGTGTAGTTGTAATCAAACTGAAGCTCCCTGCTCAGGGAAAGGCTGTTGGTATAGTTTACAAAATCGGGAGCTATATATTTACCGTCGAAAAATACATACTGATCCTGCGAGTTCCCTCTGTTGCGGTCTTTTATCGTGACTTTATAAAAATAAAATCCTTTTGGTTCTTTAAGCTCAGCCAGCCTTTTGACATTGACATCCGCGTCGATATTGCGCGATTTCATCGTTTGCTGGATGGAGGAGGTGAGGCGCTTGTCCGCTTCGTCCCCGCTGACGGCGGAAGATTTTGTACAGCCTATCAGCGAGCAGGCAAAAACAAGTATCATCAGTAACAACAGTTTTTTCATTAGGCACCTTCAATATGTTGATATCATACTTCCGTAAAGATATACGGTAATTAATAATTTAGATATTAAATTTTTTCATTTTTCTGTAAAAAGTTGCACGGGAAACCCCCATGTACGACGCCGCTTTCGAGCGGTTCCCGGCGGCGGCGGTTATTGCATTTCTTATGCTTTGCGCGTCGTTTCCGGCTTTCAGCACTATATCCAGTTTTGCCTGTGGCGGGTTCACTATATCCGGCGGCAGTTCTTCAGGCGTTATCAGGCCGTTTGCCGCCTGAACCGCCGCGAACTGGATCACACTTTTTAATTCCCTGATATTTCCGGGCCACGGATAGTTCATTAATATTTTCATGGCCTCGCTGTTTACCTTGGAGTTGAGCTCCGGATAGCGGCGCCTGTACTGGTACAAAAAATGTTCTATCAGCAGAGGGATGTCTTCCCTGCGTTCCCTCAGCGGAGGTAGCACCAGCCGGGCGCTGTTCAGCCGGTAGAAGAGGTCTGCGCGGAAATGCCCCTGTTCCACTTCTCTGGCGAGGTTTTTATTGGTTGCCGTCAGGATGCGCACATCCACCCGCCGCGGGGTATTTTCTCCGACCCGGGTAATTTCTTTCTGTTCAAGCGCTCTTAAAAGCATTACCTGCAGAGAGGGTGATATGTCGCCTATCTCATCCAGGAAAAGCGTTCCCCCTTCGGCGGCCTCGAAAAAACCTTTATGGTCGCTGACCGCGCCTGTGAATGCCCCTTTTTTGTGGCCGAAAAGGATGCTTGACGCCAGCGTGTCTGTCAACCCCGCGCAGTTTACGGCGAGGAATGTCTTTTCGCTCCGGGAGCTCAGATTGTGCAGTGCCCGCGCCGCAAGCTCTTTGCCGGTGCCGGTTTCCCCTTCTATGAGCACGTTCCACTCCCCGTCGGCCATGAGGTCTATCTGCCTCCGCATCTCAGAAGCGGCCCAGCTCTGGCCGGTCAGGTTGTATTCGTCCCGTCTGCTTTTGGAAAGCTTTGCCTCCATTGCTTCGGTGACATCTTTCATATGGATGATGCGCCTGCGCGGGTCTTTTACATCGGGGTATGTTTCCAGTTCCAGCCAGCGGTCAGTACGCAGATCCAGATGAAGTGTGAGCCTCCCGGTAGCTCCCGATGTATCCAGCCACCGCCGCAGTATATTTTTATTGTCACCGGTCAGCGGCATGCATTCGGCGAAAGGTATATTGTTGTTTAAGCTTTGCTGGGTCATATACGCGGCGGTGTCATTTGAATAGAGTACTTTGTGGTTTTTATCCAAAAGGACTGCGCCTATCTGCAGCGAATCAAGCACCGTCCGCATGCGCTCCGCCATGGCATCCACAAGCATTTCGGCTTCCCTGCGGCGTGTGCGGTGGTGTATATCGTTCAGCGCCACTTTAATCCGGATCTGGAATGAGTCAAGGCTGAAAGGTTTGGCGAGGTAATCGTCGCTGCCCGCGTCCAGAAGTTCTTTCAGATGTTTCGGCCCTTTTTTGACAGTGATCATGAGTATGTAAGGCACATCTCCGTGGGGTCGCCCGCGAACCCACCGGCATAAAGATAAGCCTGACATCTTCGGCAGTCCCCAGTCTATAATCATGAATTCGCAGCTCTTTTTTTCGATCAAAGCCACAGCTTCTTCCGCGGACAGGCAGACGTCTATGTCCAGGCCGTATCCGGCCAGATACTTCTTATACAGATTCAGAATGTCGGGATCGTCGTCAACTATGATCGCTCTCATTTAAGTATTCTAAAAGAAATTGACAAATAAGCAAGTGGGAAAAGCGTAATTTTAACCATTGGCCGCCTTATTCCTTGCATGCATACGGCTTCTGAGCAGGCCGTCGGCGAGATATATGAGAACACCAAGCCAGATTAGGCAGAAAACCACGATAAACTCTTTGGGCATAGGCTCTTTGAAGTAAAATATACCCGCGAGGAAGGTGGCGGTGGGGCTCACGTACTGCACCACACCGACGGTGGTAAGCGTGAGGCGCTGCACGCCAAAGGCAAAGCCCATGAGAGGCAGCGCTGTCAAAGGCCCCGCGAGCATTATCATAGCCTGCATTGAAAGCGGTTCGCGGAAAAAGGAGAAACCGCCGTGTCCCATATAGAGTATGAACGCCAGTGCGGGGATGACAAGCACGGACATTTCGTAAAACATTCCGTCCAGCACATTTACTCTGACCAGTTTGTGCACCGCGCCGTACATGGCGAATGTCACGGCCAGCGACAGTGCGTAGAAAGGGATTTTGCCGTATTCAAAGATCATATATGCAACGCCCAGGATGACGAAGAATATCGCCGCTTTCTGGAGTGTACGCATACGTTCGCGGAAAAAGATCGCGCCGAAAAGGGCGTTTACAAGGGGGTTTATATAATACCCCATGCTTGCCTCAATAACGTGGCCGGAGGAAATGGCGAACAGATACACGGCCCAGTTTGAAGCTATGATGACCCCGCAGACGCACAGCAGGAGGACGCACCGTTTGTCGCTGAATATGCGTGCAACCTTGCTCCACTGTTTGGTGGCAGTGATTACGGTTACCACAAACACCCACGACCAGAACACACGGTAACTGGTTATCCCCAGCGGAGGGATATGGAAAAAGAGCTTCCAGTAAAGCGGCAGAGCACCCCACAGTAAAAAAGACAGGAATACCAGAATAAAGCCGATACGCGCCTGACTGCCGCTTTCGGTATCCGTCATAAAATTACTGAACCCTTCTTAATGATTTATTTTCGTAAAAGACGTCAAAGAGCAGGTTGACCAGGCCGACCACAAAGGCCACTCCTATCGCCGTCCACAGACCGCCCACGTAGTATCCGCCCACAAGCCAGGACACCAGCATTATTACAAGCCCGCTTATTATGATATAGAACAGGCCCAGCGTAAGCACGAGGAAGGGTATGGATATCAGCGTGAGAAGAGGCTTTACAAAAGCGTTGCACAAGGTCAGCACGGCTGCCGCCAGTATAAGCGCGCCGAAGCCGGATACCGCGACATGCCTGAAGATGAGTGCCGCCGCACCTAGACCTATTGCATTTACGGCCAGACGGTAAACTACGGCCAGAGCCAGGTTCATATAAACCTCCGTATCTACTGAGTGCCCATCCTTGGGCACGCCCCATCCCTGGGGCTGTTGCGCGGTATCCGTGCCGCGCTTTCCGCGTCGCCCGTCCATGGGCGACACCATTCGGCGGGGAGGCCGCCGACTGAAGCACCCACCCAAACCCTCCCAAGGGAGGGTTCAAGGATTCGGAGAAAAGCCGTAGCGCCGCCTATAAAAACCTCTTTATCTCCCGATGGTCGGTGATTATCGGGCTGTCAAACAGAGATGACCGGAAAGAGACGAAGTTCACTCCGGCATCCCGCGCAGCGAAATAATCCGCCTCGGAATCGCCTATGTAGAGCGCGCTGCTTACGCTGAAGTAAGAGAGTATCTTCCGGACGCCTTCCGGGTCGGGCTTTGGCTGCAGCACGTCTTTGCTTGTTACCACATAAGAGAAGTGGCTGTGCAGATTGTGATGGCGCAGGTACATATCCACTGATTCCCCGCGGTTGGTGCATATGGCGAGGTGATATCCCGCGCTTAACTCGGGGATGGCTTCCGCCGCGCCGGCCTCGAGCGGAGTGGCGTCGAGCATCTCCTGTGTGGTGAAGGGGGGGGAGTAGCGGCACATATCCTCCAATAGCTCGCCCGCGGCGTATTGCGCCATGAGCTGCCTGTGGGTCATCCCGAACACCTGGCTTGTAACGAAGGGATCGTTCCAGTCCAGCTCAGGTATCCCGAAATGCCTGAAAACCGCCGCATAATAGAATTGCACGGCGTGGCGGCTGTCGACGAGGACGCCGTCGAAGTCGTATATTATAAGTCCTTTTGATTTCATATTATTTATCTGTTCCGGTGCTGCCGAAGCCGCCTTCGCCGCGTTCTGTGGCCGTCAATTCCGTGACCTGCCTGGGCTTTGCCCTTGTAACCTCAGCAAAAACGATCTGCGCGATGCGGTCCCCTTTTTTGTAATGAAACGGCTCGGAAGAGCTGTTGTACAGGATAACGCCAACTTCACCCCGGTAGTCGCTGTCGATGGTGCCGGGAGCGTTCAGCATACCTATGCCGTGTTTCAGCGCAAGTCCGCTCCGCGGGCGTACCTGTCCTTCGTAACCGTCCGGTATTTCCATTGATATGCCGGTGGGCACCAGCCTGCGCTCCCCGGCTCCGATAACGCCGTCTTCAGCCGCGGGGAGGTCAAGTCCCGCCGCTCCGTCGCTCTTGTATTGAGGCAGGGCGGCGGACGGATCTTTAAGTACTATATTTACAATAATATCCGGCATCGTTTACCTCAAAAAAATAAGGGGGATTTTACGCCCCCTAGCTCTTTATTTGTTTACGTGGTCGAGATATTTTTTTAAATTCCGGCGTTGTCCCGTAAGAAAACCACGCTTTTCTGGAGGGACATCCCTATTTGGGGGGTCTACGGGGGGCAAGATCTTTTAGTCTTCACAGTGCATCCCGCTCCCGCCGGTCGCTGGAAAAAAGCGAGCAACGTGAGCGGTGACCGACGCGTAAGATCAAAAGGCAGGCCCACCCGTAAAGCGACGAAAAGACGTTTTCGGCGCGCTGCTAAGGGGGATTTTACGCCCCCTTTGTATTACCGTATAACTCGTTGCAGTCCCGGTTATTCTTCATCGGGTGCGGGCTTTTTCTTTGGATTCGGCAGCAACGCTTTCCTTGAAAGCTCGAGCCTGCCGTTCCTGTCTTTGCCCATGTACATTACTTCCACTTTGTCGCCCACTTTCAGGTGGTCGGCGATATTCGCGGTGCGCTCGTGGCTGTACTGGGATACGTGCAGAAGCCCCTCGAGCCCCGGCAGTATCTCCACGAATGCGCCGTATTCCATGACTTTCTTAACTGTGGCGTTGTAGGATTTCCCTTCCACAGCTTCGGCGACGGAACCTTCCACCATATTTACAGCGCTTTCCATCGATTCGTTGTTTAGGGCGAATATATTCACCACGCCGCCGTCCAGTATGTCGATGGTGGCGCCGGTGGCTTCGATGATAGCTTTGATGTTTTTGCCCTGCGGCCCGATAAGCATGCCGGTTTTTTCAGGATTGATATGGATAGTTTTCACCCGCGGAGCTGTGGGGGCGAGTTCCGGACGTATTGCGGGCATAACTTCCTTCATTTTGTTCAGGATAAAGAGTCTGCCGGCTCTGGCCTGATCGAGCGCTTCGGAAAGAATCTGCCGCGACAGCCCTTTAATTTTGATATCCATCTGGAGTGCGGTGATCCCGGTCTCGGTACCGGCGACTTTGAAGTCCATGTCGCCCAGGTGGTCTTCGAGCCCCATTATGTCTGTCAGCACCACGTAGCGGCCGTCCTGGTATACAAGGCCCATTGCGACGCCGGCCACGGGAGCTTTTATAGGCACGCCCGCGTCCATCATCGAAAGGGTGCCGCCGCAGATGGTGGCCATGGACGAGGAGCCGTTGGATTCAAGTATCTCGGAAACCACGCGGATGGTATAGGGAAATGAGCTGTTTTCCGGGATTATATACTAAAGTGCCCGTTCCGCGAGGGCGCCGTGGCCGATGTCCCGGCGGCCGGGGACGCCTATGCGGCCGGTCTCGCCGACGCTGAACGGCGGGAAGTTATACTGGAGTGTGAACATCCTCTCCACTTCGCCTTCGATGGTGTCGCTCATCTGGCTGTCCATCTTGGAGCCCAGGGTAACGGACACAAGCGCCTGCGTCTCGCCCCTTGTGAAAAGGGAGGAGCCGTGCGCGCAGGGGAGCACGGTCGCTTCTATGTCGATGGGGCGGATTTCGTCCGTGGCCCTGCCGTCGACCCTGTTTTTGGTGCTGATGAGGTAGTCGCGGAAGATCCGTTTTTCCACCTCTTTGCAAAGGTCTTTATAGAATGGCGCCCTTGAGCTGAACTCCTCTTCGCCGTATTGGGCTTTGAGCGTCTCAAGGTAGTCGTCTTTCACTTTGTCGATGGCCGCGTATTTTTCAAGTTTGCCGCTCACTCCGAAGGCTTCGCGGAAACGGTCGCCCACTTTCGCGCAGCCGTCCGCAGCCATCTCTTCAGGGATGGCGAAATCGGGGTATTCCATCTTGGGCTTGCCCACTTTCGCGGCCATCTCTTTCTGGAGGGCGACGATCTTTTTGATCTGGTCGTGACCGAATATCAGCGCTTCCACAATCGCCTCTTCGGTGGCGTTGGCCATTCCCGCTTCCACCATAACTATGGCGTCTTCGGAGCCGGCGATGGTTATATTCATCTCCAGCTCTTTAAACTGGCCCAGAGCCGGGTTTATTACGAACTGTCCGTTAAGTTTGCCTATGCGGACGGCGCCCACGGGGATGTAAAAAGGAATGTCGGATATCATCAGCGCCGCGCTCGCCGCGTTGAGGGCGAGTATATCGGGCATGTTTTTGTTGTCGGATGAAACGACCGTCGCTATTATCTGCGTCTCGTTGCGGAATCCTTCCGGAAACATGGGGCGCAGGGGGCGGTCTATAAGTCGCGATGTGAGCGTTTCCCTGTCGCTCGGTTTGGTTTCTTTTTTGATGTAGCCGCCGGGAAATTTGCCCACGGCGTAGAATTTCTCGATATAGTTGACCGTCATAGGGAAAAAGTCAACATAATCTGAAGGCGGTTTGGCCGCCACGGCCGTTACAAGCACAACGGTGTCGCCCTGACGCGCCCATACCGCGCCGTTGGCCTGTTTTGCTTTCCAGCCGGTTTCAAATGAGATCGGCGCTGTGTTTTCAGACAGCGCCAACGAAAAGGTATCTGGTTTTTTCTCCATGAACACTACTTCCTGATACCGAGGGAATCGATAAGAGCACGATAACGGGCGTAGTTTTTGTGTTTCAGGTAGTCGAGCAGCTTGCGGCGTTTACCTACAAGCATCAGGAGACCGCGGCGCGAGTGGTGGTCTTTCTTATGAAATTTGAAATGCTCCGTCAGATATTGGATCCGTTCCGTCAGAAGAGCGACCTGAACTTCAGGCGAGCCTGTATCACCATCATGCGTCTTAAATTTTTCAATTAGTTCTGTTTTCAATGCTTTTTCCATTGCCATTATATGTTCACCTCCGAACTGGTATTTTTAGCACCTATTGGCATAATTTGCAAGCGTATTTTTAAAAGGCTGCCGTGCTGGTAAGTTGTAAAAAAAGAAGTCCCTATACTCTGGTTGTGTTAAGATGGGTTTACGAAGACCAAATAACACAGGAGCAAGGGACAGATGGATATTATCAAGAAACGTCGTGAATTGACAGAGAAAGATCGGTATGTGATAG
>JAVBTI010000062.1:0-9578 GCA_031556255.1 Deferribacterales bacterium | reverse complement strand
TTTATCAAGCCGTTCAGGCTCGTCCTGATTCGGAAAGGCGGAAACCGGAATTGCCTTATGGTAGTTCCAGTACTCGTTGAAGCTCGTAACAGCCTCCCGTGCCAGCCCGCCTAAAAAAAGCACATCGGTATCGGAAAAATTAACGCTTGCGTCGTTATCAAAATAGTTGCCCGCCACATTGCGCCCGCCTATGATTACCGCCGCGTCATCCACTATGAAAAGCTTGTTGTGCATGCGGTAGTTCAGCCGCCCCAGGTCAAAAAGCATCTGTGGATAGCGCGATATACGGGCGCGGTATTTGAACGGGTTGAACACCTTTACTTCGATGTTGGGGTGATAATTCAAGAGCATCACGGCGGACTGGTCGGATCCGAGACCGTTGTCGTCCACGATTATCCGTACCTTCACGCCCCTTTCGGCGGCCTTTTCCATTTCGAGCAACAAAAGGCCGCTTGTCACATCGTCTTCATAGATATATGTCTGCAGCTCTATGGTATGGGTGGCCATGCGGGTCAACGCAATGCGGTGCAGCAGTGCGTATTGGCCGCTGTCAAGCAGGATGGCGCCGCTCTGGCTGCTGTCCGCGGCTATCGTGGAAGCATATACCTCACCAATCGGCGTCTGCAAAGGATCAAACGCTTCTATTTCGAATTTAGGAACTAAATCCGGAAGGTCATTGGTGGAGTAAACCACCGACGCGCAACCCCCAAGCAGGAGGATGTTAAGCAAGAGATATAAAAACGCAGTGTAAATTTTCATTCTTGGCATCATTACACATTATTGCCACAGGAAGATTTACTTTTCAACTCTTTTCTGTAGCAGTGAGGATATCCCCTACCGGCAGTTTTTTTGTTTAAATAGGCCGTGCCAAGAACTGGACAGCCCCTACAATTCTATATATAGTATCTGAAAAACTGCAGGTAAAAATTCTATATGCTTCCTGACACCTACGATATTGTTATAGTCGGCGGCGGCCCCGCCGGAGCCACGCTGGCGCGGCTGATAGACAAAAAATACAAAGTCGCGCTGCTCGACAAAAAATCAGAAAAAGAAGGCGGGTTTCGAAAACCCTGCGGCGGCTTGCTGGCGCCGGATGCACAAAAAATAATGGCGAAATTTGGCCTGTGCATCGAGGCGGACATCCTGGCAAGCCCGCAGATTTTCGCGGTAAAAACGCTGGATGTCGAAAGCGGGCTGATTAAATACTATCAGCGCTTTTATCTGAACCTTGACCGCCATAAGTTTGACATGTGGCTGCTTTCGCTCGCCGGAGAAAAGAAAAACGTGGATGTTTTCCATGGCGCCTGCTGTATGGGGATAAGCAAAACCGGGAACGGATTTGAAGTTAAATATAAATCCGGCGATTCCGGAGAAAGCATTCTCAGGTGCACATACTTAGTCGGCGCTGACGGTTCCAACTCCGTAGTGAGGAAATCATTTTTCAGGCACATGGTGAGGAGATATACGTCAATCCAGGAATGGTTCAGGGTCGACGCTGAAGACCCTTACTTCGGCGCGATTTTTGATGAAAAAACCACCGACTGTTATGCGTGGATAAATTACAAAAACGGCTACCGCATTCTGGGCGCGGCACTGCAGCCCAAAAACCCGAAAGAACGCTTTCAGACGCTGAAACAAAAGCTCACAAAATTCGGCTATTCGTTCGGAAAGCCTGATAAGTCAGAAGCCTGCATGATATCGCGCCCGTCTCTGACGGACAGGATAATTTGCGGAAAGGACAATATATTTCTGGTAGGCGAGTCAGGCGGCTTCATCAGCCCAAGTTCGCTGGAAGGGTTGAGTTACGCCATGGAAACGGCGGACGCGTTAAGCACCGCATTCCGCCGGGGCGGTGATATATTGAAAACCTACAAACGCCTGACTTTGAAGCTGAGATTGAAGCTGTTTGCAAAATTGTTTAAATTACCCTTTATGTACCTGCCGTTTTTACGGCGGCTGGTGATGAGATCGCGGTTTTTAGCTATTAAAACATCTGAAAACGGTGAAGGATAGGAAAGAATGATCTTCAGACTGTCCATAAAGCCGGGCAAAACCCGGCTTTATGGACAGTCTGGGGGCGCCTTGCAGCGCCCCGTTTATAGATTACTTATGTTTATGAAAATACTCTTTGCTCTTGTCGATATCCGGGGTAATGGTGTCTTCGCCGGGCGTCCAGCCTGCGGGGCAGACCTCACCGTTCTTGCGGGCGAACTGCAGCGCGTCGATATTGCGGAGGATCTCCTTCACATTCCTGCCGACGCTTAAATCGTGCACAAGCTCAAACTGGATAACACCGTCCGGATCGATTATAAAGGTCGCGCGCAGCGCCATCCCCTCGGGAAGCAGCACGCCGTAGCTTTCGGATATTTTTTTTGTGAAATCGGCAATCAGCGGGTATTTTAACTTGCCCAGCCCGCCCTGATCTCTCGGCGTCGAAATCCATGCAAAGTGCGAGTACTGGCTGTCCACGGATGCGCCCAGCACCTCGGTATCACGCTTCTTGAAATCCTCGTAAGCATCCGACATTGCCGTAATCTCCGTCGGGCATACGAAGGTGAAATCCATGGGGTAGAAAAAAAGCACAACCCATTTGCCGCGGTATTTTTTCAGATCTACTTGAATAAAATCGTTGTCAAAAACTGCCGATTCTTCGAATAAAGGTGCTTCTTTGCGAACCAAACTCATATTTTTCCTCCAAAATGTTTATACGCTACCCAGATAATAATAACCACGATCCGGCAATGTGTCAATATTTAATCGGATAATTTTTATCTTATTATATAGACATACGGGTATTTAATAATCCCCCGGCAGGCCTATATTAATAGGTTCAGGAGGATGGTATGGAGTACGGCCGCATGCACCCGGAGCCTCACCAAAACGTTCCCCTTAAACCAAACCACGGAGGGCGCGACCATCACGTCATGATGATTGCCGATTACAGGCGGCGTTTTTGTGTCACCCTGGTGCTGACCCTGCCGGTGCTGGTATTATCTCCCATGATACAGCACTGGCTGGGGGTGGATTGGTATTTTCCCGGGGCGCAGTATGTTTTATTCATCCTGTCGTCCGTAATCTTTTTCTACGGCGGATTGCCCTTCCTCAAAGGGTGGTATGCGGAAAAGAAAAGCCGCGAATACGGAATGATGACCCTTATCGGGTTCGCCACGACGGTTTCATACATTTATTCAAGCGCCACAGTCTTCGGGTTCCAGGGGGAGGACTTTTTCTGGGAGCTCGCGACACTGATCCTCATTATGCTTCTCGGACACTGGATCGAGATGAAGGCCGTCGCGGGCGCTTCCGGCAATCTTCAAAGCCTTGTGAAGCTGATCCCCTCTGAGGCGCATCTCCTGCACGGCGATATGGCGCACGATGTCGCGTCGGACAGCCTTAAAACCGGCGACCTCATCCTCATTAAGCCGGGGGAAAAGATCCCCGCGGACGGCGCCGTTATAAGCGGGGCAAGCCATATCGACGAATCCATGCTGACCGGTGAATCCGTACCCGTGCCGAAAAAACCGGGCGACACCCTCTTCGCGGGCGCCGTTAACGGCGCCGGGGCGCTCAGGGCGCGGGTAACGCATGA
This sequence comes from Deferribacterales bacterium, assembly GCA_031556255.1. Classification (GTDB taxonomy): domain Bacteria; phylum Chrysiogenota; class Deferribacteres; order Deferribacterales; family JAISNW01; genus JAIRQX01. The sequence goes on along the minus strand of JAVBTI010000062.1, from coordinate 5,989 downwards.
TTCGGACGCATCCTACCTGCGGCAGGTTGTAAAACTCGTGGCGGAGGCGCAGGGCAGTAAATCGCATACTGAGCTGCTCGCGGACAAGGCTGCCAGACGGCTCACCGTCATTGCCGTAACTGCCGGGATTATAACCGTGTTCGCATGGATTTTCAGCGGCAGCTCGGTGGCATTTGCCATAGAGAGGATGGTCACGGTTGTGGTCATATGCTGCCCTCACGCGTTAGGACTCGCTATCCCGCTGGTGGTGGCTAAATCCACCACGGCCGCCGCGAGAAACGGCATACTGGTCAAAGACCGCGCCATGTTTGAAAGCGCACGTAAGGTAACCACCGTGGTTTTTGATAAAACAGGCACACTGACCACCGGAAGATTCGGCGTGCGGAGGATTGTGCCGCTGGCCGGCGGATGGAGCGAAGACGATATTCTGCGGATGGCTTATGCACTGGAAACAAACTCGGAACACCCAATCGCCTCCGGAATAACCGAACTGGCAAAAAACCGTGCAATACCGCTTTCTGCTGCGTCTGAATTTAATGCTGTTCCCGGAAAAGGAATAGATGGCGTGGTGGAAGGGAAAAAGGTAAGCGTGGTCAGCGCCGCAGAAACCGGGGAAAAAGGCGCGCCGGGGGAAACCACCGTATTTGTCATAATAGACGGCGAAAAAGCGGGATACATTACCCTGTCGGACACTGTGCGCCCCGAATCCGCCGATGCCGTGGCCGCATTACGTGAAATGAACATTAAAACCGTGCTTTTAACCGGCGACGACAGGCTTGTGGCTGCCGGCGTCTGCAAAGAAACCGGCGCGGACACTTATATAGCCGAAGTGCTGCCGCATATGAAGCTCGGCGAAATTGAAAAGCTTCAGAAAGGAGGAGAGTTTGTGGCGATGACCGGCGACGGGGTGAACGACGCTCCCGCGCTGGCACAGGCAGACGTGGGGATAGCCGTGGGAAGCGGCAGCGATATCGCGGCGGAAAACGCGGGGCTGATACTCGTCAACAGCAACCCGAAAGATGTGCCCGCACTGATCTCTTTCAGCAGGAAAACATATTCGAAGATGATCCAGAATCTGGCCTGGGCGCTGGGGTATAACGTGATAACCCTCCCCCTGGCCGCGGGGGCGCTTTACAAATGGGGGATACTCCTGAACCCGGCGGCGGGAGCGGTGTTGATGAGCCTGAGCACCGTCATAACCGCGATCAACGCGGCGACTCTGAAAATAAAAAAATGAATTTCGACCGAACTCCATGCCTCCCTGGTTGTCCTTATTATGTTAATAATACCGCCGTGCATTTTTTGCACATTGCGAAGCGGCCATGCATAAACGCAAAACGGCAAAGCGTTGTAATTTCAATGATTTTTTATGGCACGATTCTGGCTTACATCCATCTTATCACTTAAGGGTTGAGGTATGAAAAAAATATTCACTGTCAAAAGAGCAATTCTGGTTCTCATCCTGGCGGCGGCCGCGTTCACCGTGTTCAGATTTGTCACGAGAGACAACAATCCTGTCAGCTATATAACAGAGGATGTGAAAACCGGCACCATAAGGAAGGTTGTGAACGCCACCGGCGAAGTGGGGGCGCAGAACCTCGTCAGCGTGGGCGCACAGGTTTCGGGCCAGATAGAGAAGCTCTACGTCGAACTCGGACAGGCAGTGAAAAAGGGGGATATGATCGCCCAGATCGACTCCACAACCCAGCAAAACGAACTCGATATAAATAAATCCCAGCTTCAAAGCTACATAGCACAGCTCGCGTCCGCGCAGGTGGCGCTGAATATAGCCCAGATCCAGTACGAGCGGGAGAAAAGGCTCGCCGGAAACGACGCCACATCCCAGGTAAATCTGGAAAATATGGAAAACACTTACGCCTCCGCAAAATCCACGGTGGCAAACCTTATGTCACAGGTCAAGCAGGCGCAGATATCAGTCAACACTTCCGAAACCAACCTGGGCTACACAAAGATCGTAGCGCCGTTTGACGGAACGGTGGTTTCCATCCCCACCAAAGAGGGGCAGACTGTCAATGCCAACCAGACAACGCCTACCATTGTGCAGCTCGCCGACCTGAGTATGATGGAAATACTGATCCAGGTATCCGAAGGGGACATCACGAAAGTAAAGCCCGGCATGAAAGTCACATATACAGTCCTTTCCGAACCCGGCAGAGTATACAGCGGTGAACTGAAATCGCTGGACCCCGGCTTGACCACCCTCAGCGACGGCACATATACCGGCGTGATCGACCAGAGCACTGCGATCTACTACTACGGCCGCATACCTGCCGTCAACACCGACGGCAACCTCCGCATCGGCATGACCACCCAGAGTTCAATCACCATCAGCAGCGCGGAAAACGTGCTGACCATTCCTTCAATCACTATAACCGACCGGGGGGGTAAAAAATACGTGCAGGTGCTAAACGGTAACATCGCGGAAGAGCGCGGGATAGTAACCGGCCTTTCCGACAACCTTAACACGGAAGTAAAAAGCGGCCTCAAAGCGGGCGAAAAGGTCGTTTCCGGTCAGATGACGGCGGGAGAAATTTCAAGAAGCGCCGGCAACATAAGAATGCCGAGGATGTAATGGATATTATCCGAATATCCAAAATAAACAAATATTTCGGCACCGGTGAAAACCGTATCCATGTCCTCAGGGATATAGACTTAACCGTGACGAAAGGTGATTTTGTCGCCATCATGGGACAGTCCGGCTCCGGAAAATCCACCCTGATGAATATCCTTGGCTGCCTCGACACCCCCACCTCCGGCTTTTATAACATAAATGGCGTGGAGACGGGAAAAATGACGGTGGACGAGCTGGCGGATCTGCGCTGCAAAACTTTCGGATTCATATTCCAGCGATACAACCTGCTTGCCAGTCTGAACGCTGCCGAAAACGTCGCCCTGCCCGCCGTATATCTGGGGGTGGACGCTAAAACGCGCCTCGCTCAGGCTGAGGAAATTCTGGACAACCTCGGGCTTGATACCAAACACGGCAACAAACCCAACGAACTGTCCGGCGGCCAGCAGCAGCGTGTAAGTATAGCCCGCGCCCTTATGAACGGCGGCGAGATAATACTTGCGGACGAACCGACCGGCGCCCTCGACTCCAAAAGCGGTGAAAATGTCATGCATATACTTCAGGAGCTGCACAGACGGGGGCATACGATTATAGTTGTCACCCATGACAAAGCCATAGCGGAGTTCGCCGGCAGGATCATAGAGATAAAAGACGGTGTCATAACCTCCGACAACCGCAGATCGGACGATATCTATCCAAACAAGACGGCGGAAGCGGTCGCGGGGAAAAACCCCCTGGCGCGCCTGAGGGACAGGTTCCATGAAGCCTTCAAAATGTCCGTGCAGGCGATAATAACCCACAAGATGCGTTCGCTGCTCACCATGCTGGGGATTATCATAGGGATAGCCTCCGTTATCTCCGTAGTGGCGCTGGGCAACGGTTCCCAGAAGCAGATTATGGAGAACATCAGCGCCATCGGAACCAACACTATAGATATATACCCCGGTGCCAGTTTCGGAGACAGGCGCTCCGGCAGGGTCAGAACCCTCACTGTGCGTGATTCCGAAGTGCTCGGGCAGCAAAGCTACCTGGACAGCTCCACACCGAATGTGTCCACCGGGGGTACGCTGGTATTCGGGAACGAATCACTCACAGCCCAGCGTTTCGGCGCGGGGGAGCAGTACTTTGACGTAAAAGGGATTAAGCTGCTCAGCGGGCGGTTTTTTGACGCGAACGACGTGAAAGATATCGCATCCGTGGTGGTGATCGACGAAAACACCAGGGACAACATCTTTAGCGACGGACAGAACCCCCTCGGGCGGGTGGTAATTTTTAACAAAAAGCCGCTTGAAGTCATCGGGGTAGCTCAAAGACCCAGCATGGGCGGACCGTCTTCCGACTCCCTCAGTATGTGGTCGCCGTACACTACTGTAATGGCGAAAATCACGGGAGCAAGATATATCTCGTCCATCACCGTAAAGGTGTCCGACAATATCAACTCACAGGTGGCAGAGCAGAATATAACCCGCCTCTTAACGGTTATGCATGGTAAGAAGGACTTCTTCACCTCTAACAGCGACAGCATCAAACAGACGGTGGAAAGCACCACTAACACCATGACGCTGCTCATATCCAGCATAGCGTTAATATCCCTCATTGTGGGGGGGATAGGAGTCATGAATATAATGCTGGTCTCCGTGACGGAGCGCACGAAAGAGATAGGGATACGCATGGCTATAGGCGCCAAGCAGGTCAATATCATGGAGCAGTTTTTGATCGAAGCCGTCCTTATCTGTCTCATAGGCGGATTTGCGGGGGTAATGCTGTCCGGGGCGATTGGGCTGATGTTTAATGCTTTTGTGAAAGACTTCCCCATGGCGTTTTCCGGGGCGGCAATGGTGCTGGCGCTCTGCTGTTCCACAATAATCGGGGTGGTATTCGGATTTATGCCGGCCAGAAACGCATCAAAATTGAACCCAATCGAAGCGCTGGCAAGGGAGTGATAAAAATGAAAAAACTTATTGTCAGCGCCTTAGCGGCAATGATTACCGCCGGATGCGCCGGCGTTACATATACGGATCAGAGCCTTGCCGACCGCGTCGGCTATACAACCGACGAGACGGCTAAAGATTACGCCCCGGATAACGAATGGTGGAAAGGCTACAACGACCGGGAGCTGAACAGGCTAGTGGATATGGCGTTCGCCAATAACATGGATTACGGCAAAAGTGCGATAAATATCAGCCTTGCTCTCTATCAGGCCAACCTGGCGGGGCTGGATCTCTACCCCACACTGACAGGCTCTCTCGGTGCCACGGCCGGCAAAGATCTCACCATAGGCGACGATTTCACAAAGTCGTTCTCCGGCGAGCTGGCCCTAAGCTATGAGCTCGACCTCCTGGGCAGGACAAGGGACGCCGCCGACGCGCGGGAGCTGGAGTACAAGGCCACCATATTAGACAGGGAAACGGAACGGCTGGTGCTTGTAAACAGCGTGGTGGATGCGTATTTCAATTTAGCCTATCTTTACGGCTCCTTAGCCTCCGCGCAGGACACGCTTAAAAACTACAGGCAGATCTACGATATCGTAAATTCCAAATACACCTTCGGTAAATCCGATTCATCGGAGTTTTTGCAGGCGAGGCAATCGGTTATCTCCGCCGAAAACAGCATAATCGATCTGAACAACCAGATCAAAAGCGCCGAACAAACGCTGCGGAATCTACTCAACATCAGTCCCACGGACAAACTTGAGCTTCATTACGCCGATCTGCTGGATGTAAAGCCGCTGGGGGTGGATTTGGACGTGCCGCTTTCCGTACTGGCGGAGCGCCCGGATCTGAAAGCCAGCGAACTCAGACTGCAGGAATCTTTCAAGAATGTGGAAGAGCAGAATAAAGGATGGTACCCCACTATAACCCTAAGCGCCGCTGTGAACTCTTCGTCCGACAGCGTGGGGACGATGTTTAACTTCCCCTTCTTAACCGGGGGGCTTAGAATAAGCCTGCCGTTCCTGTCGTGGAACACCGTGAGATATAATATAAAAATATCCGAAGCGCAGTATGAAAGCGCGCTGCTCGACTTCGAAGGGACCATAAACACAGCATTGAACGAGGTGGCGTACTACTACTACGCTTACAGATTCAGTAAAGATATGCTAGGCAAGAGCCGCGAACAGTACGACACTACCCGGAAGCTCACCTCCTATTATAATTACAACTACACAAGCGGCAAAACCGAGCTTTCCGACCTGCTGAACAGCATGAACAACGAAAACAACTCAAAAAAAGACATGCTGAACAACTCTTACCAGCTCATTAAATACGAAAACATGGTTTACAAATCCATGGCTGGGCGGTACGAACCGGTGCCGGGAACGGCGACTGAGCCGGTAAGCTCATTTTCTCCGTCACCCCTGCCTTGAGCCGGGATCCGGGACAACTAATAAGGAAGTCCCAT
>JAVBTI010000172.1:0-4580 GCA_031556255.1 Deferribacterales bacterium | reverse complement strand
GCGCTCACCTTTGTGGTGGACAAAGTGTCCGCTTCCGCGGCCGAAAAGATCAAAGCCGCCGGTGGAAAGGTGAATTTGCTGCCCGCTTTTGCTGAAAAAGCGGAAGTCAGGGCGCGCAAAGAAGCTAAAGAAGCCGCCAAGGCTAAAAAGAAAGCGAAGAAGTAATTTCTTAGCCCACAGTCAGCAAAGGCTGTGGGTTGTTTCGTATTCAAGGGAGCTGTGAGGAATTTTTAAATCCCCTGTTTATAACTCCCCTGGGGGGAGTCGAATTGCGGGAGCAATTCGGAGGGGGAGAGGGCGTGAGCCCGACCGCCGATCAAGCGTAGCGCAGATCGGACGAAGGCGCGTACCGCAGCGCTGGTTTCCCGCGCAAGGCTAAAGCGCCGTATATGTGTATTCGTTGATTAAGGAGCTGCTGAAAATGCTCAAAAAGATAGAAGAAATTTTTTCGATACCCGATTTGCGCAGAAGAATATTAATGACGCTGCTGCTGCTGGCCGTTTTCAGGCTCGGGGCGCACATCCCTACTCCGGGTATTAACGGCGAAGCGCTGTCACAGTTTTTTGCCCGCGCCGGCGGTAATCTGCTCGGTTTTTTCGATATGTTCACCGGCGGAGCGCTCCAGAAAATGACGGTTTTTGGCCTCGGGGTCATGCCCTACATTTCGGCTTCAATTATACTGGAGCTTATGACGGTCGTTATACCGCACCTTGCGGAACTTAAAAAACGCGGAACCGAAGGCCGAGAAAAGATTACAAGATATACAAGATATCTGACTGTTTTTATAAGCATGTTTCAGGGCCTGGCAATAGCTATCGGCATAGAAGGGATGACCTCTCCCGACGGCGCGCAGGTGGTGATGCATGCGGGGGCCAGCTTCCGTATAATTACTGCTCTGACACTCACCACCGGCACCATATTCCTTATGTGGCTCGGTGAAAAGATCACCTCTTTCGGCGTGGGCAACGGCATGTCGCTAATAATCATGGCCGGTATTATCGCAAGTTTCCCATCAGCCGTTACGAAAACCATGGCGCTTGTCAACTCCGGCGAAATGCAGCCTATTCCGCTTATCGGCGCTATAATCGTCATGGCGGGGGCTCTTGTTGCAATCGTGTTCATGGAAACTTCCCAGCGGCGCATACCGATACAATACGTCCGTAAGGCCACGGTGGGCGGGCGGATGCAGACATCCACATCCTATCTTCCTTTAAGGTTGAACCCTGCCGGGGTTATACCGATAATTTTTGCTTCCACAATAGTAACGCTGCCGCCGACGCTTGCCACGTTCGTGACGAACCCGTCGATAGCGAGGTTTGCGAATTTCTTTTCACCCAGCCACTGGTTTTACTATGTGCTGGAATTTGTATTCATCATATTTTTCACATATTTTTACACGTCGATTATCTTCAACCCGAACGATATCGCTGAAAATATACAGAAATCCGGCGGAGTGATCCCCGGAAAACGTCCCGGTGCCGCTACCGGCGATTACATAGATTATGTGCTTTCGCGCCTGACCTTTGTAGGGTCGTTATACCTGGCAATAGTGGCCATACTGCCGCAGCTCATTATCAGTGGGTTCAAGATGCCATTCTACTTCGGCGGGACAAGCATCCTGATCGTCGTGGGTGTTGGTCTGGACGTTATACAGAAGATCGAAGCCCATTTGATTACCAATAACTATGAGGGCTTCCTGAAGAAGGGACGCATCAGAGGCAGGTATTCGTAATGAAAAATATCGTATTTCTCGGCGCGCCCGGTTCGGGCAAAGGGACGCAGTCGGCCTATATCATAAGGGACTGCGGGATAGTACAGATATCCACCGGCGATATACTCAGAGCGGCGGTGAAAGAGGGCACGGATCTCGGCCTCCTCGCCAAGAAATATATGGATGACGGAAAGCTTGTCCCCGACAGTGTCATAATCGGAGTTATGAGGGACAGGCTCGCACTGCCCGACTGCCGGAAGGGGTTTATCCTCGACGGCTTTCCCCGTACCGTGGCACAGGCGGAAGCACTGGATCTCATGCTCCGTAACGAGCTGGGTACTGAGTTGACGCATGTCATAAGCCTGGAAGTGCCTGATGAATTGATTTACGACAGGATAACGGGACGCCGGAGCTGCCCAAAATGTGGCCGGGCATATCATATCCGGTTCAATCCTCCTAAAAAAGACGGCATCTGCGACGACGACGGCACCGAGCTCGTTCAGCGTTCAGACGACACTAAAGAAACGCTGGATAAACGGCTGAAGGTTTATCACGACAGCACCGCGCTGCTGAAACCTTTGTACGCGAAGCGAAACAAGCTCAAGGTTGTGGACGGCACGCGCATGCCTGATGAAATCTACGATGAGATAAAAGGTTTCCTTGAATGATCTATCTGAAAAGCAATTCAGATATCGCGCTTATGCGTGAGAACGGCAAGATTCTGATAGAAGTGTTCGAGAAACTCAAAGAAACCATAAAACCGGGAGTAAGCACAAAAGATATTGACACAGTTGTGGAAAATATTATATACTCCCGATTCGCTGTGCCCTCGTTTAAGGGGTACAGGGGGTTTCCCGCGGCCGCCTGCGTTTCGCTTAACGCGGAAGTGGTGCACGGTATCCCCGGATCACGGATCCTTAAAGAGGGGGATATTGTCAGCGTCGACGTGGGGGCGCTCAGAAACGGGTTCCATGTTGACGCGGCCCGCACATACGCGGTGGGGGCCATCTCCGATGAGGCAAAGCGCCTCGTCAGCGTTACAAGGGAATCTTTTTTCATGGGTGCCGGGCAGGCCGTAATAGGCAACAGGGTGTCGGATATATCCGCCGCAATTCAACGGTATGTTGAGACGGCGGGTTTTGGCGTTATAAGAGATATGCTGGGACACGGGATCGGCAGGTCGATACATGAAGAGCCCAGCATACCAAACTACGGGCCTCCGGGAAAAGGGCCTAAACTCAGGGCGGGAATGCTTCTCGCCGTGGAGCCGATGGTTTCCCAGGGCGACTACAGGATTGTGACGCAGCCGGACGGCTGGACTACCGTCACCAAAGACGGCAAGCTGTCCGCGCACTATGAGAATACTATTGCGGTTACGCATGACGGACCGCAGATACTGACCCTCGCGGAGGGGGATACACTTTAAGGCATTGCAAAGCAATGTTATTTAAAAGTAAACAATGCCCATCCCTCAATGGGCGAAATATACAGCCGGAGATTCCCCTCATTCCAACCCGCAAGGGCGGGGAAGGCAAGGCAAAAAACAGACAGTAGGTGTCAATGAGCAAGAAGGGAGATGTAATCGAAGCCTCCGGCGTTGTGAACGAGGCGCTGCCCAACGCCACATTCAAGGTTGAGTTGCCGAATAACCATATTATTACGGCACATCTTTCCGGCAAAATGCGGATGAACTTCATCCGGATACTGCCCGGGGACAAGGTGACGGTGGAACTGTCGCCGTATGATCTGACCCGCGGGCGGATTACGTACAGACATAAATAACAGGCGGTGATTGCTGTATGAAAGTAAGAGCAAGTGTTAAGCCAATTTGCAGCAAATGCAAGATTGTTAAACGCAAGGGCGTGGTGAGAGTGATCTGTGAAAATCCCCGCCATAAGCAGAGACAAGGTTAAGGAGGCAGACAGTGGCGCGAGTAGCCGGTGTTGACATACCAAACAATAAGAAAGTTGAAATCGGACTGACCTATATTTTCGGCATAGGCCGTCCCACGGCGCGTAAGATTCTGGAAGTAACAAAGATTTCCCCTGTCAAACGTATGGGCGAGCTTACCGAGCAGGAGATTGCGGATGTCCGTAAGTATCTGGACTCATCAGTTAAAGTGGAGGGCGACCTCAGGAAAGAGATCGGTCTCAATATAAAACGTCTCATAGAGATAAACTGTTACCGTGGCAGTCGCCATAGGAACAACCTTCCGAGCCGCGGCCAGAAAACCCGTTCGAATGCGCGCACGCGCAGAGGTCTCGCGGGCAAACGCGGTATTAAGAAGAAGTGACGCAGCCGTTGTTTGCGCGGCAAACTTACGGATGCGCCATCCCCGCGAAGGCGGAGATCCGGGGTTAAACTATCGGTTGCGCCTGCGGCGCATCATAACCCCGGTAAGCCGTAATGACGGGGATGACCTGTGACGGAAAAAGGTATAAACAAAGGAGTCAAATACACTATGGCCGGTCCAAGACGTAGCGGTAAAAAAGAGAAAAAGAGCGTACCAAAGGGGATCGCTCACGTAAACTCTTCATTTAATAACACACATATTACATTTTCAGATATGAAAGGGAATGTTGTCTGCTGGGCAACCGGGGGCACACAGAGCTTTAAAAACTCCCGTAAATCCACCCCCTTTGCTGCCCAGCTCGCGGCTGAAGCCGCGGCTAAAAAGGCCGCTGATTCAGGGATGCGTGAGGTTGAAGTCAGCCTCAAAGGGCCCGGTTCCGGCAGGGAGAGCGCTATTCGCGCCATCCAGACCGCGGGTATCAAGGTAACTGTCATCCGCGATATCACGCCGGTGCCGCATAACGGCTGCCGTCCCCGCAAAAAAAGAAGGATTTAAGGGAGGTTTACTTTGGCTAGA
>JAVBTI010000011.1:0-17856 GCA_031556255.1 Deferribacterales bacterium | reverse complement strand
TATTTATCATCTCTGTATTTACCCGTAACCGGATGAATACGCGGATGTGGGCATAAATGCCTGATGGGAAGAATATATGCGGAATAAGCAAAAGGTGCTGATATGACCGAATATGAAGATCTGGGATTTGCGAAAATCGATCACGGGCGCAAAGCCCGTAACGGGTACCCCGAAGTGGTGTACGGGGAGGGCAAGACGCCCCGCCAGGCGGCTTTGATCTTCTCAAAACTCGCGGAGAGGAACAGCAGCGTGCTGTGCACACGTGCCGGCAGGGAAATGGCCGGCGCGGTGAAAGAGCTCGTGCCGGATGCCCGTTACCATGAAAATTGCAGTGTTATTGAACTGCGCAGGAGTGAGCCGGGTTCGGCGGGCTGCGTGGTTGTGGCTACCGGCGGCACCGGCGATATCCCGGTGGCGGAAGAGGCTGCTGTCGTGCTTGAGGCTTTCGGCTCAAAGGTCGCAAAACTTTATGATGTCGGCGTTGCGGGCATTCACAGACTTTTGGACAACGCGGAGCTGCTCCGGGAGGCAAACTGCATAATTGCCGTGGCGGGGATGGAGGGCGCACTCCCGTCGGTGATCGGGGGGCTTGTAAAGGTGCCTGTCATAGCGGTGCCTACGAGTGTTGGCTACGGGGCAAGTTTCGGCGGCCTGGCCGCTCTTCTTGCCATGCTGAACTCATGCTCCTCCGGTATCAGTGTGGTAAACATCGACAATGGCTTTGGCGCGGCCTACCAGGCGGATATGATCAATAAACTGGCGGTCGGAGGAAGCAAGCGCTGAGCCGGGAAGACGCCGGAAGGCGCGGACAAGTAAAAAATATAAAGGGTGGTTGTGTTTATCTTCTGAATTTACGGCCTACTCTTTTATTTTGAAACGCCGGATTTTATAGTGCATCATCCTGGGGGACAGCCCGAGCTCCCGCGCCGCCGCTGACATATTGCTGTTGTTGCGTTCCAGCGCGTCCGTGATGAGTTCCTTTTCAAAAGAATCCACCTGCGCTTTGAGCGGCACTTTACCTTCCGGCGGACGCCGGGCGGCATTTTTTCCGCTCCGCAGGGAAGGAGGCAGGTTGACGCTCTGTATGCAATCGGCTGAAGCTGTTATTACCGCGCGCTCTATGCAGTTTTCCAGCTCCCGGACGTTCCCCGGCCAACAGTAGTCCATCAGCATGTCAACCGCTTCGTTGGAGATGCCGGACACCGATTTACCGTGCCGCAGATTGTATTTGGATATGAAGTGCTCGGCAAGCAGGATTATATCGGAACCTCTGTCCTTCAGATCGGGCATTATTATGGGAAATATATTCAGCCGGTAATAAAGATCCACCCTGAATTTTCCTTCCGCAATGAGTTCTTCCAGGTTTTTACTGGTGGCGGCGATGAAACGTACATCGGATTTCAATTCCATGCTGGAACCCAGCCTGGAAAAAGTGCGCTCCTGTATGAACCGCAGGAGTTTAGCCTGTGCCATGAGGCTTAAATCCCCCACTTCATCCAAAAAGAGTGTGCCTCCGTCCGCCGCTTCCGCACGCCCTGTGCGCCGTTGTGATGCGCCGGTGAACGCGCCCTTTTCATGTCCGAAAAGTTCGCTCTCCACAAGGCTTTCCGGCATTGCGGCACAATTCATCACCACGTATGGTTTATTTTTGCGGATGCTCAGTCCTGATATGGCTCTTGCCACAAGTTCTTTGCCGGTTCCCGAACTTCCGCGCAGCAATACGGTTGCCTCACTGGCGGCCACCTGCCGTATAAGGCTGTAAATATCCCGCATGATGCGGCTGTTGCCCACAAGTTCACCCGGGGCGGCAAGCATGTCGCGCAGTCTTCTGTTTTCCTCAAGAAGTGATTCCCTTTCCTCACGCTCTTTACGAAGTACCGCCACTGCGTCCGCAGTGATATTTCCCACTATTTCAATGAGTTTTATGTCGTTGTCAAAACAAAGCCCCTGCGTGTTTTTCTTTTCTATGCTGAGGGTGCCTATCACCTCTTCCATATGTATTATGGGGACGCAGAGAAAAGCCACCCTGCCTTTATGCAAAGGGGAGCGGGTGCGGTTAAGAAAACGCGGATCTTCGCTGATATCCGGGATAATGTGCGGCCGGCCGGTTTCCGCGACATGGCCGGTTATCCCCTCTCCCAGGCGGTATAACACCTGCTGTTTTTGCACATCTGATATTCCGCGGGAGGCTTCTATTCTGAGCAGATCTCCGTGGAGAAGGGTGAACGTTCCCTGCAGCATGCCCATACGGTTGTCCAGTATGAACAAGACCTTCTCCAGGAGATTGTGCACGTTTTTCTCGCACGCTACAGCATGGCTTATTTCCATCAGCACAGATATTTCTTTGCTTGTATCATTCATATCCGCCATATCCGCTTAATTGACGACAGCTCATACATATTCTTCTTGTTCTCCATTTTGTCGCGTCAGTTAATTTAGGAAGAAATAAAGTAAATGCCAGCGGTTGGTATTACATAAACGTAAATACCCTTAGTCTGGGCCGCACAGACTTTTAGAGCCGGTTGAAAGCGTTTTCCCCGTACGCGTTTTCTCCGTGCAGGGTCACGTCCAGCCCTTTCACTTCCTGTTCCGCGGAGACCCTTAAAGGGATCATAAGGTTTACCGCTTTAGCTATTACATATGTAATCAGTGCCGCGAAACATGCGGAAGCGGCCACACCTGCAATCTGCACCAGGAGGAGGCGCGGGTTGCCGTGCAGCAGGCCGTCGGCGCCGCCGGGGTTGACTTTCAGCGATGCGAATATCCCTGTGGCAAGTGCCCCCCAGGTTCCGCCTATGCCGTGTACGCCGAAGGCATCGAGGCTGTCGTCATATCCCAGCTTGCTTTTCAATATATTGACTCCCCAGAAACACAGGAATCCGCCCACTCCGCCTATTATTATAGCCGACATCGGTCCCACAAAACCGGCCCCGGGAGTGATTGACACAAGGCCGGCCACACAGCCGCACGCAGCTCCCAAAAGAGAAGGTTTGCCGTTTCTGCGCCATTCGGCGGCCACCCATGCCACTACTCCCGCTCCGGCGGAGATATGGCTCACCGCGAAAGCATTTACGGCGATGCCGTCCGCCGCGAGCGCGCTCCCCGCGTTAAAGCCGAACCAGCCGAACCAGAGAAGCGCCGCTCCCAGCATTGTCATAGGCAGGTGATGAGGAGGCATGGGCACTACGCCGTAATTTTCACGTTTTCCGACCATCAGCGCTATAACAAGCCCCGATACGCCGGATAGAATATGCACAACCGTACCCCCGGCGAAATCCAGAACGCCGAGTTTACCCATCCATCCTCCGCTGCCCCACACCCAGTGTGCCGACGGTGAATATACCAATGTGGCCCAGAGCAGGATGAACAGCGTGAACGCGGAAAAGCTCACTCTTTCAGCAAAAGAACCGGAAATCAGCGCACAGGTGAGCACGGCGAACATGCACTGGAAGATCATGAAAAGCATGTGCGGAATTCCCGTGCCGTAGGTTTCGCTGGGTGTAAGGCCCACCCCGTGCAGGAAAGCAAAATTAAACCCTCCGATCAGATGGCCGGCATCGGTACCGAAAGCAAGCGAGTAGCCTATTACCGCCCACTGAATCGTGATCAGCCCCATGACAAACACGCACTGCATAATCGTGTTGAGCACATTTTTGGTGCGTACCATCCCTCCGTAAAACAGGGCCACGGCCGGGGTCATCAACATGACCATTGCCGAACATACAAGCATGAAGGCAATGTTCCCCCCGTTTGCGCTTCCGGCTTCAGCCGCCCGGGCGGGAGCCGAGACAGGCATGATCATCAATACTAATAAGATTTTTTTCAGCATGGTAATCCTCCGCACCCAACATTACCGCAATTTACGTGCCAAGCCGGAAATGCCTTAAAATTAAGGTTTTTTTTTAAAAGGGGTATTACAAAATTGTAAAAATTAGAGTATTTTTTACATTTTTGAATAAACGAGGAGTTTTTTGCGGCGGGATAGCCTGGTTTTCCGCCATAATGCGCATTCCCCTGGCTAAGTATTGATAAGCTTTCCGCGGGGTTGAAGATACGTTTTTTGAAAAAAATGGCATCTGTTTTGAATTTATCAATAAAAATTCTACAGTTCATATAATTAAATAAAGAAATATTGATCCTGCGGAAATTTTTTCAGTATATGTGATTCAGTTTTTTGTCAATAATGTGTTGCAATGTGAAAAAAACAGTTGGCTGAACTGTATGCTATTTATCAAAATTTATAGATAATGCGACAAATTAAGGGTGATATGCTTTTAGAATTTTATTATATTAAAAGTATGTGATTATATTTATATTTTATTGTTTTTTTCTATTGCAATGATCGAATGTGGAGTATATATTACATATTCATTTATTAATAATTCATGTAAAAAAAGGAGCGTTCGTGCAGAAACAGCACGTGTTGTGATTGATAATTGAGGAGATTATCTATGGAAGTTGGAAGGAAGGCAGAAAAAACGGGATTATCCCGCAGGAATTTCATGCAGTGGGCCGGAGCGTTGAGCGCCACGGCTGCAATGTACGGCTGCAGCGGCGGTTCAGAAGAGGAACCTGTTGTAACACAGCAGGCTGATCTGGTTATCGACAAAACAGTGAAGGAAGTCAACCACGGCCACCACGTCCACTGCGGCGGCAGTTGTATGTTGAAACTTCACATTAAAAACGGCAGGGTGTTGAAAATAACCTCTGCAGGCGACATGTCATATGAAAAAGCTAAGGCGAACGCCGATAAGCTTTTCGCCGCGGATCCCAAATACGGAATAGTTGCCGGTGTGTGGGGCGGGTCGGAAGCGGCGGATGAGTCACTCGCGCCTATTCAACGGCGCGCCTGCCTGAAAGGGCTTGCCGAAGTGCAGCGGATCTACTCCCCCGACAGAATTAAATATCCTTTAAAGCAAACTAAGGAAAGGGGAAACAGGAACGGTTTCGTGAGAATCACCTGGGATGAGGCGTACGACGATATTGTCACTATGTACAATAATATGAAGAGCCGCGTAAGCACGCTGGGCTACCTGCCCATACTGGATTCCGGCGGCATAACCAATAAGCTGGGGAACTATGTGGCCATGTTCGGTAACGCTTCCTACGGCGGCCTTACAGATGCATGGTACGCATCCATAGGGGAATATACTAAAATAAAGACCAACACCGCTCTGGATATGCTGAACTCCAAGCTTATTATCAACTGGTCAAACGACTCGAGGGTAACGCGGAACCAGCTTCCGTTCTATATGATCAAGGCCAAAGAAGCGGGGATACCTGTTATTGTGATAGACCACAGGCACACCGACACCGTTTCTGCTATGGGCACAGGCGCCGGGGATGTTCCCGCGTGGATTTCCGTAAGGCAGGGGATGGACACCGCCCTTATGGCGGCCATGGCGTATGTCATCTACAAAAAGGGCCTGCATCAGGAGCAGTTTATCAGAGACTATTGCTTCGGTTTTTACCCGGGCGACAGCGTGGTAAGCCAGTCCGCAGAGAAACACCCCGTCACTAAAGCGGCCTATACCGGGCAGAGATTTACCGTGCCCGCGGGGCAGTCTTTCCTGGAGTATCTGATATCGTTGGAGTACGACTGGGGCAAAGTGGGCACCGCCGTCAACCAGTGGAACAATATGAACGCGGATGACTGGGACTATACCCCTGTGGCCGCGGGCAGCAGCGGATATTACGCCGTGCTTGCCGAAGCCGAGCGCCTCACCGGCGTTAAGGCGGATGTAATTGAAAAACTCGCGATCAAATATGCGACAACCAGCCCGGCGTTTATCCACTCCGCTTACAACGGCGGAGCCAACAGAGCCCAGGCCGGTATGTATTTCTCATGGATGCTCATCGCACTCAGCGCCATGACCGGCAATATCAACAAGCGCGGCGGCGGCCCGGGCGAAATCAGGTTCGGCGACGGATACCTGATCCCCCTCGGGGCTGAGCCTGCGTCGATCACCCCTCCGACTGTGGGAAAAGCCATAAACGTTGCAAGATGGCAGCTTTCCGACGTGGTGTATACAGGGCGCGACTTCAGAACGGCGGCCCAGCTTCAGGAGGACGTTAAAGTTGCTACCGGAATCGACCTCGGCGCTAGTGCAGAGGTCAAAATAGAGATGGTTTACAGGGGTTCCGGCGACACCTCCATTTTCAACCAGTCCCCCACCCTGACCAAAAACATGAAAGCGTTCTGCGACAAAACCATTATTAAGCATATCGTCGCTCATGAGCTGCATATGTCCACCGAGGCGTCGATAGCCGACATCATACTGCCGGTAAACCATAACTTTGAAAGAAGTTACTTTACCAACAGATACACTGACGACCGTCTTGCCGTAAATGGCCCGCTGAAGCCGCTGTATGAAGCCAAACCGGATTGGCTGATCCTTCAGGAGCTTGCCGTGAAACTGGGGCTGGAGTCTGAGAGAGCCGGCGGCGCGTCAGATGAGGAGATAATGAAGATTCAGTGGGAAGGCGCGTCCATCCCCGCTGGCTATCTGTCCATAGATCCTTCAGCGGAGCTCCCGTCGTATGAAAAGATGATCGAGGAAGCAAATATCCAATTGCCTGTGCCGCTGAATAAAACCATCGTCCAGCTTGAAAATGTTCAGCCGGGTAAATACCCCAACGATACCGGGTATATCAACTTCTGGTCTCCATACCTTGCCGGCAGGCAGAGAGCTCCCCTGGGAGTGTACCGCGCCCAACACGTCAGGCCGGAAGAAAGCTACGAAGATATCCTGGACAACGGCGGGCGCGTCGGCGCCAAACCGGGGCATATGTATACGCTTCAGCTCTCCACTCCCCACATAATACAGCGGGCCCACTCCCAGTATGACAACATTGCCGTGCTGAAAGATCTCCTGCCGCAGGTTGTGCAGATGCACCCGGTTGACGCGGGCAAAAGAGGGATCAGTAACGGGGATATGGTTTACATCTACAGTGACAACGGATGCATTAAGCTGAAGGCCGAAGTGACAAGAAGAACCCAGCCAAACATAATCGTTGTGGGCCAGGGCGCGTGGTACCGGGCCAGCACCGAAACATACGAAGCCTGGTTTGATACCAACGGGGACGGCGTGGAGGAAAAACACGTGGTGCCGGTGGATGTGGGCGGCAACGTGAACTCGCTGATAAAAGGGCGTCCGACAGGGGCAGGGGACCTCCTGATCCCTAACGGATTTATTTTGCCTACGGTAGGCAATCTTTGCGAAGTCAGCAAAGTGCACCCTGACAAAATATAGAGAGGAGGAGTAAAATATGAGTCAATGGGGATATTATTATGATCAGACAAGATGCCTTAACTGCAAAGCATGCGTTCTTGCCTGCAAATCATGGAATGACGATAAAAGAGGCGACGCATCCATAAATGTTTCTCTCGGATGGCTGCCGGATATAAATGGCACGGAAGTTAAAAAATATGCCAACCCTTCTGAGTATGAGGCTCTCCCCGGAAGCACCGGCGAGCAGAACTATGCCGAATACAGAAAGTATTATATGAAGGAAAACTGGCGCCGGGTAACGACAACGGAATATGGTGATGTGGCGCCTAATGTGGATGTGCTTAACATTTCGATAAGCTGCAATCACTGCGCGGATCCCGTATGTGTAAGAGTATGCCCGATGGGGAATATCTCCAAGGAAAGCAAATTCGGCGCGGTTCTGGCCGGCACAAGCTGCATCTCCTGCGGCAGATGCCAGGCCGCCTGCCCATGGGACGCTCCGCAATTTTATGACAGCAATTATGCGTCGTATGCGCAGACAGACCCCAAGCGCCCGCGCATGACCAAATGCACTATGTGTTATGAAAGGATCAATGAAGGGCTTAAGCCGGCGTGTGTTGCCGCATGTGTGGGCAGGGCGCTTGAGTGCGGACCGCTTGATGAGCTGAAAGCAAAACACCCGTATGCGGTGCCTGCTGTGGAAACTTTTGCCAGCGACGAAATTGCGGAAACTGCATCGAAAACAGGCCCCAGCATCATTTTTAAAGCACGGGCGATAAAGGTAAAAGCATAATCTTAATGTGCGGCTGCGTATTTCATTTTTACCGCGCAGCCGCACTCTCAGTTTCATGACTCCCATATGACTTTTTTTATTTGAGAGGGGAAGGGTACTGAAAAATATCAATTCGGTAAACTGGCCTGGGAGGCGGTAAAAAAGCCCGAAGGTCGCCTGAATTTATGAAAAAACATCTTCCGTTGCAGCTCACCGCCCTATCCGGGGATTTGGACAAAGCCGGCCCGGAAAGTTTTTATGGGATACTTGGTGAGGTTACTCCGGGTTTTTTCCGAACAGACGCTTTTTTTCCTGAAGAGTTGGCGGAGCATATGAAAAAGTAAGCTCAAAAGTGCCTGCCGGTAATAGTTATAAAGTACCGTCCTTTTAAAAAAGCCCCGAAAGGGGATGTTCATAACTGCCAGAAAAGTCAAACTCCGCAGAAATGGGCTTTTGAATGACACCTCATCTTCAGAGTCCCATTTTTTCAATGAAAATTACAATACGTTCATGTTTTGTGTGAAAAAACAAGCCTTTCACTAAGTAATATTCACAATCAAGATTTAATTTATTTGTCAGTCGTCCGTTGTATTGAAAATAAATTAAATAAAGTTATTACGCCTATTATATGTCTTAAAATTATTTAAAAATAAGCATATTTTTATTTAAATATTATTAATGTAATATATAATGTTAAGCACATTTAGTTATTTTTTTATGTAATTTTTATTTTTTGTATTGCAAGTGATAATGGTTAAGTATATTACACATCATATTCATGAATAGTTAATTTAATCGACTGAGAAAAAAGATAACAGGCAGGGATGCTTAGCATGCCGGCTGCCGATGTACGCCCGCATTTTTTTGTTTTAAGCGGGTACTGTTCCCGGGCATACGGCAGTGCATGAGATGTGTTGTGTGAAGTGTTTCAGACCCGTGCCTTTTGAACGGTTGGATTTAAAAGGTCAATCAGGGAGAAGAGTGTGCCCGTAGCGGGGACATTAAGGCTGATAATTGAGGAGATTGTCTATGGAAATTGTGAAGAATGCAGAAAAAAGAGGGTTTTCCCGCAGAAGCTTTATGCAGTGGGCCGGGGCGTTAAGTGCGGCGGCGGCTTACGGCTGCAGCGGTGAATCGGAGAGCGATCCTGTTGTCACTCCGCAGGCGGCTCTGGTTTTGGACAAAGAAGCAATGGTATATAATTGCTCTCATAGTTCTCACTGCCATTCCGTTTGTATGATGAAACTTCATATAAAGAATGGAAGGTTGCTGAAAATTACATCCGCCGGCGATATTACATACAAAGAGGAAGAAGAAAACGCCGCCAGGCTTATCAAACCCAATGGCTCGGCAAGCGAAAAACTGGGTATCGCCTCGGGATTCCGGCCCATGTCGGAAGCCTCCGCCGAGTCTCTCATGCCCATGCAGAGGCGCTGCTGCATAAAAGGCTTCAATGAAATAAAGAAAATCTATTCCCCGGACAGGCTGAAATACCCCCTTAAGCAGACGAGTTCGAAGAGAGGGGACAGGACGGGGTTTGTCAGGATAACATGGAAACAGGCCTGCGACGAAATTGTCCAGATGTATAAAAATATGGTGACCGAAAAAACGAATCTGGGCATCAATTATTTACCTATCTGGGATAACGGAGGCATAGCGGGGGCGTTTGGTGGTACTATCGCCACATTCGGCAACGCTTCCATGGGCGGCGTGAGCGACGGTTTCTGGGCAGGTCTGGGTAACTATAACAGCAGCAACTACGGTAACCCGATGGTGGATATGCTGAACTCCAAGTTCATCATCAATTGGTCCAGCGATATGAGGTCAAACAGGGGCGCCATGGTTTTCACAATGACCAAAGCCAGAGACGCCGGTATCCCTATCGTTGACATCAACGCCTACCATACGGAATCTTCGGCTGCGATGGCCACCGGCGTTGACAATATCCCTGCGCACATCAGCGTGAACCCGGGAACGGATACTGCCCTTCAGGCCGGTATGGCCTACGTCATCTTCAAAAATAGGCTGTATGACAACGCTTTTATTGAAGAACACGCCTACGGCTGGGCACCGCAAAATTATCCTACGCTCAACTCAAGCGGAAACCTCACAACCGCCGTTACCACCATGACCTATAAAAGAACAAAGCCCGCTGCATGGACAGGTGTTGCACGCGCCGGTACCTTTGCCGCAAACAGCACCTATACACTTAATCCGGGCGACTCTTTCGTGGAATATTTGATCTCGCTGGAATATGCCTGGGGCAAGGTAGGAACGGGCGTCAACAAATGGAATAATATAAACGCCAACGACTGGGATACCACTCCCGTGGCCGCTGGCAGCCGGGGGTACTATGACGTCCTGGCGGAAGCCGAGCGCATCTCGGGTGTGGATAAATATGTGATTGAAGCCCTTGCGAAAAAATACGCAATAACAAAGCCTTCATATATCTGTTGCTCGTTCGGCGGAGCATCAAGGGCGCAAAACGGCATGTACTACACATGGATGCTCATTGCTCTAAGCACCATGTGCGGGCACATAAACAAACCCGGCGGCGGCCCCGGCGAAGTAAGGCTTAACGACGGCTATAACATGACCGTCGCAAGCGCCGCCAACGTCAAATTAGGGGACACCAACCCTTCGGCAGGCGGATCGTCAGGCCCCTCGGTATTAAAATGGCAGATTTCCGATGTTGTGCTTCACGGCCGTGATTTCAGGCCTATGGCGACACTTACGGGCGATTCCGCCTCCGCCGCAGGAGGGGTAAAAATCAAGATGTTTGTCAAAGGAACGGGGCATTCCGCTCCTCTCCAGCAGTCCCCCGATCTGACAAAAAATATGGTGGTATTTAAAGATAGAAATATAATTAAACATACCGTTGCTATTGATCAATACCTCAGCCCTGACGCAATTATTGGCGATGTGATTTTGCCGGCGGCTTTCGGCATTGAAGATTACGCTTTCAACAACAGCGCCATGAGCGCAAGCGACCTCGGCGTGGGCGGCAGCCCGCTGAAACCGCTCTTCGATTCAAAACCCGACTGGCTTATTACGTACGAACTGTATAAAGCGGCCGGTTTTACGGATGAAGAGGTGACAAGAGGCAAAATGAGTACGCCTGCCGGTGAAATATTAAAAGCCCAGTGGGAAGATGAGGGTACTGTTATCCCCGCGGCTTACGGCAGTGTTTCTCCGGATTCCGGGAAGCCTTCGTTTGATGATGTGATGAAAAACGGGAACTATCAGTTCTGCACGCCGCTGGATAAAGTCCTGACGGGCGTGGCGTGGACCCCCGGCCAATATCCCAGCCAGACCGGTTATATCCAGTTTGTATCCCCTTTCCTTATGAGCTCTCAAAGCAGAGCCGTTTTGGGAGTGGGCAGAGCCCAGTATGTTCCGCAGAACGAAGGCTGGGAAAGGGTTCTGGAAAGCCCCGGGCAGAAAGGGATGGAAGGTTTGAAAAAGAAGCCGAACGGGGATTCTTACACATATTCCCTCGTAATGATTACTTGTCACGCAATTCAGCGCGCGCATGCCGTGGGCGCCAACAGTGCCCTGATGGAAGATCTTTTCCCCAATGCAGTTGTAATGCATCCGAAAGCGGCCGGAGAAAGGGGGATTAACGACGGGGATCTGGTTTATATTTATAATGACAACGGATGTATCAAGATACCCGCGAAATTGTCGGTGCGAATCAGGCCCAACACTGTCCTCATGGGCCAGGGCGCATGGTACAGAGAAAGTGCTGCCGAAATGTATAAAGCGTATTTCCGAAACAACGCCGACAAACAGGGGGCGCCTGCGACAGGCGGTTCAGGCGGGGAGATAGTCTCCTACGATGTCCCTGTGGATGTGGGCGGCGCGGTAAATTCACTGATTTTAGGCCGTCCGTGCGGCACATCGGATACGCGCATCAGCGGCTCAACAGCTCTGCCCACTCTCGGCAATCTGGTGGAAGTCAGCAAAGTGCACCCCGATAAGCTATAGGAAAAAGAGGAGTTAGATATGAGTCAATGGGGATTTTATTTCGATCAGACAAGATGTTATAACTGCAGAGCGTGTATAGCGGCCTGTAAATTGTGGAATGAGGAAAAAAGAGGGGACGCATTTACAAATATTAATCTGGGGTGGCTAAAGGACCCGAAAGCGGAACCTGCGGCGGATGAAAACCGCGGGGATAATCTCGCTGCCAAATATGTTAACCCCACCGAATACGAACTTCCTGCGGGCAGCGAAGGGCAGATTAATTTCGCCGAATACAGAAAGTATATCATGAAAGAAAACTGGCGCCGGGTTACTACGAAAGAATACGGCGATATGCCGCCAAATGTGGACGCACTCCATCTTTCGCTGAGCTGCAACCACTGCGCGGATCCCGCATGCATTAGGGTATGTCCCATGGGAAATATCTCCAAGGAAAGCAAATTCGGCGCGGTTCTGGTGGGATCCACCTGCATATCTTGCGGCAGATGCAAATCCGCCTGTCCGTGGGAAGCTCCTCAATTTTATGACAGCAATTTTGCCACATATATGCAGACCGACCCTAAACGTCCGCGTATGACCAAATGTACCATGTGTTATGAGAGAATCAGCGAAGGTCTTAAACCGGCGTGCGTAGCCGCGTGTAAAAACAGGGCATTGAACTGCGGGCCGCTTGGTGAACTGAAGACAAAGTATCCGGGGTTCGAATCGACTGCGGCGAACTTTGCCAGCGATGAAATTCAGGCAACGGGGAGTAAAACGAACCCCAGCATAATTTTCAAAACACGGCCGGTAAAAGTAAAAGCATAGACGTATTTGTTACAAATAAGTTCCTCCTCCTCAAAAAGCCCCCGCAAGGGGGCTTCCAGACTGTCCATAAAGTCGATTTTTTCCTCTTTTGTCATTCAGGCCAAGCCTGCCCCGGACCCCGATCCGGGGATCCGGGGTTGCAATGACGAAAACCGGATGCGTAATATAGGTGTGATCCTTAAAGGCATCCGGTTTCTGTAAAAGGGTACTTTTTGGACACCCTGCAGCGGGCGGCTTGCGCCCGCTGCAGGGCAGTTATTTGTATTATACAGTGACCGGTTTTCTTTTCCCGGCGGCCTTTTTAGGCGTTGCGGGCTTTTTTGCCGCTGTCTTTTTTTCAGCAGCGGGAGCTGCGGACTTTTTTCCCTTTTTCAGAAGCTCCGCCCCGGAAATCCCCGGAGTGGTCATATCTTTGGGGTTCAGTATGATATCCAGTTCTTTCTGTGTAAGGACTTTATTTTTCAATATTATCTCACGCACAGGTCTGCCGGTATCCACCGCTTCGCGGGCTATCTTTGCAGCCGTTTTATAGCCTATGTGCGGGTTCAGGGCGGTGATAATCCCCACGGAATTGTCCACATAGTCCTGCATACGCTGTTTGTTGGCTTTAACCCCTTCCAGCAGGTGGGTGCGGAATACCCTGAACACATTTTTCATAATGGACAGAGACTGAAGGAGATTAAAGACTATGACCGGCTCCATGACGTTCAGCTCAAACTGCCCGGCCTCGCACGCCATGGTAACCGTAAGATCGTTTCCCGCCACCTGGAACGCCACCTGGTTGACCACTTCAGCCATAACGGGGTTCACTTTCCCCGGCATTATGGAGCTTCCGGGCTGGCGTGCGGGAAGTACAAGTTCGTACAGGCCGCAACGCGGGCCGGAAGCCATCATGCGGATGTCATTGCATATTTTGGACATATTCATCATACAGTTTTTCAGCGCGGAGCTCACTTCCATATACCCATCGGTGTTCTGCGTGCCGTCCACAAGACTGTCCGCAGCTTTCAGCGGGTGGCCGGAAAATTTCACAAGGTAGGAAACAACCTTCTTAATATATTGCGGATCGGCGTTCAAACCGGTGCCGACAGCGGTGGCGCCCATATTGACATAGCACAGCGTATCGCCGGAATTCCCTATACGGGCGATATCCCTGTCAATCACGCGTTTGTAAGCGTCAAACTCCTGCCCCAGGCGTATAGGCACCGCGTCCTGAAGGTGCGTACGTCCCATTTTAAGAATATTGTCAAATTCTTTGGTTTTTTTGGCAAAGGCGCCGGAGAGCAGCTTCATCTCCTCTAGGAGCTCTTTTATGAGGTGCAGCACGGAGATGTGTATCGCCGTGGGGAAGGCGTCGTTCGTGCTTTGCGCCATATTCACATCATCGTTCGGGCTGACAAACTCGTAGGCGCCTTTCGGTTTTTTCAGAATTCCCAGCGCGCGGTTGGCAAGGACTTCGTTGACATTCATATTTATAGAAGTTCCAGCCCCTCCCTGTATCGGGTCAACAACAATATATCTGTCCAGATTGCCGGTCTGCAGTTCGTCGGCGGCTTTTGCAATAGCGTTTGCCACTTCGGGTTTCATGCGGCCCGTGTCCCTGTTGGCCAGCGCGGCTGATTTTTTCACCACCGCCATCGCGCGTATCATCGACGGGTGCACAAGCAGTCCGGTTATGGGAAAATTATCCAGAGCGCGCATTGTTTGCACGCCATAGTAAGCATCTGCCGGAACTTCTTTTTCACCGATAAAATCAGACTCTTTACGAAATTTCATATTAACCTCAAAATTTTAATATTGAAAATATTAATAATGTCAATTTAAAACAGATGATATTAGCCTTTCATTTTAATAAATGCAACAGAAAGAATATTCGGTATATCCATAAAAACAAGTGTTTCTCTTGTGTGTTTTTGATAAAAAATAATCTAAAAAATTAATATTTTAAAGTGTTTGCATTAATATTTTATTAAATAAATTTTTGATCCCGCTAAAAACCGCACATATAATAAAATACCCGCAGTTTCCCTAAAAACCCGCAACAATCCGTTCATAAAAATATGTTGACAATATTGCGTATCCATGAAATAAAAAAGCATGGACTGTAACTTTACCTCCGTTTCTTATGCTCACTATTCTTATTATTATCCCTCTCTCTGAGGGAAAAATATTTTAATCTACCAATACAATTATATATGGTTTGCGGGATCGCCTGAGGCGGTTTTGCCGTGCTTGACTACTATTCTGACTCTTGGGGAGTGATAAAATGCTGCTGGGTTTTGCGGACTTTTCGATAACACTGGTGTATGTGCTGTGCATAGCAAGCGCGCTCGTATGCGTGATTTACGGCGTAGTTAACTGGAATAAGGGGAACGGAAACGGGGAGAGCCGCTCCGAAGAGATGGATAAAGGGGGTAAATCATGACAGTTGCCATAGCATGTGTCATATACCTTTTTATCCTCATATTCCTGAGTTATCTGGGTTACAAAGGCACAAAAAGCACAACTGATTATCTTCTGGGAGGGAGGCAAACCCACCCTTTCATAATGGCGCTTTCTTATGGAGCCACCTTTATTTCTACATCGGCGGTAATAGGCTTCGGCGGACTTGCCGCGAGCACAGGGCTGGGCATTCTCTGGCTGGCTTTTTTGAATGTGGCGATAGGCGTGCTTCTTGCCTTTATTATATTCGGTAAACGCGCACATAAAGTGGGGTTGAAACTCGATGCCCATACCTTTCCTGAACTGCTGGGGAAACGTTTCAACTCACCCCTGATGCAGGTCACGGCCGGCGGGATGATCTTCCTGTTCATGCCTATATATGCGGCGGCGGTTATGAAGGGCGGGGTTAACTTCATGGAAACCTACTTTCACATACCTTACGATGTTTCATTGCTGATATTTGTGGCGATTGTCGCCATATATGTGATGGTAGGCGGCTTCAAAGCGGTTATGTACACCGACGCTTTTCAGGGGATGATCCTGTTCTGCGCCATGGGTGCGCTTGTCGTGGTGGCATATGTGATGCTCGGCGGTGTTATCCCCGCCCATGAAAAGCTCACCGCTCTGGCCTCGGCCCCGGACGTACGGAAAGATATCGCGGGGATCGCCTCCCGGGGCTTTCTGGGATGGACATCTATGCCTGCCGCTGGCTCTCCGCTATGGTGGTCGCTGGTTTCATCGGTAATAGGCGCGGTGGGATTCGGCGCATTGGCACAACCCCAGCTTGTTGTGCGTTTTATGACCGTCAAGAGCGAAAAAGAGCTTAATCGCGCGGTGCTTTCCGGCGGCATATTCATTATGGTCATGACCGGCGGGGCATATGTCGTAGGGGCGCTTTCCAACGTAATAATACACAGCGACACAGGTAAAATAGCCATAGCAGCCGCCGGCGGAGTAAACGACAAGATCATTCCGTACTTCATCACCAACTACCTGCCGGAGTGGTATGGGGCGATTTTCCTGTTGTCGATGCTCGCGGCGTCCATGTCCACGCTGAGCGCGCAGTTTCACACAATGGGAACCGCGGCCGGCAGGGATATCGGTGGGGTGCTGATGCCAAAATACAAGCACAGCCTCTCCATAAACCGCTACGGCATGGCAGTAACGATATTGATAAGCCTTCTTCTGGCATGGCTGGCTAAATACCTTGACGGCGGCGACGCTATCATAGCCAAAGGCACGATAATCTTTTTTGAGATGACCATATGCGCTTTTCTGGCCGTTTACATAGGAGCGCTTTTCTCCGAAAAGATGCCGAAATGTGCGGCGGAGGCGGGGATGTTTGCTGGCGGGATATCGTGGTTCGTATGGACCTTCTTTATCTCGAATAACGCCAAAAGCCTCGCCCTGTGTAAAATAATAACAGGAAAAGGCACTTTGCTTGAAGGGAGCCGGTTTGAATGGTTTTCAAATATCGGGACGTCGTTTATAGGGCTGGGTATATCCGTAATCGCCATATTCGTCGCCTGGTACTTGGACAATAAAAGAAAAGGGGCCGGATCTGTGGATGTGTGAAATTGGCGTGCCGCGTTGTAGCCCTTCTTAGGCAATTCTCATTTATGTCTGAGTGTACTCCGGCTGTCTCAGTCAGACCTGCCCGGCATCGTATCCGGTTTGACGCACCCGCACCGGAGCTTATATTGCGCCTATTGTATAAAATGTGCCTCCCAATTCCAGAGGGATTGGGAGCGCGAATTATACTGAGACCGCACA
This sequence comes from Deferribacterales bacterium, assembly GCA_031556255.1. Classification (GTDB taxonomy): domain Bacteria; phylum Chrysiogenota; class Deferribacteres; order Deferribacterales; family JAISNW01; genus JAIRQX01. Next base: position 846 of record JAVBTI010000011.1, on the reverse strand, counting down.
GTATTTAATTCAAGTTGGTGTTGCGAAGCCTGAGGGCATTGCCCAACACCGTCACCGACGAAAACGCCATTGCCACTCCCGCAATCATCGGATTCAACTGTATGTGCCAGATGGGATATAGTATCCCGGCGGCTACAGGTATCCCAAGAACGTTATAAATAAAAGCCCAGAAAAGGTTTTGCCGGATCGCCGCCCCAGTCTTCCTGGCCAGCCTCAAAGCCCGTGGCAGCTTGCGCAGGTCGCTCCCCATCAGCGTCATATCAGCGGAACTCACGGCTATGTCCGCCCCGCCGGACATGGCGATGCCGACATCCGCTTCCGCCAGGGCGGCTGCATCGTTGATTCCGTCCCCCACCATGGCGGTGAACGCCCCTTTTTCCCTTAACTTCAGGATCAGGGCGCGTTTATCGGCAGGTTTCGCCTCCGCGTGGATCTCTTCAATCCCGGCTTCGGCGCCGATTCTTTCGCATACGCCCCTGTTATCCCCGGATAACAGTATGGTGCGGATATGGTAACTTTTTAGTTTATCAACAGCAGCTTTGCTTTCCGGTCGCAGAGTATCGCCCAGAATGAATCTGCCGGCGCATCTGCCGTTCACGGCGGCATAAAACGTGGTCAAGCCCGGCTCCGCTTCCAGCGGGACTTCAACGCCGTATGATTCCAAATAATCATTTGTACCGAGCAGCACGGTATGCCCGTCCACTACTCCCTCCACTCCGCCGGGAGCGTTCGAGAATTTTTCCGCCGGCGGGATTTCAATCCCGATTTCAGCGGCGTGCTTAACAATCGCTTTCGCGATGGGATGCTCTGAAGAATACTCCACCGATGCCGCAAGGCGCAATAGCT
>JAVBTI010000144.1:0-13964 GCA_031556255.1 Deferribacterales bacterium | reverse complement strand
TTCACCGGCGGACTCGGGGCGCACTACGGCGCTGAAAGAATCGGCGCCTCCGTTATACCCGTATCCGGCGGCAATTCAAAGCGCCAGATCATGCTGCTGAAAGATTTCCGCCCAACCGCCATCTGCGGTACCCCTTCATACGCCGCCAGCCTTATCGAAGTGGCGCGGGAGGAAGGGGTCGACCTGCGCGAACTGCCCGTCAGGGTGGGCGTGTTCGGCGCGGAGCCGTGGAGTGCCGGGATGCGCCGGGAGATCGAGACCAAATGGGGCATCAAAGCCATCGACATATACGGCCTTTCGGAGATCATCGGCCCGGGGGTGTCCTTCGAGTGCGAGGAAGAGCAGAACGGCCTGCACCTGAGCGAAGACCACTTCATAGTGGAAACTATAGACCCCGAAACGGGGGAAGTCCTGCCGGCCGGATCGGAAGGAGAGCTCGTTTTCACGACTATTTCCAAAGAGGCGATCCCGCTGATACGCTACCGGACAAGGGATTTAAGCACCATAGACCTCACCCCCTGCTCCTGCGGGCGCACATTCGCGCGCATGAGAAAGGTGCGCGGCCGCTCGGACGATATGCTTATCATCCGCGGCGTGAACGTGTTCCCGTCCCAGATAGAGGCTGTGCTGCTGGAGCATGGCGGCGTGCTGCCCTACTATCAGATAGTAGTGGACAAAACAGGCCCGATGGATACAATAGAAGTGCAGGTGGAAATAGGCGAAGACGCGTTCTTCTCCGACCGGATCAAAGGTTTGCAGGCCGCCGAGCGCACCCTCGAAAAAGGGATCAAGGAGAGCATCGGCATATCCGCGAAAGTGCGGCTTGTGGAGCATAAAACGATCGTCCGCAGCGAGGGAAAAGCGCAGCGCGTAATAGACAAAAGACCGAAGATCGTTTAGGTTCAAAACCCCTGTTAAATGCCGTGAGAGTGACAGACATAAAAACTCCGCCATGGCGGGCTTGAACTGCAATCCGGAATAAAAATATGAAATTTCCTTATTATTTTATTCTGGATTCCGGCTCGGAGGCCGGAATGACGGGGAAAAAACCGGATTGCGGGGCTTCACCCCGGACTGAGCCTGCCCCGGACACCAATCCGGGGATCCGGGGCGGAATGACGGAAGAGAAAGCCGGGTTCCGGGGCAAGCCCGCGGGGTGTGCGGTGTGCGCGCGGATGCGCACTCAATATACAGGGAGCTATTATGAAAATTCGTCAGATATCAGTCTTTATTGAAAACCAGTCCGGACGGCTGTACGAAGTCACGCGCCTTTTGGGCGACAACAACATCAACGTCCGCGCAATGTCGCTGGCGGACACCAGCGATTTCGGGATCATACGGTTCATTGTGAACGAACCGGCCAAAGCCTATCAACTGCTGAAAGAGCACGAGTTCACCGTCGGTGTTAACGACGTGGTGGCTATTTCCATCCCGGACAAACCGGGCGGCCTGGCGGATCTGCTGTACACACTGCAGGCGGGGAGCATAAACGTCGAGTATATGTACGCTTTCGTCAACCAGAGCGGCGACAACGCCATAATGATATTCCGTTTCGACGACACCGACCAGGCGCTGGCGGTATTGAAGAAGGCGGACGTAAACATAATAGAAGAGAAAGTGTTGTTCAATATATAGAACCGAGGGAATAATGTACTGGCAGAGATCGTTTGAGACTTTACCCGTGGAAACCATGAGACAACTGCAGTTTGAGCGGATGCAGGAGATAATGAAACGCGCCTGCGGGCAGGTTGACCATTATAAAAAGCATTTCGCCGAAGGGGGCGTCGAGCCGTCCGACCTGCGCTCCCTCGAAGACCTGAGCAAGTTTCCGTTTACCAATAAAAACGACCTGCGCGACAATTACCCCTACGGGATGTTCGCCGTGCCGCTGAAAGACATTGTGCGCATACAATCCTCCTCCGGCACCACCGGCAAACCCACAGTGGTGGGCTATACCCGCGGCGACCTGAGCATATGGAGCGACCTCATCGCCCGCATCCTCTGCATGGGCGGCGCCACCAGCAGCGATATTATCCAGATAGCCTTCACCTACGGCCTTTTCACCGGCGGATTCGGGCTGCATTACGGCGCGGAAAAGCTCGGGGCAAGCGTTATTCCGGCATCCAGCGGCAACACCGCCCGCCAAATAATGATCATGAAAGACTACCGCACCACAGGGCTTGTCTGTACCCCCTCTTATGCCCTGCATATAGCCGAAACGATGGACAAAGAAGGGATCACCAAAGAAGAACTCTGCCTGAAATACGCATTTTTAGGCGGCGAACCCTGGGGGGAAAAGCAGCGGAAAGAGATCGAAACCCGCCTGGGCGTCATCGCCACGGACAACTTCGGCCTGTCAGAGATAATCGGCCCGGGGATTGCCGGCGAATGCCTTTGTAAGTCGGGAATGCACCTGAACGAGGATCACTTCTACCCTGAAATCATAGACCCTGAAACGCTGAAGGTTTTACCGGAAGGCACCCGCGGAGAACTTGTGCTCACCTCGCTCACACGGGAGGCCATGCCCATGATCCGCTACCGCACAAGGGATATAACAAGGCTGTACCGGGATAAATGCGACTGCGGCCGCACGCTTATCAAGATGGATAAGCCCACCGGACGCTCCGACGATATGTTCATCGTGAACGGCGTGAACTTCTTCCCCTCGCAGATCGAGGACGCGCTGCGGGCCTTTGAGGACACCACGCCGCACTTTATGGTCTACCTGCGCAAGAAAGGCGCGCTGGACGAGGTGGAGATACAGCTCGAAGTATCCGAACGGCTGTTCTTCGACGAGATGAAACGGCAAAAAGAGCTGCTGGACAGCCTGACGGCAAGATTCACGTCTATCCTGCAGTTCAAGCCGAAGGTGAAACTGGTGGACCCGAGATCACTGCAGCGGTTTGAGGGGAAAGCCAGACGGATCATCGACGAACGCAGGAAAGAGTAAAGATTTTACATATTTTTTTCTCCGTCATTCCGGGCTTGACCCGGAATCCAGGATAAAATAATAGGAAATTCCATATTTTTATCCTGGATTGCGGCTCGGGGGCCGCAATGACGGCGGCGCGCAGGAGGCGCAACAACATTATGACTCCCGAACGGATTACAATCTTTCTAATGAAACAGATCGTGCGGGTATCCATGCTGATGATGATCGCGGGCATCATCCTCAGAGCGCTGAATATTAACCCCGCGCCGGCGGATACCCCCTTGTCGCTTGATTTTGTAAAGATAAGCCTGCGGGCGCCGAACAGCACTTTCTTTTTCGGCGCGGCCACAGCCCTGCTGCTGCTGACCCCGGTGATAGTGTCGCTTTGCGCCGGAGCCGCGTTTGCCGTCAAAAAACAGTTCAAAACCGCCGCGATTTCATTCCTGCTGTTTGCAATACTGACGGGAAGCATTGCGGTGCAGATCCTGGCCGCTTAATACTCCTTCCCCGAGAAATCCAGCCACATTAAACAGATCACCAGCAGTGTGCAGACCGCCGTGTAAAAAGGCAGCACCGCGAGGGTTTCCCAGGGCACATGCCCGCCGTACAGCGCCGCGTGCCTGAAATCGTATCTGGAATAATCCGGCAGTATATAGTAGAAAAACTTCCCGGCGGCGCCTGAAATGCCGTCCCGCGCCTGCCCCGCCAGTATGTATATCGCCCGCGCTGAAGTGAACAGCGCCCAAGACAGCGCGCTTGCCGCGACACTTGCGGCCAGGCTGTTCATAAGGAGGGCGAAAAACATAGACCACGCCGTGACAACACATTGCAGGAGCCAGAGGCCGAAGCCAAAGGCCAGTACAGGAACCAACGCTCCCGCTCCGGACAGAACCGCCGCCGCCATGCCTAAAACCACATACACGGTGGCCACAGCCCAATAACCCAGATGTTTCCCCGCCAGCCAGGCCAGGCCCGGCACCGGCGAAGCGAAGATCTGAAGGGCGGTATGCCCGTCCAGCTCTCTGCGCAGGGCAATATTCACATACAATACGGAAACCGCCGTGACGGCAAGTGATACCGACACAAACACCGTCGCTGAATATGTGGTCTCGCCCCCGTAAAGCGTCAGGCCGCCCAGAAACAGCCCCAGCGGTATGCCCGCGAGTATCAGCGCCGGCGGCACCAGCGCGAACCTGTCCCTCAGCGCCTCCAGTATGGTGTATTCCGCAACGGCCAGCACCCTCTTCATACAGCACCAATCTCCATCAGGAAGGCTTTTTCAAGGTCGCCGGTGTTATGCCGCTCTTTCAGCCCGGCGGTTGTGCCGCTGAACAGCAGACGCCCCCGGTGCAGTATACCCATGTGGGTGCAGAGAGTGTCAATGTCGTACAGTATATGTGTGGAAAGCAGGACGGACCGCCCGGCGCAATCCGGCCCGGTGATTACGGTTCTGAACAGGGCACGTGCCAGCGGGTCAAGCCCCGACATGGGTTCATCCATGACAAGTAGATCCGCGGGCGCGCACGCCGCCTGTATTATCCCCAGCTTCTGCGCCGTGCCTTTGGAGTAAAGGGCGTTTTTTTTATCCAGCAAACCCGCGTCAAACCCGAAACTGTCGCAGAGCCTGAGTACCTTTTCCCTGTCAGGGCGCGCTCCCCGGAGTTTCTGCATGAATGAAAGATATTCCCAGCCGGTCAGGCAGCGGTGCGGGGTAAACCGTTCCGGCAGGAAGGCGAATTTTTCACGGTATCCTTTGCCGCCCCATTTTATCCCGGCTACTTCGACGGAGCCTTCGAATTTTTTTATCAGCCCCGTCACAACTTTAAACAGTGTAGTTTTTCCGGCGCCGTTCAGCCCCGCCAGCCCGTAAACAGCGCCGCGGGGGATGTTCAGGGTGAGGTCATCCACAGCGGTAACGGTTTTATAATTTTTTGTGAGCTTAGATATACTGATAATATTCATCGGGCGGTCAGTATTTGCCGCTGGTGACCTTGCTCTGCCGCATTACTTCCTGATCGGAAAGGTTGCTCAGCATTTCAACGGTGCTGGCCATCTGCTGGAAATCCACCTTGCGTTTGTTCTTACGCTCTTCAGCCTGTTTTTTAAGCGATTCGCGGCGCTTTTGATCCAGCATGTAGTTTGCATACTGCGCTTTCTTTTTATTGATTTCTTCAATCTGCTCCGCGCGGCCGGCCATATCTTTGAGCTGCATCATAGTGGCGAAATAGCAAAAGACGCCCAGCGCTATGAATACAAAGTCGATTCTGTTCATGTCATCACCTGATTCGTTTATCGGCAGAAGCCGTTAAAAACTTAAGGGGCGCAACGGCCTTTCCGTCATTGCGGCCTCTTTCTTTTCCGTCACCCCGGATACAGCCCGCCCCTGGCCCCGATCCGGGGAGCCGGGGTCCGAAATGAAGCAATAAGGATTTTCCTTGTTATTTTCATGCTGGATTCCGGGTCAAGCCCGGAATGACGGAGTTTTTTGTGATCGTCACTCTTATTGCATTTAATGAGTCCTGAACCTGAATAACAGGATCTCATAATCATACGCCGGCCGCATCCAGCAAATCCAGATATTTGCGTATAATCTCCTGCTCTATTCTGCCTTTGCGCCTTGACGGCACCGGCACCCTCATCACCAGATCAATCTCATCCGGGCTTTTAAAGATTATCGACACCCTCGGGTCGGCGGACGGCGTATCCACGCTAATCTTCCGCGCCATGTTTTCCATGTATTTGCGGGCGTTCATAAGGTAGGGCTCGCACACGAAATACGCGGCCTGCAGCAGCAGGCGCTCCGTGAGCCGCCAGTCATCCTTTGTGCCGACGGGCACGTGAAAAACGTGCAGCAGATACTCCTGCATGAACGATTCGTTTACCACCGGCGTGGTCAGCAGCAGGCTGTTCGGTATGGTTATGGTGCTGCCCGTGTACTGATGGGAGGAAAGCCCGGGGCCTATCTCCAGTATGGTTGTGGTAAGGGTGTCGATGTCGATAACGTCGCCCCTGTGGGTTCCGATACTGATCCTGTCGCCGACGCTGTATTCGTGGGAGATAGTGCGGGACATGCCGCCCATAAAATTGGCTATCAACTCTTTGAAGCACATCACCACCCCAATCGTCACCGCGGCGACGCTCAGGGCGAACTCTTTTATCTGCGAGCCCCATATCAGCACGAAACCTATAAAAATCAGAAACACCGTGATATTGCGGATGCTGACTATCCACCTGCGCCGCCCTTCCAGCGGCAGCCCTTTCCAGGAGTCCACGTTCCTGGTCACTATCGTCTTGAGCATAAGCAGCACAAGGATAAGGACAACCGTTTTGACAATATTGCCCGTTATGTCCGGATTGGAGAAAAAAGCCGCAAACCCCTCTTTTATATTCAGTTCCATACCCGCCGCCGACATTCACGCTCCCGAATAATTTTCAGTATAATAGTTTCTGCGCGCATGGCAAGCCAAAGTTGCCTGCGAACGTCAGAATCAAACTTGTAATTTAATTAAAATGATGTAACAATATGGCGATATTGTAGGAGGCCACTATGAATTGAATGGAGGTCCAGATCAAAATAAAGTTCCCCAAGGAGCTGTCTCCCCTGCTGGATATCGCCTACAACCTGTGGTGGTGCTGGAGCACCGACGCCATGGGGCTGTTCGAAAGCATCAATCCCGCCGCCTGGGAAAAATCCGGGCACAGCCCGATAGAAGTGCTCTCCACCCTTAATGAACAGGCCTGCACAAGGCTCATGAACGACACCCTGTTCATGTCCCGCCTTCGCCACGTGCACGAAATGCTCGAAGAATATATGGAAATGCCGCGCTGGTACGATTCAAAGTATCCGAATGTGAAAGATTTCCTTGTGGGCTATTTTTCGCTGGAATACGGCCTTCACGAATCGCTGCCGCTCTACTCCGGCGGCCTGGGCATACTGTCCGGCGACCACTGTAAATCCGCCAGCGATGTGGGCATACCGTTTGTATCGGTCGGCCTGCTCTACAGAAGCGGGTATTTCCACCAATACACAAATTCCGACGGCTGGCAGCAGGAGCGCTACGGCTACAACCAGTTCTACAGCATGCCGCTGAAGCCCGCCGTCAATGACAAGGGCGAAGAAATATACGTATCACTGCCCATGTACGACAGACAGCTTAAAATAAAAGTCTGGAAACTCCGCATAGGCAAGATAAACCTCATGCTGCTGGACACCGACCTGCCGGAAAACCATTACGACGACAGGGAGATCACCAGCAAACTCTATTCCGGCGACACCAACATGAGGATACGACAGGAAATAGTGCTGGGAATAGGCGGCGTAAGGGCGCTCAAGGCCTGCGGGCTGAACCCCTCGGTTTTTCATCTCAACGAGGGGCATCCGGCCTTCGTGGGCTTTGAACGCATGGCCCAGCTTATATCCGAAGGGGTAAACCCCAGAAAAGCGGTGGAACTTGTCCGCAAAAGCACGCTTTTCACCACCCACACCCCTGTCCCCGCCGGGTTTGACGTCTTTACGATGGACCAGATACGCACCTTCATCGAACCTATCTTTAAACAGCAGAACATGAACCTCAACCAGATAATGGCCGTGGGCAGGGCGAACCCCTTCGACGAGCGGGAACCGTTCTCCATGGCCATAGCCGGGCTGCGCATATCCACATACCGCAACGGCGTGAGCGCGCTGCACGGCGAGGTCAGCCGCAAAATGTTCCATTATATGTGGCCGCAGGCACTCGTTACCCACGTGCCCATTGAGCACGTGACAAACGGCGTGCACCTGCCGACCTTCATGAGCCCGGACTTCAAGCGGGTGCTCTACCAGTACCTCTCGGACAGCTGGCACAAGACCCCTCACGATCTGCGCGTATGGGAGAAGATAAAGGATATCCCCGGAAGTGTTATATACGACACCAAACGCCGCCTGCGGGAAAAACTGGTCAACTTCGCCCGCAAGCGCATCAAGGCGCAGCTCCTGAACAAAGGGGGAAGCGCGGCTGAGCTCCTGGAATCCGAGGACGTGCTGCGGCCGGACGTGCTGACCATAGGCTTCGCGCGCAGGTTCGCCACCTATAAACGCGCCTTCCTCCTGTTTTCGGACGAAAACCGGCTGCGCAAGATACTCCTCGATCCGGACAGGCCGGTACAGATAATAATCGCCGGCAAGGCGCACCCCCGGGACAACGAGGGCAAAGAGCTCATCAAACGGATAATCCACACGGCGCGCAAACCGGAGTTCAGCAAACATATCGTTTTCATCGAGGACTACGATATCGAAGTGGCGCGCTATCTGACAAGCGGGGTTGACATCTGGCTGAACACCCCGCGAAGGCCGATGGAAGCGAGCGGCACGTCGGGTATGAAGGCCGCCTGCAACGCCACCCTGAACTTCTCCGTGCTGGACGGCTGGTGGGTGGAAGGATTCAACGGCGAAAACGGATGGGCTGTAGGCGCCGGCGAAGATTATATGGACAACGCCTATCAGGATTATGTGGAAAGCCACGACCTGTACAATAAGCTGGAACAGGAGATCGTACCGCTCTTCTATTCCAAATCCAGAAGCGGCATGCCGGAAGGCTGGATATCGATGATGAGATCCGCGCTGGGCAGCATTCCCGCCTTCTTTAACTCCACACGTATGCTTATGGAATACACCGAAAAATATTATATGCTGCTCCACCAGTTGAAAAAGGCCTTCGAATCGGAAGAAAACGCGGACAGATATTTCAAATGGTATGACAGCATAGTCGCCCACTGGGACAGCGTATCTATTTACGGCACCAGGCTCGAATCCGAAAGCTTCTCCATGAACGAACGCGCCGCGGGATACGCGCAGATCAAAACGGAGGGGCTTGAACTCGACGATATAGGCGTATATACTGTAATAGAATATGACGGCGATTCAAGCACGCTGAAAGAGCCCACTTTTATCCCGATGTCACCGGGAGAAAAGGCGCAGGACGGCTCCGTCACATACACCAGCAGCTTCACCCTCGCCAGGGCGGGAAAACTGAAAGCCGCCTTCGCGGTGGTGCCGTCGCATCCGTTTATCACGCATCTTTTTGAGATGAATAAAGTCAAATGGGGGTAAGATCCGTTGTACACCAGGGAGTATTATCTGCCGCATTCCACAACATGCTTCGTATGCGGGGAGGCAAACGAATCAGGGCTTAAATGCAGATTTTTCGCCGACGAACGCGGCCATGTGCATCTGAATCCGGTGGTGGATAAACGCTACGCGGGGTTTATGGACGTCGTGCACGGCGGGATACAGTCCGCCATGCTGGATGAGGCCATGGGCTGGTGCGGCGTCATACAGGGCGACTCGGAAGAGCTTTTCTTCACAAGGGAACTGACGGTTAAATTCCGCAAAAACGTGCGCCCGTCGGTGCCGATATTCATAGAAACGCGGCTGGTGGACGTCAAACGCGGCATGGCCCGCTCGGAAGGGGAAATACGGGACGACTCCGGCGCGGTACTGACGCTGGCCAGCGGTGTGTTCGTGCCTATACCGAAAGATATGATGAGGGATGTGCGGAACGCCCTGCTGTTCGTTGACGACGGAAGGCTGTATCATGAGAAGGCCCTGCGCATCTGCAAACCGAAACCGAGCCTGAGGGAAAGATAAGGCAGGATACATCTCACATAAATCCGGTTTTCGCCATCGCGGCCCTGATCCGGGGCCGGTATGGCGGAAGTAACAATAGGAGTAATTAAAGCATTATGGCAGAAAAAGGCTACAAAGACGACGATAAGGGGTTTTCCGTGGGGAAAATCCTGAACCGCACCTTCAATTTCACAGTCAAAAGCGTGCTTTTGATCGGGGTCATCATCCTCATCGCGCTGGCGGGGAAAACATGTTTCTATATCGTTTCTCCGTCGGAAGAGGCTGTGGTGAAGCGTTTCGGCAAGGTGGTGGACGTGACCGGCTCCGGGCCGCACTTCAAGCTCCCCTACCCCCTTGAAACGGTGACCAAAGCCAAAGTCACGGAAATCCACCAGATGGAGATCGGATACCGCGACCAGAGCGGGCTGAGCAAGAGCATCGACAACGAATCGCTCATGCTGACGGGGGACGAAAATATCATCAGCATCGACCTTGTGGTACAGTACCAGATCAAAGATATCGTGGAGTACCTCTTCAACCTCCAGGACGTGGATATGACGATCCAGCTCGCCGCCGAGGCCACCATACGTGAAGTCGCGGGCAAGGCGAACATAGACGACCTCCTGACCACCGGCAAAGAACAGGTGCAGGAGGATACAAGGCAGCTTCTGCAGGAGATCCTCGACAACTACGGCGCCGGAGTGAGGATTGTGGCGGTGGAATTGCAGGATATCGAACCGCCCGCACCGGTCATGGGGGCCTTTCAGGACGTCGCGTCGGCGCGGGAAGACAAGAACAAGTTCATAAACGAAGCCCAGGCATACGCCAACCAGCAGATACCGATGGCCAGGGCGCAGGCCGCGACAGTGCTTCTCGAAGCGGAGAGCTACAAAGCCACCGTCCTCGGCAGGGCGGAGGGCGAAGCGGCGCGCTTCGCGCAGGTGTACGAAAGTTACCGCAAATCCTCCGATATCACGCGGAGGCGCATGTACCTTGAGGCCATGACCAACATCATCGCCAATTCGGAGGTTATAGTGGTTGACGACTCCGTAAACGCGCTCAACCTGTTCTCTGGCATGGAAAAACAGGCTCCGCTGCCCTTGCCGGCGGCGGCTGAAACAGGGGGCGCCAAATGAAAAAAATTATCATAACAATACTTATACTCGCGGCCGTCGGCCTCTTCTTCTCCTGCTACAGCGTCGACAACACCGAATCCGTAATAGTCATCCGGCTGGGGGAACCCGTCCGCGTGGTGGACACCCCGGGGCTGCATCTGAAAGTGCCGTTCATAGAATCCACAACGTCGATTACCAAACGTATTTTGTATTCCACCTCCCAGCCATCCCAGGTAATCACAAAGGACAAAAAATCGATCCTGATAGACAACTATTGCCAGTGGAAGGTTTCCGACCCGCTGCAGCTATACAGAAGCGTGCGCAACGAGAGCGGCGCAACGAAGCGTCTTGAGAACATCATCTACTCCGGCATGCGGCTGGAACTGCCCAAGCACGACCTCACGGAGATCATAAACGCCAACCGCCGCACCATCATGACGAACGTCACGGAGGCGGCAAGGCTCAAAGCCAGAACGGAACTGGGGATAGATATCATCGACATCCGGCTGAAACGGGCGGATCTGCCGAAAGAGAACGAAAACAACATCTTCGCCCGCATGATAACGGAACGTGAACGTATAGCCAAACAGTACCGTTCCGAAGGGCAGGAGGAGGCGCAGAAAATACGCGCCAAAACCGACACCGACGTGGCCGTGATGCTCGCGGAGGCTGAGAAAAACGCACAGATAGCGCGCGGCGAGGCGGACGCGGCGGCAATAGAACTGTACGCCAAATCGTTCAGCGCCGACCCGTCATTTTACGAATTCAACAAGCTGATGGGGTTTTACGCGGATTCGAAACACCCCATGAAGATTATACTGACGACCGACTCCAAGATGTTTAAACTGCTGAAAGATAATAAGTAGCAAGGCTGAAGGCCGGTATATAATACGAGGTCCCGGTCTCCGGCCAAAACAGCCCGGATAATAATAAAGACATTACCTATTATTTTAAGCCTGCATTTCCGTTTTTTCAGGAGTGGCGGAAATGCGGGCGGACGGCGGTGGCGCGCCGGCATTGCCGTCAAAACCGGCCGCGTAACTCCGGTGCGCTCCCCGGGGACAACCGTTTTCAGTAAACAGCGCCCCATTCGCTATCGCTTGACAAAGTCAAATCTTAGTGTATAGTATATCTAATAACCCAAAAAAAGTGATATTATGAGACAACTTTTTACCCGCAATTATGTCCTGCTGTTATTGGGTATATTTGTGTTTGCGTGCGCGTTTTTAATGCTTTTTCCCGTGATGCCGGTGTTCGCGATGAAAAAGATCGGGCTTGCCGAAGGCAACATAGGGCTGATTGTGGGTATTTTCTCCATGTCGGCTCTCGCCTGCCGCCCGATCGCAGGCTATATCGCCGACAGGTACGGCAGGAAAATTCTCATAATGGCCGCCGGCATACTTTTCACGGCGGTGGCTTTCTATTACTCTTTCATATGCACCATAGCGATGCTGTTTTTGCTGCGCGTGCTTTTCGGCGCCGCCTGGTCGTCCCTGTTCACCGGCGCCACCACTGTCGTGGCCGATGTGCTCCCCAGGGAAAAACTCGGGGAAGGGATGGGGTATTTTTCCATGCTGATGCCCCTCGCCATGGTGATAAGCCCGGCTGTCGGGCTTGAAATCTTTACCCGGACAGGCGGCTTTCCCGCCGTGTTCACATCAAGCGCGGCGCTGGGCGTGCTGGCGCTCCTGTTTTTATCCATGCTCAAACTCCCGCCGGTGGCCGGCTCCGGCGCAAAGCTCAGGCCCACCCCCGGCGCACTCTACGAAAAAAAGGTGCTGGGCATCGCGGTGATGCAGTTTATATACAGCTTTTCATACAGCGGCATAGTGGTATTCATTCCCCTGTTCGCCATGAATACGGGGATAGGGAAAAGCAGTTGGTTTTTTATATTTTTCGCCCTGAGCGTGCTTGTTTCGCGCCTGTTCATAGTGAGGAAAACATTTGACCGCGGCGGGCCCGATCTGCTCATAATCGCGGGATATTTATGCCTGGCCGGGGGCGCGGCAACACTAGCGCTGAGTTCGGCATCCGCGGGATTTTTTGCCGGAGGCATTCTGATCGGCCTCGGCGGCGGAATGATACTTCCCACGCTGCATGCCATGACCATGTGCATGGTGGCGCCCGGCATGCGCGGGAAGGCAAACGCCACGGTGCTCACCGCCGTCGACCTCGGAATGGCCGCGGGTTCCATGTCTATGGGCTATCTGATCCAGCATACCTCGTACAGGACGGAGTTCGCATTCATCAGCCTCCTGCCGGTGTTTGCCCTGGCATGGTATATCTTTTACATACGCAAAAGATATCCGGCGGATAAAATAAACTGAACAACCGCTATTCTTCTTTATCCGAAGCGTATTTGGCCCGCAGGCCGTCCACGATCCAGTCCAACTCGGACTTGACGATATCGACATACTCCTGCACATCTTCGGGAGTTATTTTATCAATACCGGTGCGGGATTTCAGCGTTTCCTGAAAAATACGGAAAGACAGCCCCATGCTGTGTATGGAATGGGAATAATGCTGGAACTCTTTCGTCTCCGCCAGGTCATAGCGCCCCACGGAGCCGGCCAGATAGTGGGCGATCCCGTTCTGTATCGGTTCCAGAAGGTTTTTGCTGAGGTGGGAAAAGCTTTCGCTCGGGAGGTACTGCTCGAAGAGGATCAGCCTGCCGTTGCTGAACGCCGCCGCGCTTAAAGAACCGCGCAGTATGTTCCCCACAAGGGCCGACAGCTTCTTCCGCGCTTCATCTTCGGGCGGCCGGTCGCCGGTATCGTACATAACCCCCGAAGAGGACACATTCTCCACCACATGGTTTATTACGCTGGCATAAAGTTCTCTTTTGGAGCCGAAATGGTATGAGAGGGTGAACAGACGCTGTTTCGCCAGGGCGGCGATCTCTCTGGTGGTGGCGCCGTCGTAGCCTTTCAGCGCGAATACTCTCAACGCGGCTTCCAGTATTTTCTCTTTTGTGCGCATCCCCGGACTGATTTTTTTATTCATGGTTTAGACAAATAAACTATTTCGCCAGAAAATGCAATTCAAATAACATGAATAAAAAAAAAGCGCCCTCCGGGCGGGCACGCTCCGGAAGGCGCTTACAGAAGGAAGGAAGAAACTTTTATAGTTACAGAGCAAAAACAACCGGGCTCAGGATTCGGTAATCACCTAGTGAGTCCTGAGCCTAAATTTCAGTCAGCATCGAAAGCATCTCTTCCACCGCGCCCCTGTCCGAAACTATATACGACCGCAGCAGCCCGGCGAATTCGCCGTACAGAAACACACCCTCTTTACGCGCGAACTCTATTGAGCT
>JAVBTI010000089.1:0-13454 GCA_031556255.1 Deferribacterales bacterium | reverse complement strand
CTATAAATTCGCTCTACTGTTGCAACAAACCTATTGTTTCCGCAGTTGGATCCTGTTATTTCAGGGGCGTCGCCAAGCTGGCAAGGCACCGGGTTTTGGTCTCGGCATTCGGGGGTTCGAATCCTCCCGCCCCTATACCTTTTTTCTTTTAATACAACTCAAGAGTCACCATATGAGAACCATTCCACGCGTTAACAGCTTAATTATCAAAATTGGCAGTAATATCCTTGCGGATACCGACCAGGGGATAAACGGAGAGCGTGTCCAGAGGATCGCCGATGTTGTGGCGGGGCTTAAAAAACGTATTCCTGAGATTGCTATAGTGTCATCCGGTGCTATTGCGGCCGGTTTCAAGATGCTGGGGTTCAAAAATCGACCGAAAGAAGTTATCGACAAACAGGCCTGCGCCGCCACAGGGCAGACAAGGTTGATGTGGTATTACGAACAGGCCTTTGAAAAACATAACCTCCACGCCGCACAGATACTCATCACCAAGGCCGATTTTTCAAACCGCAACAGGTACCTCAACGCCCGTGCCACAATCCGGCGGCTTCTGGAGCTTAACTCCGTGCCTGTCATAAACGAAAACGACACCGTTGTGGTGAACGAACTTAAGTATGTGGAGAGCTTCGGGGATAATGATAATTTAAGTGCTCTTGTGGCAGGTCTTATCGATGCCGATCTTCTGATGATCCTGTCGGACGTTGACGGGCTTTACACAGCCGATCCGGTTTCAAATCCTGCCGCGGAGCTGATAACAGAGCTGGACGAGATAGACGGCGGCGTTATGCGGCTTGCCGGGTCATCCTCGTCTGGAGTGGGCACGGGCGGCATGTACTCCAAACTGTCCGCGGCCTCGAAAGCATTGCAGGCGGGCTGCCGTGTGGCCATACTGAACGGCAGGGAGCCGGAAAATATAATGAAATTCCTCGATGGCGGGCAGGTCGGTACTTTTTTCGGAAAGCCCGTTAAATCCGCCGGCCGCAAGAAACTTTGGATAGCCTACGCCACCATTCCCAAAGGGACTGTTATTGTGGACGACGGTGCGCGCAAAGCGATAGCCGAGCAGCATAAATCATTGCTGCCTTCAGGCATAACCACTGTCAGGGGAACCTTTGATATAGGTGATATAGTGGATATTACAGATGCCGCGGGAGTGAAAATTGCCGTCGGCAAGGTCAGATATTCCTCCTCCGAGCTCAATATGATCACACGTAAACGGTCGGGGCAGAGTGCAGAAATTTTAGGTCGAAAATGTCCCACTTTTGTGATACACTGTGACGAGATGGGGTTCTCAAAATAGATGCGATCAATATTAAACAGAGTGAAAAGAGCATCCGAACGTTTGCGGGTGTCTTCGGCAACTGTCCGCAGCGCCGTTATCCGTGATCTGGCAGCTTTGCTGGATAATAATCATAAATTTATTTTAGATGCGAACGCCGCCGATATGGCGGCAGGGCAGGAAGGCGGCCTCAGTCCGGCCATGTTGGACAGGCTCTTGCTGAACGAAAAACGCCTTCGCGATATTTCAAGCAGCCTTATGGAGATTGCCGCACAGCCCGACCCGGTGGGGGAGGTTATGTCCGGCGGCACCCGCCCGAACGGCCTTCAGATTGTGAAAGTGCGTGTGCCCCTTGGCGTTATCGGAATAATATATGAATCCCGCCCGAATGTTACCGTGGACTGCGCCGCCCTCTGCCTCAGATCCGGCAACGCCGCAATCCTGCGCGGGGGTAAAGAGGCAATAAACTCGAACAAAGCTTTCGCTGAATTTGTCAGCCGCGCCCTTAAAAACAACGGCCTGCCGGAAGATTCGATACTGCTCCTGGAAGACCCTGACCGGTCAAAGATGCTTTCGCTCATACAGGCGGAAGGTTTTGTGGATATGGTGATTCCCCGGGGTGGTGAGGCGCTGATAAAATACGTGACTGAAAACGCCCGCGTGCCAGTGGTGAAGCACGACAAAGGTATATGCCATATATATACTGACGAATCGGCGGATTTCAACATGTCGCTGGAGATCATCCGCAATGCCAAAGTGAGCCGCCCGTCCGCATGTAACGCGCTGGAAACGCTCCTTGTGAACGAATCCATCGCGCCGGCCTTCCTTGCCCTTCTGGCTGAAAGGCTGGAAGGCGTCGAGCTGAGAGGATGCGGCAGAACGGCTTCAATCATTCCGGTTAAAACGGTGGGCGACGAAGAGTGGGGGACGGAGTACCTTTCGCTGGTTTTATCGATCAAAATAGTGAAAGATATAAAGGAAGCAGTTGCCCATATAAACAGATACGGCAGCGGCCATTCCGACGCCATTCTTACGGAAAGCTACGCCAACGCCGGATATTTCCTTGATAACGTTGATTCAGCCTGTGTCTATGTCAATGCGTCCACAAGGTTCACCGACGGGGGAGAGTTCGGCCTGGGGGCGGAAGTGGGAATCAGCACGCAGAAGTTGCACAGCCGAGGCCCGATGGGAGCTTTCGATCTTACAACAACAAAATATATGATCTACGGTAACGGGCAGATTCGCTGATGAATAAACGCATCGGACTGTTCGGCGGCACTTTCAACCCCATCCATCTGGGCCATGCGGCGCTTGCGCAGAATGTTTTCATTGATTTCAAGCTGGACGAGCTTGTATTGGTACCCGCCAAACTGCCCCCCCATAAGAATGTAACGGGAGCAACGCCGCGGCAGCGGTACGATATGGCAGAGTTGACGGCGGATGTGCTGGGCGCAGGGTTTTCGGTATCGGACTACGAACTGGAAACGGACGGCATATCATACAGCTATCGTACTGTATCCCACTGGCGCGGCGCAAACCCGGACGCGGCACTTTTTTTCACAGCCGGGTCGGATATTTTCGCTACTATAGGCACGTGGCAGAAGTGGCGGGATATTTTTGACCTTACAAATTTTGTTGTGGTAAACAGGGAAGGAATGCCGTTTAATACCATGCTGAAAATCATTCCCGCGGAGCTGAACAGCAGGGTTATTCAGTATAAAGATTATGAAGTCGGGCTGTACGGAAAGATAATACTCTACAATATGCGGCCGGTGCCTGTTTCCAGCACACAGATTCGCGGGCGTATGGCAGAGGGCAGGTGCCGGGAGATGCTTCTGGAAGAAGTTTACGATTATATCATAGAGAACAATTTATATACGTGTGAAAGAGGGGATTGATGGATTCATTGCAACTGGCTGAAAAAATAAGAGGCATCATCGATGACAAACTGGGGGAAGATATAGTCTGCCTGGATTTGCGGGGGATATCATCCGTGACCGATTTTCTGATGATAGTCACCGGCAAGGCGGACACGCACGTCAAGGCACTATCCTGGGGCCTTATAGAGGAGATGAAAAAAGCCGGTATCGTTCCGCTGGCGCATGAAGGGACTAATCTGGGGACCTGGGCGTGTATAGACTATGGCGATGCGATAGTGCATATCATGAGGTAGCGGGAGAGGGAGATATATAATTTGCAGGCCATTTGGGGCGGGGCGAAAACAATATAAATGTCGAAGTGAGTATTATTATAGATACTCATCCGATCCCTTAGGAATGGATATAAAATCACGTCACCCCGGACTTGATCCGGGGTCCGGAGAGTGTTAAGGCGCAACCTCAATTAAAACGGTAGACCAGGGACGGACTGACATTTCACAAAATACTCAGACTGATAAAAAGCCGCTGGCTGGGCGCTACTCTCAACCGGGTGTCCGTTCTGGGCGACCAGCTTTACTTTTCGTTCTTCTGTAAAGGCGCTCATTTTGTCCTCGCGTTCAGATCTTCCCCGCCGCCCTCCCTCGAACCTGCCCAGGTGGCGCAGGGGGAGGCCAGCGGTGCGCTCGACGCGCTGAGCGGCGCAAAATTAACTGCTGTATCCGGCCGGCCATACGACAGGCTGGGATACTTTGATTTTGAAAAACGCAGGCCCAGCGGCAAACTGGTTACATACCGTTTTGTGCTGGAACCTATGGGTAATTATGCCAACGCATTTTTGCTGAACGAACAGGGAATGATTCTTTACAGCCTTTCGTCCCGAAGCATCGACCCGGACAGGGATATAGGCGTGGGCAAAAAATACACCGAACCGCGGGCGAACAAAAAATACAGCCTGTCCTGTATAGACGGGGCTGAAGGCTTTGAGGATCTGACCGGGTTTTACCCGGCTACCGCGGCGTTGGCGAAACAATACGAAGAGAAACTGGGCTTTGCCGGGGCAGCGGAATTTATTCGCGACTCTCTTGAAACGGACGATTCTTTTTATCTGGCGGCGGGGGGCAGGATTGTGCCGTTCGCTCCCATTGCAGGCGCGGAAGCGGTTCCGTTTGAAAAGGTTTCATTCCAGGGCGGAAAGAATGAAAACGCAGACAAGGGTTTGTCGGTAAGGCTTAACAGATTCTATACCAGGCAGTTACAGCATTATGTACGCCTTGAATCCAAGATTGCGGACGAACTTTCCGCGGCTGTGAAATGGCCATCCGTACAGGATGAGGCTGATCTTGTCAAAGCCAATCTGCACATTATAAAAAAACGCGGCGTATACGAACTTCGAAAATATACCGATACTGGGGCGGAGGAAGTGGAGTACATATACGGTTCCGACGAACCGCCCCACAGATATGCCGATAAACTTTACCGCAGGGCCGGTAAGCTGAAGCGTGCTCTTCCGCTTCTGGAAGAGCGTCTCGCGGAGGCAGGGCAGCTTGCGGAGTCGGCGCGGGAGCAGATTTACTATGTGGAAAACGCCGAAGCAAAGGATCTGAAAGAACTTTCGGAGCTTATCAAAAAACCCCAAAAACAGCCGAAAAAGCGCGGAGAGTCCCACGGTTTTATTGAATACAGGCAGGGCGGCGCGGTTTTTTATCTCGGCAGGAACAGTGCGGCAAACCACAAGCTGGTGTTCCAGTTTGCCGGCCCCGGCGATATATGGCTGCATGCGCGGAATATCCCTTCCTCACATTGTGTTATACGGAAAGAAGGCGTACCGTCGGATGAAGATATCATGTTCGCCGCCCGTCTTGTGGCATCGCACAGCAAAAATAAAAACGAGGCATGGGTTCCGGTGGACTACACTTATAAAAAGCATGTAAAAAAGCCTAAAAATACACCCGTTGGGTTCGTGGTGTACATTCATTTCAATACGCTGATCGCCGTTCCTTTCAGTGAAAATGAGCTTGCCGGCTGGATCGCAAAGCCGGAGAAGAATTAAATTACTTTAAGTTTGTGTTGATATTTTAACGGCAATTAGGTATTTTAGAGTTCGGACAAATAACGTATCTGGAGGCATGATATGTCTGTAAAAGTTGGGATTAACGGTTTCGGGCGCATCGGGCGCTGCGTGTTGAGGTCGATATTATTGCGTAAACTGCCGGTTGAAGTTGTTGCGATCAATGATTTGACTGATCCGTCTACTCTGGCTCATCTTTTGAAATACGATTCCGTTCACGGAACGTTGCCGCTGGACGTCGTCGGACGTGACGGTGCTATTGAGGTTGCCGGCAAAACGATAAGAATACTCAGCGAAAAAGACCCTAAAAACCTGCCGTGGAAAGATCTCGGAGCCGATGTGGTTCTTGAATCCACAGGTATCTTTACAAAACGCGAGCAGGCTATGATGCACATTAACGCCGGGGCGAAAAAAGTTATCATCTCCGCCCCCGCCACAGACCCGGACATCACGCTCGTTATCGGTGTAAACGACAATACCTACGACAAAACAAAGCATAATATCATTTCTAACGCAAGCTGCACCACGAACTGCCTTGCTCCCGTTGCCAAAGTCCTTAATGATACCTTCGGTATGGAACACGGCCTGATGACCACTATCCATTCATATACAAACGACCAGCGCATCCTTGACCTGCCGCACAAAGATTTGCGCCGGGCAAGGGCGGCCGCCATGTCTATGATTCCGACTTCCACAGGGGCTGCGAAAGCTGTCGGGCTGGTGCTTCCTGAACTGAAAGGCAAGCTGGACGGCCTTGCAATCAGAGTTCCCACCCCCAATGTGAGCATGGTCGACCTGACCTGCAAACTGAAACGCACTGTGACCGTTGATGAAATCAACGAAGCGATCAAAAAAGCCGCCGAAGGCCCGATGAAAGGGATCCTGCAATACTGCGACGGCGAGCCGGTGTCCATAGATTTCAACGGCGACGCACACTCTTCAACATTCGACGCCAAATTGACCAAGATTATGAACGGTGACTATGTGAAGGTGTTCTCATGGTATGACAATGAGTGGGGTTATTCCTCCCGCGTTGCGGAACTCATGACCAAAGTGCTTTAACTAATACTTGTGTGGGGCGGATTTATGATCCGCCCCTTTTTTTTATTATAGGAGTCGGATTAAGAGGCGCGTGATGCCGGCGCATCGCTTTGTTGCCATTTTATTCGGCAATCCTCATGTATGTCTATATACACTCCGGTTGCCTCATGAAATGGCGTCGCGCGCTGCATCCAGCCTGACACGCCTCTTCCGGCACGGATAATGCAATAACGATGTAATATGCGTCCCAATCCCTTCGGGATCGGGATAGATATCTAAGGGGTAGGGGTATGCTGAATACATTGAAAGATCTGAATCTCAAAGGCAAGAAAGTATTTATCAGGGTCGATTTCAACGTGCCGCTGAAAGAGGGTGCGGTCACCGACGACACCCGCATACGCGAAGCGCTCAAAACTATTAAATATGTGGTGGACAATGGCGGCTACGCCACGATGGGCACACACCTGGGAAGGCCGAAAGGCGAAAGAAACCTTAAATACAGCATTAAACCGGTGGCGGACTATATTAACGGAAAGGGTTACTTTAAGACGGTTTTTGTAGATGACTGTACCGGGGAACTTGTTGCGGCCGCGGTAGAAAATCAGAAACAGGACACCGTTCTGATGCTGGAAAATCTGCGTTTCTGTCCCGGCGAGGAGGCGAACGACCCGGAATTTGTGAAACACCTTGCCGCGCCGTTTGATGTATATGTCAACGACGCCTTCGGCACCAGTCATAGAAAACACGCCTCCGTTTACGGGATGCCTTCGCTGGTGAAAGAGAGGGCGGCAGGCTTCCTGCTTGAAAGGGAAGCCGTCTACTTCGATCGCCTTATTAAAAACCCGGATCGCCCTTTTGCGGCGGTTTTGGGCGGCGCGAAGGTGAGCGATAAAATAGGCGTGATCGAAAGCCTGCTGGACAGGGCGGATCTTATACTGATCGGCGGCGCAATGGCTTATACTTTCCTTAAGTACAAAGGGACCGCTGTGGGAAAATCGCTGGTGGAGGCGGACGCCCTCGGCACTGTTGAGACAGCGCTGCAAAAGGCCAAAGAAAAAAATGTCGAGATACTGCTGCCGGTGGATCATGTTGTCTCCTCAGAGTTCGGCGGAGCGCCCGAGGCATGCAAAACACAAAATATCCCGACAGACAGGATGGGCCTGGACATTGGCCCCCAGACGGTAGAACTTTATAAAAACGCGCTGTCGAAATGCAAAATGGTTCTTTGGAATGGGCCTATGGGGGTTTTTGAACAGCCCGCCTATGCGGAGGGCACTTTCGCCGTAGCAAAATATCTTGCCGGACTTGATGCGACCGTGGTCGTTGGCGGCGGCGATTCTGTGGCCGCAATCAATCAGGCCGGTGTGGCGGACAAAATTTCGCATATATCCACCGGAGGCGGAGCTTCGCTTGAATATTTGGAGTATGGCACATTGCCGGGAATAGATATTCTCAGAAAGTAAGCAGGATTATTAAAACATCTGTTCCATTGCGATATTATGCCTAAAAATATTAACAATTCCGGTTTGGATATATTAAATTATTCTCTTTTTCGTTTGCTGTGGAGAGAATGGGATGAACAACTTTTAAAATGACTGCGTTTTTTATAAACTGGTATTGACAAATCTTTCCTATATTTGTAGAGTACCATGTTTCCAAGACAGCGGTGCCTGTAATTAGATTCGCGGTGCGAAGCGATGATTCGCGGGACACGCGGCAATAATCTTTCCGAGGAGGTAAGTGTGGTTCAGGTAGGTTTAGATGTCACACTTTTTATTCAGATCATCCAATTTCTGCTGATAGTATTGATCGTAAACTTTATGATTGTGAAACCTGTTCACAATACCATGCTTAAACGTGAGCAGAAAATAGACACTTTGAAAGAGAAGGCCAGGGCCAGCATGACGGCAATTGAGCAGAAAGTGCAGGAATACGACAACAGGCTGAAAGTTACCCGCGCGGAAATTAATGAGTATCAGAACCAGCTCAGAACCGACGCCACCGCGCGTTCGCAGGCCATGCTTGATAAGGCCAAGGCGGAGTGTAACACGGAGCTTGCCGCCGCACGGGAACAGATTATTGCTGAAGCTGATATAGCCAGAGAAAAACTGCAGGCAGAAACCGGAGATCTGACAAGACAGATAATCCAGATGGTTACGAAATAATGAAGGCGGGGGTTTTTGTGAAGCATCGTAATTTTATAATCACTCTGGCGGTGTTATTGACGCCCGCCGCGGCTTTTGCGTCCGAAGACGGGCATGGAGCCAGTCTGAGCGGGCTTTTTTGGCGGATATTCGTATTTGCTGTGTTTGCTGTAATTTTATATGTCCTCCTTAAAGATCGCATCAAAGACGCCCTTTCTTCAAATACCGCTAAAGTTAAAAAAGAGATAGAAGACGCGGAAAACGCCTGTAAAAACGCTGACAGAGAGCTTTCAGATTATTCCCGGAAGATTGCCGAGATGGGGCAGGAGCTCGACACCATGAAGGCAATGGCGCGTAATACGGCCGAAAAGGAAGCGGAAGCAATGATTTCCGAAGCCGAAAGGTCCGCCGCTAA
The DNA here is from genome assembly GCA_031556255.1 of Deferribacterales bacterium. Taxonomy (GTDB): domain Bacteria; phylum Chrysiogenota; class Deferribacteres; order Deferribacterales; family JAISNW01; genus JAIRQX01. The sequence goes on along the minus strand of JAVBTI010000089.1, from coordinate 4,624 downwards.
ATTTAAACAAACGGTGCGCAGAACTATCAACGCGGAGACGGACAAGGCTAAGGCCGACATCCGCAAAGAGCTTACATTGAAAGCTATTGGCGAGGCCGAGAAACAGCTCGCCGCCGATTCCGACAGCGAAACCAAAAAGAAATTTATATCAGACAATATCAGAAAGATCGGAGCGTAACCTGTGAAAGACATGATAGTTGCTTCAAGATATGCCAACGCGTTGTATGAAGAAGCCAAATCGTCGGGCGTTATTGACGAAGTAGTTCAGGACCTGCGGCAGTTGAACGACCTTGTTGAACAGGATAAAGATTTCGCCATCCTCGTAAACAGCGCGGCGCTTACCACCGCGGATAAACTCAGCGCCGTTGAGGCCATTGGCAAATCAGGCAAAGTAAACCGCCTTGTATACGCCTTTCTGGTGGTTCTGACCAGGAATAAACGCCTGAACCTCTTACCGGAAGTTGTGTTCGCAGTGAACGAACATATCCGTGAAGACAGGGGCGAGGTAGAGGTGTCCGTCAGCTACGCGGTTCCCGTGGACGACGCTGTGAGGAAAGCCCTGACGGAGCAGCTTACGGAAATTACGAAGAAAAAAGTTCTGCTTAAGGAATCCATAGATCCTTCCCTTCTTGGCGGGATGAAGATTTTTGTAGGCAGCACGCTTTATGATATAAGCGTCAAAGGCCGTTTGGACGCCCTGAAAAACCAAATTGCGAAATAATATATAAATAGATTTGAAGGAGTTACGCTTTATGCAGATTAAAGCCGATGAGATCAGCCAGATTATACGGGAACAGATTAAGAACTTTGATCAGAAAGTAGAAATGGCGGAAATAGGCACCGTGGTTAGCGCCGGCGACGGCATTGCTAAGATTTACGGGCTTGATAACATCATGGCCGGCGAACTTGTCGAGTTTCCCGGCGATACTTTCGGTATGGCTCTGAACCTTGAGGAAGAGAATGTGGGCGTTGTTATCCTTGGTGATTACGAGCACATTAAAGAGGGTGACACCGCAAAACGTACCGGACGTATTGCTTCCGTGCCTGTCGGCGAAGCTCTGATCGGTCGTGTAGTTTCACCCCTGGGTGAGCCTATCGACGGCAAGGGGCCGATAAAAGCCGAAAAAATGGACGTCATCGAAAAGATTGCCCCCGGCATCCTTTCCCGCCGTTCGGTTTACGAGCCCGTTCAGACCGGTATCAAAGCTATCGACTCCATGATTCCAATCGGCCGCGGCCAGCGGGAACTTATCATCGGCGACCGCCAGACCGGTAAAACCGCTGTCGCCATAGACACGATCATCAACCAGAAAGGCCAGAACATGATCTGCGTCTATGTTGCCATCGGCCAGAAAAGATCAACTGTTGCCAACGTTGTTGAAATACTTGAAAAACACGGGGCTATGGAATACACTATAGTTGTTGCCGCCACCGCCAGCGAATCCGCTCCTCTGCAGTTTATCGCACCGCTTGCGGGCTGCACGATGGGCGAATTTTTCCGTGACAACGGCAAACACGCCCTCCTTATATACGACGACCTTTCGAAACACGCCACAGCGTACAGGCAGATGTCGCTCCTGCTCCGCCGCCCTCCCGGCCGTGAAGCGTATCCGGGTGACGTATTCTACCTGCACTCACGCCTGCTTGAGCGCGCAGCCAAACTGAGCGACGCCCTGGGCGGCGGCTCACTCACCGCGCTTCCTATCATCGAAACGCAGGCGGGGGACGTATCGGCATATATTCCCACAAACGTTATCTCCATCACGGATGGGCAGATATTCCTTGAGACGGACCTCTTTTTCAGCGGTTTCCGTCCGGCTGTTAACGCCGGTATATCGGTATCCAGGGTCGGCGGCAGCGCACAGATAAAAGCCATGAAGCAGGTTGCGGGCCGTCTGCGTCTCGACCTTGCGCAATATCGCGCAATGGCGGCTTTCGCCCAGTTCGGAAGCGATCTGGATGCCGCCACGCAGGCTCAGCTTACACGGGGAAGCCGCCTTATGGAGCTTCTCAAACAGCCTCAATACAAACCTGTGTCCGTCCAGAATCAGGTAGCTCTCCTTTTCGCCGGTATCAACGGCTTTCTGGATGATGTGCCGGTTAAATCCATAGCCAAGTTCGAACAGGAATATCTGGGCTATCTGACGGCCAACAAGCCGGAGATATTAAGCGAAATTGCCGAGAAAAAAACTATTTCCGACGAGCTTACGGGGAAGATGAAAACGGCGCTTACAGAATTTAAAAAGCAGTTCGTTGCGTAATACAATTATAGATTGAGGCAGATATGGCCGGAACAAGAGATATTAAGCGCCAGATAGTTTCAGTGAAAAATACTCAGAAGGTCACGAAGGCCATGAAAATGGTTTCCGCGGCGAAGATGAGGCGCGCGAACGAGGCGATGGTTGCCACGCGTCCCTATGCCGCAAAGATCAGAGAGGTTGCAGTGAACCTGTCCGGGCAAAATGACGATGAGCCGCATCCGTATATGGTAGCCAGGAAAGAGATTAAAGCGATTGCGCTTCTGCTTATCAACTCCGATCGCGGGCTTTGCGGTGCATTTAACTCCAACATTGTGCGCATGGCTAATAAGTTTAAAGAAGACCACCCTGATAAAACACTGAAACTGTTTATAGTGGGTAAAAACGCCTACGATTATTTTAAAAAACGCCCCTATGAGATCATTGAAAAATGGACTACCCTGGGCGGTAAAATATCGTATGAAACGGCAAAACGTATAAGCGACAGCGTGACGGCTTCTTTTATGAAGAATGAGTTTGACGAGCTTTACGTAGTTTATAACGAATTCCGCTCAGTATCGGTTCAGTACCCGAAGCAGGAAAAAGTTCTGCCGGTATCTTTTGAAAGTGCTGAAGAGCAGACGGATTACCTTTTTGAACCGCAGCCAGCGGAGCTTCTGGCACAGCTTCTGCCGCGGTATGTGACCTTTTCTTTTTACCATAAGCTGTTGGAATCCGCGGCGGGGGAACACGGCGCGCGCATGGTGGCCATGGACAACGCCACGCGCAGCGCGGATGATATGATAAAGAGACTGACGCTGAACTATAACAAAGCGCGCCAGGCGGGGATTACCAAAGACCTGCTCGATATCGTGAACGGCGCGGAAGCGTTGAAGTAAAAATTAAGTAATAAAGGAGACATAGATGGCAGGGAACATTGGCAAGATTGTGCAAGTTATCGGACCTGTTGTTGATGCCAAGTTTGAGGCGGGGGCGCTGCCTGAAATCTTCACTGCTCTTTCCATCGAGGACAAGGTACAGAAACGCAAAGTAATTTGCGAAGTGGCCCAGCACCTCGGGGAAGACACGGTGAGGGCGGTAGCCATGACCACCACCGACGGTCTGGTGAGAGGGATGGAGGTCGTCAATACAGGCGCACCTATCTCTGTGCCTGTTGGAAAGGGTGTTTTGGGACGTATTATGAACGTCACCGGCGATCCTACGGATGAAGCCGGCCCAATTGAAGGGGAAGAGCGCCGTTCCATCCATCAGCCCACACCGCCGCTTGAGGATCAGGAAACATCCGTTGAAATGCTTGAGACGGGGATCAAGGTCGTAGATCTGCTGGAACCGTATACAAAGGGCGGTAAAACCGGCCTGTTCGGCGGTGCCGGCGTCGGCAAAACCGTCGTTATGATGGAGCTTATCAACAACATCGCAAAACAGTACGGCGGCTACTCCGTCGTGGCAGGGGTCGGCGAGCGTACCCGTGAGGGGAACGACCTCTATAATGAAATGAAAGACTCAAACGTACTTGATAAAGTTGCGCTTGTGTACGGGCAGATGAATGAGCCGCCCGGTGCGCGTATGAGGGTTGCTCTGACCGGCCTTACGGTTGCCGAGCACTTCCGCGACCAGGGGCTGGACGTGCTTCTGTTCGTCGATAACATATTCCGTTTCACCCAGGCGGGTTCAGAGGTTTCGGCGCTTCTTGGCCGCATGCCGTCCGCCGTTGGTTACCAGCCTACGCTGGGTACCGAGATGGGCGAGCTGCAGGAGCGTATCACGTCCACCAAGAAAGGTTCGATCACCTCCGTTCAGGCGGTTTACGTGCCTGCGGACGACCTTACCGACCCCGCTCCGGCCACCACCTTTGCGCACCTTGACGCCACCACCACCCTGTCACGCGCTATTTCCGAACTCGGTATCTATCCGGCCGTAGACCCCCTCGACTCCACGTCGCGGATTCTCGACCCCAACATAGTGGGAGAAGAGCACTACAATACTGCCCGTAACGTTCAGGCAGTACTGCAGAGATATAAAGAGCTTCAGGATATCATCGCGATTCTGGGTATGGAAGAGTTGTCCGAAGACGACAAGCTGACGGTTTCCCGCGCGCGTAAGATTCAGCGTTTTCTTTCCCAGCCGTTCCATGTTGCGGAGCAGTTTACCGGCACGCCGGGAAAATATGTTACCCTGAAAGATACTATCAAAGGGTTTAACATGATCCTTAACGGCGAGTGCGACCATCTGCCGGAGCAGGCGTTCTTCATGTGCGGCGGTATAGAGGAAGTGTTTGCCAACGCTGAAAAAATGAAACAAGGAAAATAATATGTCTGAAAGGCTTTTTCTGGAGCTTGTCTCACCTGAACGACAGCTTGTGAGCG
>JAVBTI010000154.1:0-22595 GCA_031556255.1 Deferribacterales bacterium | reverse complement strand
TCTATACCGAAAATCATGGCATACGCCGCAGCTACTGCTGAACCTGCTTCAACCTTCAGACCGATTGCCTCGAGTACAAGAAGGAGCATGAGCGCGCCGGCGCCCGGAACACCTGCCGTACCTATGGATGCCAGAACCGATATCAGAACAACCTGCACCATCTGGCTAAACTCCAGCGGATGCCCTATAGCGTTGGCGATAAACATAGCACAAACGGCCTGATAAATTGTTGTCCCGTCCATATTGATAGTAGCGCCTATCGGTAAAGTGAAGGAATATACGCCTTTTGATACACCCATTTTATCCGCCGTCTGCATTGATATAGGCAGCGTGCCGCCGCTGGAGCGTGTAACAAACGCGGTCAGCATAGGGTCACGGGCTTTTTTGAAGAATCCGAACATGTTTATTTTGTTGAAGCTGAGGAAACCGCCGTATACAAGAATCAAATGTGCAATAAGCCCCAGATATACAACTATTGTCACATTTATAAGCGGGCCTGCAACCTTCGGACCGTTTATGGCGAATACGTTAACCATAAGCGCAAAAACGCCTATTGGAGCATATTGCATTATCCAGCGAACGACCACAAACATCGCCTCAGCCATTCCTTCAAAGAAATGATAAACAGAGTTCGCCGCATGTTTGATACGTGTGTCCATTGAATCACGCAGAAACGCCAGGGCTATCCCCACCAATAAAGCAAAGAAAATAACCTGTAAAATGTTTCCTGTAGTAAAAGCGTTAAAAATATTTTCAGGTATAATATTCAGAAAAATCTGTGCCAGCGGCTGGTTAGCCGCGGCTTTAGCAGTTCCGGTGCCTATTTCCAGGTTAACACTGGTACCGGGTCTGAATACCAGAGCGAAAATAAGGCCGATGATAGCCGCACACATGGATGTGAAGAGATAGTATGCAAGAATTTTAACCCCCACACGCCCCAGACGCGAAGGCTGGATGCTTGATGTCCCCACAATCAACGTAAAAAGAACCACTGGAATGATTATCATTTTCAGCAGGCGAATAAACGCATCGCCGAAAGGCACAATGTACGGAAGGATCTTGGGAGCCTTATCCGGAACAGCGGCCGCCAGAACTACCCCTAAAACGGCACCCGCCACAAGTCCGATCATGATCCTGATCAGCAGATTGGACTTGAAATACCAATCAAAGAGCCCCTTCTTTTTTTGAGTCATACACAACCTCCATCTTGTCGTTTATTAAACTTTGCAATATTAATGCACAGCAGATCTCACACGGCCGAATAATGCCCTGTCGAACCACGGTATGCATTGATATCAGGATTCACTCTACATGAATTAGATCGTCAGTGCAAGAATTTTAGGAAAATAATTATAAAATATAAATATAAATTTTATGTATTTGTTATGATTAATAACAAAAAAGAAATGAACTGTATTATCTGATCGCAATAGGCGGTTATTTCAATATTCCTTTCCGCACCCCGGCTTTTTGCAGCTCGCCGGGAATTTTCTGTATGAAGAAAAGGTTAGCGGCAGCAATCAATATTCCTGCTAAAAAGGCTATGCGGTAGTTGATAATCCATAACATGCCGCATATTACGGGAATAATGACGGCCGCTATATGGTTCAGCGCGAATCCCACAGCGGTACCGGGCGCAATATCCTGCGGTTCACTTATTTTCTGAAAGAACGTGCGCTCCGCGATAAAAAGGTTCATTGCGAACTGATCCGCTATATAAGCAATCACGGCAATTACCGGGCTGAGCGTAAACGCATATACGGAAAAAATTACTATCACCGCCGAGTATTCGGCGGTTGCTATGGCCCTTTCGCCGAAACGGTTTATGCTTTTGCCGATCAGCGGATTCATAATAAAATTAACAATACTGTTCACAAGGAAAAGCAGGATAATTTGGGTAAGGGTAAAGTTAAACTTCTTCACAAGCAAAAACAGGGCGAAAACAAAGAAAATCTGTCGGCGTCCTCCCGACAGCACGGTCATAACATAATAAAGCCAGTAATTTTTATTGAAATTCAGGCTCCTCGCCTGCCTGGGAAGATCGCTGCGCGCTGGATCCATCCTGAAACATATTAATGCAATAATGATCACCATCACGCCGATCATTATAAACTCTGACCTGTACCGCATCACTGAAGAAGCAAACAAAATAATCGCCGCCACTGCGATACTTGACATGGCTGCGAGCCCTCTGAGGCGCCCCAGTATCACCGGAGCTGTTCTCACCGGAAAATACTGCAGGACCAGCGACTGGCTCAAAGTATCGTAAAAATGGAAACCGGCGGACATTATGAACGTTGTCGTCAGTATTCCTTTAAAAGTAGGAAAAAAACCTGTGAAAAACACTCCTATACCTAAAACCAAAGCAAAAAAATTAGCCAGCCTGTGCTCTTTTATGACTGCAAGCAGGTAGACAACAAGAAAAGACAAAAGCCCCGGCAGTTCTCTCGCCGATTGGGAGAGTCCTATCTGGAAACCGTTGAAACCCGCCTCTTCAACCGCAAAATTGGTTATCAACATCTGCCATGCCTGGAAACCAAACTGCACGGCAACCATCATGGCAAATAGAAATATGAACATTTTGCGGTTTTCCTGCTCCACCTGCGCCGGAATCAACATATAGGTGCCCTTCCTCAAAAAATCCAGGCAGTGACTATATACTAATTCAAAATAAAAAACTACAGGAAGAAACCAAAAAGCTTTTTCAATCTATACATTGTTTAATATCGAACAATTCAGGGTATCCAAAAAGTACCCTTTTACAGAAACCGGATGCCTTTAAGGATCACACCTGTATTACGCATCCGGTTTTCGTCATTGCGGCCCCGGACACCGATCCGGGGCGGGCTTAGTCCGGGGTGACAGACCCGCAATCCAGGAACCTATTATCTATACTGGATTCCGGCTCTGAGGCAGGAATGACAAAAGAGGAAAAAATCGGCGTTACGGACAGTCTGAGGCCGCGCACAGAACAGAGTGCGGTTGCTCGCCTTGCCGGAACAGTTTAAAGTATTTCTGCTGAAAATGGGTTGACGGAGGAAAATAAAAATGGCAAAAAAGGCTATCATGGTTCATCTTGATAAATGTATATATAGGCTGTCACTCCTGTTCGGTTGTATGCAAACAGGAAATGAGGTAAACGATTTTAAATCCAACACATCAGCGGCATTGAAAGACGCGGGGAAAATAATGTCTGCAGTCTGGCGCATGCAGGAAATAAGCCGCTGTCGCGTTACCTGTTGAAAAGCTTTACCCGGATTTCCAGCGCGGCGGCCGCCACTTCCAAGTCACGGGATCATAGCGCCCCTCCCCGGAAGCCGGCAGGCTTGCGCGCCGGGGAAACTATGCTATAATGATTTGGCCGGGAAGCAATACGCGGCATGGAAAAAGATGAATACTGATACCATTACATGAATATCCCGCAGGATATGCACGAAGCTCGCGATGGCTTGCGGGCGTATAAATTTTTTTTCTGTAAAGTAGATCCTTCAGTTCTATTTTACCTCAATTAACCGTAAATCACCAGCGTTATAATCTTCCGGGGAACATTACGGACAGTTCACCGTAGATCTGCCCCCAGTTGTGGATCTTGGTGGTCCATTTCCGTGTTATCGTCAGTGTTGCCAGATAGAGAGCTTTCTTCAGGGCGTCATCTGACGGAAAGGCGCTCCTTTGACGATGCTCAGGCTGCATGTACAAAAAGACGCCTGCATGCATGCCAAAGGCAGGAAATGCGGAGTATGCGCGGAAAACTGCCCAGCCGGAGCGATACATTATGCAGGATACAGAAAAAATGAGAAAACGGAAAACAGAGCTATAAACCCTTTATAGACTTTGTTTGTTTTTTGAACGCTTATCCGCCAGTTTTTCAGATTCACTCTCAATACATGCCTTAAGTTTTTCAGCGGTTTTCTCAAGGTAATTGCCTGAAAGCCAAAGTATGTGGGCATACAGCTTCACATCAGCATGTCTGCCCTCGTCCATATCGTATGCCAGATATTCAAGCAGGCTAATGTGGTTAGCCAAATCCATATGCAGAATTTCCATATCTTCGAGTTCCATTCATAACCCCGCTAAACAAGAAGTTGTGGTAAATGCGAATTATTTCATTATCTTGCCCGTATACGGACAACATAATATGGCATAATAAATACAATGTCAACCATATATGGGCAACTGTAATATGGAGCATTAAAATGACATATTCTGAAATGATATCCAAAAGAATACTGGATCTATGTAAAAAGAAAAAAATTACCGCAAACAAACTTTCCACTCTGTCAGGCTTGAGTCATTCAACCCTTGAAAACATCATAAAAGGCAATACCAAAAGCGCAGGGGTGCGCTCACTGCACCGTATAGCCCAGGGCCTCGGCATAACATTATCAGAGTTTTTTGACTTTTCTGAAATCAATGAAACAGTGCCGGATGATGAATAGATGGAAGCCATCTTCCCCTCATTCCGGATGCCGCGAACGGCTTCGTTTTTATTAGTAACGCTTAACGCTCCTGTTGGTCGCGTTAATTATAATGACCGATGGGAGCGGGCTGCGCCATCATATAAACTGAAATCAGGACAGTGCCGGAATTCAGAATAACGTGAAAAGTATAATCGTTATTCAATTATTCCGGATTGCGGCTTGGGGGACGCAACGATGGAGAGTACAACAACCGCCGGGATTATTTTTTCAAGTTCTCTAATTTTTTATTCGCCATGTCGAGATCATTTACCATGGACGCTGCGGTAAATATCTCTATAGCTCTCAGATAAGCGTTTTCCGCCTTCCCCCTCTCCCCCATTTTAACATACACATCCCCGACGGCGGTCCAGTCGCTGCCAAGTCCGTGGGAATTCTCCGCCCGGCGATCGAAGGACACCGCCTGCATCAGGGCGTCCACGGCGGATGCATAATTTCCCGCCTTTGAGCGGACCGACGCAATCAGATACCAGTCGTAAGCCGCACGTTTCAGATAATTTCCCGATTCGTGAATTTTCAGGGAATTCTTCAGGGAAGCTTCGGCCTTGTCCCAAAGCCCCTGCTCCTTTTCCGCCAGCCCCGCGCCGGCCCATGCCAGAGCCAGATACGTCTGTTCTTTTTTGATATTGTCCATTTCTTTCAGGAAAACCAACTCCGTTTCCATGGCCAGGGCGGCATCAGCGTTTCCTTTACCTATCGCGTCAAGGAGCATGCCCCGGGCAATGTGAATTTTTGCAGCGGCGGCCAGCTCATTCATCCCTTCCCGCTGTGCCTCGGCCAAGGCTGTATCCCAGTCCAGTCTGGCTCTCTCCAGCCGTCCCCGGTAGAGATATACATTTCCCCGGGACAGCATCACCTTTATGCGGAGATCCGGATCGTCGCTCTGGGCCGCATAGCCCCAGGCTCCTTCCAGATAATCCAATGCCAGTTCGTAATTACCCTTGTCGCTTTCCAGATTGGCCAGTTGGAGTTGGGTTTTACCATACCCCCGGATATTGGTTATCTCCGCCGGCCCCTTAGGAACGGAGGAGCAGGAAATGATGGTTAACGCAGTCAATATGGCAAAGGTAATGTTTAAACAGTATCTCATAGCGTTTCCTTAGAAATCAACATTTCTCGGGCTGGTTCCGCCGGACCCGGTATCAACTTTATCGGGAATACCCTTCTTCAACAGAGGGTTGTTTTTCAGGGATCCAAGCACGTCTTCCGCATCTTTCATCGTTGCCCGCAGTTCCTCAATCAGCCCCGCAATATTCGGAGCCTGAGCCGGCAGGACGCTGGTGGTTTTTTCCATATTTTCCAAGGTTTTCGACATGGAGGAAAGCGTTTTTTCCAGATCCTTGAAAATCTGCCCTTCCGCATCAAGCACGGAAAGGAGGGTCCCATCGGGATTAGACATCTGTCTTGTGATTACTTCAGTATCTGATAATACCTTTTTCGCATCATTCATTAACAATTTTGCGTCTTTCAGGACCGACTCCATGGAGTTGCTCAGGTTAGTCGCAATAGCGGAAACGTCCGTAAGTGTCGTCTCCGCCTTGCCTATGGCTCTGCCCAGGGAAGTATCATCGGTTCCGTAGATCGCCGCATCAACTTCCAGCAAAACCATATTGGTATTTTCCAGGATAGTATTCACTTTGGCAATCAAACTTGAAATACTGTCATCCTCGTAGTACACCTTACTCAATCCCTGGGCTATAAGCTGCCGTCCTTCACTGGAATTCATCGCGGGAATAAGTGAGTCCTCCTCCAGCTCGTCCCCGGTTCCGGGGTAAAAGAAGAACTGGTTTCCCAGACCAATGGGACTGACCATCACGTCCACCAGAGCTCCTTCCCGAACCCGATCCCGGTAATTTTCCAGAATGTGGAACCTGACTTCAACCATGTCGTCGTCGTTCAGACGCACTGAATCCACATTCCCGATGTTGAATCCCTTGTAAAGGACGGGCATATTTTCCCCCACACCGGAGGCCGATTCCAGGACAGCCACATAGTAATACCTCTTGGCAAACCAGTTCTGTTTGCTGCCGAGCAGAAAAATTACCACGACCAGGAAAAGCAATGCGATAACGATGAAGAGCCCGACAATTTTATCGGCATGGCGGATTTTAAATTTCATGATGCGATTTCCTTTTCTATAATTCGCGCGAGAACACCATCCTCGGTGAGCTGTTCCTTTGTCAGGGTCATGGAAAGCTTTCCATTTACAATCAGCAGAATATAATCCGCCAGATTACGGATGATCCTGAGATTATGGCTGACAAAGATGATTGTATCATTCCGTTCCTTCATCCGCTGGACTATGACAATGAGCCTCCTGGCCGCATCATCATCCAGAGATTCGGTCCATTCATCCAAAAACAGAAGCCGGGGAGAGCACAGCAATGCCCGGGCAAAAGCGATAAGCTTCTGTTCCCCCATGGACAGGGCCGAAGGCCGGAGGTGCATACTCCGGCGGTACCCCACTTCCCTGAGAACTTCATTAATCCGTTCGTCCCGGCCACCCTTTGACTGTTCAGGGTAATGTATCTTCAGAGGGAGCTCCAGACTCTGATAAATACTCTGGTTTGCCCAAAGAGCGGAATCCTGAAATACCATGGCGGATTCCTTTCTGAAGGCCAGATTCTGCTGCCGGTTCATGTCTGCAATATCCTGTCCCCGAAACAAAACATTCCCGCCGGTGGGCAACAAAAGCCCAGCGCTCAGTTTCAGCATCATGCTTTTGCCGCTCCCAGAGGGGCCTATCAGAGCGGTGGCCTTCCCTTCCTCATATGCATAGGAAACCGCCCGGAGAACGTCCGTTTCCTGTGCGGAAAAAGATACATCTCTTAATTCCAGAATTGTGCTGCCCATATCTTACGCCAATGCGCTGTAATAAAGCGCCGATAATATCACATCCGCCACAATGCACCAGCCAAAGGCATAGCTTACAGCCTTGAGTCCGGCCACGGGAATTTCCGTGCTGGCCCGTTCCACCGCAAATCCGCGGGTAACGGCGACAATGGAAATAATCATACCGAAAATAATACTTTTAACCAGAGAAATGAGGATATCACTCATGGTTAAATTCTGTAAAAGACTGTCAAAATAGATAAAAATATTAAATGAAGGCATAAAAAACTGTGCCACCAAGACTGAACCGACCAAACCGAAGAGGGAAAAGTATATATTCAGCAAAAACATTGAGACGGTAACCCCCAGGAAACGGGGAACCGCCAGGTGTTCAATCGGGTCAACCCCGACAGAGATATAGGCCTCTACTTCATGGGAAATGACCATCCCCGCGATTTCCGTGGCAATCGCCGTGGCGGAACGGGCGATGATGATAAAAGCCGCGAGCAGGGGGCCAAGTTCCCGGGTGATTATGGTTATCAGTACGGGATAAATTAAGGTTTCTTTGGAAATACTCTGCAGGAAGGGGATTGCAATGACGTTGACCGCGGCTCCGATACTCATGGCCAGCAGGGCTGAGATAGCCAGGGCTTCCACGAACGTAAAGAGGATCTGCATGACCAAAATCCGGAAGGATGCCTGACGGCGGGCAAAAAAGCCACCGGTACCCTTGAGGGTTTTGGCAAAAAAACCCAAAGTGTAAAACGTGGATTCCAGAGGACGAGTTATCATAGTGCTTCCTTAATCTATAAATGATAATAGCACAGTTCGGATAAAATAGGAATAAGATATCAGGCCGTTCCCCTCATAGCATTCACGGCAGCGACACCGCCCGGATACCCAACCCCGGGAAAAAATAGTATGTTACACCGCTTCCGTTCAGTTTTTGCATTCCACCCGGTGAAAACGTTGCCGGTTTTAACAGAAGATCAAACGTGTTCATTTTGATTATAGTTTACTTTTTATTTTTCAACAATTATTTGTTTAATATCCTGAGACCGTGGTAACGGAAATCTTTTATTCCGGCAGCATGCGCAGCTTTATTAAACGCAGAGCTGCAGTTCCTGTTAAAATCAAAATAACCGTTCTCAACAAAACGCCGGTTTAAATATCCGCCGCGCCTTATCGCCCTTGCACAACCCGCTCCCCGCACATATCTTAAATACAAGTACACCGGGGTGCCACCATGAAAAAAATATTGGTCGTGTTAATAATAGCCTGCCTTTTCGGATGCGCGGCAAAAACCGAACCGCAGCCCACCAGGGAAGAGTCCCTTCAGGAGTACAACAAACTTGAAGATGCGCGTACCCGTACATATAAAGGCTTCGCGCAGGAAAAGCTGATCACCGCCGCCGCTGACGCCCTCTCGTCATTCGGTGAAGATTACAAATTCAGCCATAATCCCACCGGGTTCACGGCGGAACGCTCATGGTCCAGCTTTCGCGTGGTCTCCTCCACGAAAGGGAAAGATTACTGGTATCTGGAGACATCCACTTCCCCTGACGGACTTGTTGTAAAATCGAAAGCGTTCACCAGTTCTCAATCCACAAGCAATATCTCCATAGGCTTCGGATTCGGTTCCTTCAGCGGCGGCAGGCACGGCGGAGCCGGAGTTGGCGTCGGCGTGGGCACGGATTTTCCCACCGGAGTGGATAAAGAGGCGTCGGAATCCAAATCCCCCGCTCTGTTCGACCTGTTCTACAACAGACTGGGCTTCATGCTGGGACTTACTAAAGAGCTGAAATTTTGCTCAGACGTAGATCCAAAAGCAAAATCCAATCCGGACTTGAACCCGCTGTGCGCCGAGGAAAGCATCGAAGTGCCTGAAAAAGCTAATCAGCCGCCGGAAGTGATCCAATATTACAAAGACCTGCTCGCTTACAATAAAAAGTATAAAGAGAGCGAGGCGGCCGGAGATACGATAGCTCCGCAAAAACCCGTAAGACCATGGTAAAAGGATAATATGCTTATCGCTCTCATAACGGCGCTGTTTCTCGCCTCAGCCGCGCCGCACAACGCGGATTACGCCGGCAGGAATCTGGATTTTTCCGTTGAAGGCGGAGTGTTCTTCCCCGTCGGCACAGTAAAAATCGACGGGGAGACCTACGATACGAATCCCGAAGAACATATAGGGCTACAGGGAAAGTATTTCATGAGCGACTATTTCGGGATCGGCATAAACGCCGATTATATGACATGCCCCTTCAACGGCATCGTATTCTGGCCTTTCTATATCCCCGACGGTTCCGGCTGCGGCATGAGTACCTTTTATGTCGGCCCGTCCGTAACGCTGCGGTACCCCCGGCCTAAATACGATATATACGGCTCTTTCGGAGCAGGCTATGCCTCCAACAAGATCAGCGGCGCCGGGACGGAAGGCAGCCTGGGTATAACGGCGGAAGCCGCTTTCAAATATTACCCCGCCCCCGGCGTTAATATCGGCGTCAGGGTGAGATACCTTGACAACCGGCCGGATTACGGCGGCGACACCGTCAATTTAAGCGGTGTATCGGCGCTTCTGTCGCTGGGCTATTCATTCTGATATCACTGCATGGACATAAAGACGCTGATGCTTTTCAAAACTTCATTTCCGCCGTTGACAGCATTCAGGTGATTATTGAAGAGCATCAGTATATCGAGCTCCGTTTCCGGGGTGAAATCAGCGTCCCTGAAAAGCTCATTCTGAGAAAAAGACAGGAGACCGGAGTACGTTTTGCCGTTAATGACCAGACCTTTTTCAACATCAAAGCTCCGGGCACATTTTCCGCAGCGGAGTTCACCTCCGACAAGGACGATATCCCCCTCCCCCGCGCCGCATTTGCACTCCAGCTCAAACATCACCCCCGCCTCTTTCATAAGGCGGTACACGGTATAAAGCCCCGCCTTGCGATAGTTGTCCTCGGTATATTTAAGGCAGAGGTTCCAAAACACGCGGCACGGCTCCCCCGCATGGAACAGATGCTCGAAAAAATCGAAACATATGTTCAGCCGCATGGTGATTTCAGGGGTCTGCGAGTAATGGTAATATGCAGGATCATGACTGAACGACACAAACCTGTGCAGGTCGGATGTCTCTTTCATATCAAAGGTCAGGCTGCCCGGTGTGAGGGTCATAAAGCCGCTTTTCTTATTGTATGCGTTGGGTATGAACAGTTTCAGCTTGCCGTATTCGGGCGAAAACGCAAGGGCAATCGCAGAACGGTCTGAATAACGGAATAATCGGTAAATTACGGCAGGTGTGTTAAGATTCTTCATACATTCAACTGTTCTTCACGCAAGGCTCAACCCAATATGGCGAGCAAACCTATAGCCGTGCCGAAATATATGGTCAAGCCTGTGATATCGTTCAGGGTGGAGATAAACGGCCCCGAAGCCACGGCCGGGTCGACCTTCAGCCGCATCAGCATCATCGGCACGAAGGTACCTGTAAACGCGGCGAAAGTCATCGCAAAAAAGAGCGCCAGCCCCACAATAAACCCGACATGAGGCGTATAATGAACCAAAGGAGCGATGAAATAAACAGGCACTGCGCTGACAATGCCCATCAAAAGCCCCACCCGCATCTCCCGCCAGATAACCGGAAACATCTTGCGTGTATCTATCCTGCCCAGCGCCACGTTACGTATAATTATAGTGGATGACTGACTGCCCACATTACCGCCCATAGCCATGATAACCGGCATAAACGAGGCCAGGATCACAAACTCGGTGATCTTCCCCTGAAAAAATGCTATTACAAAGCCGGACAGCATCTCCCCGAACAGAGTGATTATGAGCCACGGCAGGCGGGCGCGGGCGCTGCGGATCGGGCTGTCGTCGTAAATAAAGGCTTCCGGCGCGGTACCGGCCATCCTGTATATATCTTCGGTGGCTTCGTCGCGGATGATATCGATTACGTCGTCGAAAGTGATGATCCCCACCATATGCCGCTGCTCGTCCACAACGGGGAGAGCGAGAAAATCGTATTTCTCAACCATAGCGGCGACATCTTCACGGTCGGCGCTGTCGAACACGTACAGCACATCTTTCGCCATAATCTCCGAAAGGGTCTTTTCAGGAGGGTTTAGGATGAGCTGGCGCAGACTGAGAACACCAGTAAGCCGTTGTTCATTATCCACGACGTAGAGATAGTATATCATCTCTATATCTTCAGCCTTATGCAGCAGTTTGGTGGCTTCTTTGACTGTGGTTTCCTCAGGCAGTGCGATATATTCGGTGTTCATCATGGCGCCGGCCGTCTTTTCCGGATAGTGAAGAAGCTCCTCCACCTCCGTAAGCTCGGTGCCGGAGATAAATTGCAGGACTTTGTCTTTTATGTCATCGGGCAAGAGCCTGAGGACGTAGGAAACGTCGTCGCTCTCCATCTCCATCAGCACTTCGGCGGCTTTTTTCGGGTCCATGTTCGTAAAAAGCTCAATGATGCTGCGTTCGTCCAGTTCCAGTATGATTTCAGCTATGCGGGATTTATCGTGCAGGAACGACCAGATACGCTTGCGATCTATATCCTGTAGATGTTCGATTATATATGCGATATCCGCAGGGTGCAGTTTGTTGAGAAGCTTGTAAAGTGGCCCTTTCGCGTTGCGGCGGATGAGCTTCTTTACGTTTTCAAGTTTTACCCTGAGATGTGTGTTCGGCATGCCCGTTTACTTCCTGAATTATTATGACAATCCCTGTATACGAAGGTATTCGTCTTTGGACGACCAGTCATCTTTCACTTTTACCCAAATGTCAAGGCGGATTTTGATCCCGAAAAACTTTTCCAGATCTTTGCGCGCCCGTGTGCCTATCTCTTTTAACATCGTGCCGCCCTTGCCGATTACAATACCCTTCTGGCTGTCCCGGGAGACTATAATGGCTGCGGTGATGTTCATCCTGCCGTCCGTCTCTTCCACCTTCTCGGTCTCCACCAGTATGTCGTAGGGAACCTCCTGCTGGAGAAGCGTGAAGGCCTGCTCCCGGATAAACTCCGCTATCAGAAAGCTCTCCGGCTGGGTGGTCACCTCGTCCTTATCATACACGGGGGGGGCCACAGGAAGCTCCTGCGCTATCAGCCCTTCCAGAGTATCCAGGTTGTATCCTTTTTTAGCGGAAACCGGCACAACATGCTTGAATGGTGCGAGCTGCGACAACCGCTCGGCGGCCCTGTAAAGGTCTTCTTTGCCGCGGTCGTCGGTTTTGGTAAGCACCAGGATGACCGGCGCACCGCTTGCCTTCACTTTCTCCAAAAGGCCGGTGAAGCTGTTCCCTCCACGCTCCGCGGGATCGGCCAATACGCACACAAGATCTACCGATAAAATAGCCTCTTCAGCCTGACGGATCATGGCGCGGTTCAGCTTGCTTCCGCCCATGTGATACCCCGGCGTGTCGACGTAGATAATTTGCGCGTCGTCCGTTGTTTTTATGCCTATTATCGCATTGCGGGTGGTCTGAGGTTTGTGCGAGGTGATCGCTATCTTCTCTCCCAAAAGGGCGTTCAGCAGGGTGGATTTTCCGGCGTTAGGCAGCCCCGCGAGAGCCACAAGCCCACAGCGGAAACCGTTTTTATCCGTGATTTTTTCGTTGTTTGTTTTTTCGCTCATCAATTGAGAGTGTATTATCCTGATAAAAAGTGCAACACTTTTTTGAGTAATTCCTTAATAAATAA
Source organism: Deferribacterales bacterium (assembly GCA_031556255.1). Taxonomy (GTDB): domain Bacteria; phylum Chrysiogenota; class Deferribacteres; order Deferribacterales; family JAISNW01; genus JAIRQX01. The sequence continues at coordinate 9,578 of JAVBTI010000154.1, read as the reverse complement.
TTCATTCTCCCCCGACCGTCACACGGGTTGTCACGGAACCGTTTACCGTCACATCAGCCCGCAGGCTCTCCAAAACAGCAAGTGTATTATCTCTGAAGTTGAAAAACGTAAAGGGCTCGTCTGTTGTTAACTTTATTTCAAGTATTTCAGGGGTGACAAAAAAAACAGCCAGATTGTCCAGCAAAGCCGTCCTGTTGTTGATAAAATCCGGTACGGACGCCGCTATTATCGAATTAAGACGCAGCAAGCCGTCGCTATATGACAGCCCTTCCATTTCGCTGAAGATTTCCAGAAAATAGCTCACTGCGGATTTATCCATATAAATCAGTGAGAAATTCCTTAAATAGGTGTTTCTCAGCAAATGCCCTATCTGGCCGCCTTCTCCCAGGTCTTCCGAAGAGGTAAAATACAGCCCTGCTTCAGCATTGAAAGCAAAAAGTTTATCTGCGTCAGCGGTCAAAATGACCCGATCATTAAAATTAAACATCAGCTTCGCGTCAGGGACGGCAAATTTATCTCTGCCGTTCAGCGGCTTACTCAGACGGCACCGCGCTCCGGTTATATAAAACCTGCTGTCGTTGTCGTTCGCCGCCACACCGGCCTCATCTATATCCAGAGACAGATTTGCGTTCTTAATACCCGCGTTCTTGATATAATGATCCGCATACAGGTTCTCTTTGGTGGCATAAACGCTGGCGTTAACGAATCCCTCTCCGGTCTCACCGTTAGCCCCGTAGGAAAAAAGGAATCTGTCGAACTTTATCTCCCCGGCGGTAAAGGACATATCCACGCTTGACACTCTCACATTGTCTGCCGTGAGGTCGCTCAGATGCTCTATCTCGTAATCCCCATCAGATATCTCTCCGGCGCTTTTCACCCTGTACCCGGCGTTTCGCAAAGCCAGTCCGTCCGCGGAAAAATTATATACCCCGGATGTGTTCCCGCTGATATTTTCCGCGGTTATATCGCCAAATACCGCGGTTTTACGGACCTCAGCGTCAATATATGTAAAATCCGACATTTCCATACGCTTAACTTTCAATTCAAACCGGCCGTTTTCCACACGTGCTTTTTTCAGCGTAAGCTTGCCCCCAAGCGATCTCCCTCCGTCCGTTTCCCCATAAATCAAATTGTCCAGCATGAGCCTGTCCGCTGAAAACACGTTTTTGCCGGCTATTACAAGGTTTACTATTTCAATAGAGCCTGCTTGGCCGTCTTTCATGCTGATAATAACGATACCCGCCGTAAATACGCCACCGGACACTTTGTTGATATGCAATGATTGAGTAAACGGATTTATATATGAACTTTTGTAATCAAGGCCGGACAGAATGCCGTAGTTCATGATTTCATCAGCGGCCGCCTTCGCCTTTTCCGCCGTGGCAAACCGCATAGCGGTATAACCTGCGGCCATCAAAAGCAAGGTCGCCATGGCAGCAAATAAAACGGTCTTGAATTTTTTCATAAGCTCCCCGCTGATATTTAGATATTCACACAGAGTATACCGCATTTTATACGGTTGCAACCAGAAAAGTTATCTGATAAAATTCATAATGTTGACTAATTTTGATCTTATATGGATGCACACTAAAAGCCTTGCGGACAAGATGATGAGTTCCCGTGACAATCTCGTGTCCGAGGAACTTTATTCCCAGTACTGCTCTTCATTTGAACAACTTATGCAGATTGCGGAAAATGAACCGGATACCATTACGGAAGTCAAACTGACAGATATGCTGATAACCGCCAGGGCACTGGAACATGCGTTTGCGGAAGAACAGGAAAGGCTGAAAGGCTCCATTGAGGCGGAAAGGTTGAAAATACGCACCCAGAATATTTACTCTTCCGCTAAAATATTCAATAACGGCGGGTATAACAAGACAACATAAAAATACCCCCTCTTCCAAAATGAGGATAGAGGAGACATTTTGTGATACAGGTCTTAACGCATGCAGGCTCTTTCCCTTCCGCCACACGATTTTTACACAAGGTGCACTTCTCGGCTTTTTTCAGCGGATGCTCCTCATTAGAGTATTTCAATGTTGAAATTCTCTCAGCGTGTCAATAAAGTAGGTTTTTCCCTCTTCCGTCCGGCCTCCGAGCCGAAATGACAAAAGCGGAGACCGTTACAAGGACAAGATTGATAAACAAGATAGAAACAGCATAAAAACGCCCTTCCTGATACGGAAGGGCCTTGCAAAATCAAAAGCTTCCGTCATTCCGGCCGGAATGACGGAAATATGTATAGCCTATACTTCCAGTTTGGGTGTGGTTTTGAACCCTTTGGATATTATCGCCAGCAGTATAAAGCCTATCACAAGCCAGCTAAAGCCGTATATAAAAGCAAGGCTGCCGAGGTTTATCCAGATATAACCCACAATGAGGATACCGATGATCGGCATTACAAGGTAGGCGAAATAGTTTGTAGACTTCTTCTTAATCAGGAAGTAGTAGATCACCGCCACGTGCAGGATAAGGAAGCTGGAGAGCGCCCCGAAGTTAACAAGGTGCACCAGGCTGTCCAGCGCGTTAAAGAAGAAGGCCGCCGCGCCTATCGATATAACGGCAACCACTATAGTACTCATATACGGAGATTTGTAACGCGGATGCACTTTGCTCAGCGGGCGGGGCAAATAGCCGTCCCGCGCCATGGAGAACAGTATCCTGGCCGTCGCCGCCTGAATTCCCAATGAGTTGGCAAAGCCCCAGGCCACAACCACCGCGAGAATTGTCATGATCATGAGCCATCTGCCGCCGGCGAGAAGCGCCACATAGTAGAATGCGTTGTCGGCGTCAGTCTTCCCGTCGGCTATCGCCTGAGTGAGGTTGGGCTCAATAAGAGCCGCGAGATAGGTCTGGACAACAAAGAAAATACTGATGATAACTAGTGCCAGAACTGCGGCCTTCCCCACCGATTTTGAACCGCCGGTGGACTCTTCCGCCAGCGTTGCGATGGAGTCAAACCCGAGAAAGCTAAGCACCGCGGTTGAAGTCGCACCCACTACAAGGGCGATGGTGAAAACCCCCGGCTGGAAAATAGGATCCATTGTGAAAGAGGCGTTATTCACCCCTCTGGACACCGCCCATGCAGTAACAACCCCGAAAATAGCCAGCACCACTATCTGGCACGCAAGGATAATCTTGTTCGTGCGGGCTGTCATCTGAATGCCCAGAATATTTATGAAGGTGTTCAGCACCACAAACACCAGCACCCATATGAACGACGGAATTTCCGGCAGCATCGTCCTGAGGCCGACCGCGGCCACAACGTAAAGGAGCGCGGGCACAAGGATGTAATCCAAAATCATCAGCCAGCCTGCTATAAAGCCCGCATAGCTGTGCAAACCCCGCGATGCATAGGAATATACCGAACCGGCGATCGGAAACTCGTTCGACATCTTGGCATAGCTGGCCGCGGTAAAAAGCATACCGATAAGGCCTATAAGATAGGCAGCAACGACCATACCTTTGGACGTCTCGAACACAAAGCCGTAAACCCCCATAGGCGCTATGGGCACCATGCATATCAGCCCGTAGATCACCATGTCGGTCACTGTCAGACTGCGTTTCAGTTCCTGTTTGTAGCCAAACGACTCTACACCTTTTTCCTGACTCATTAATCAGTACCCCCAGAATTTATTGAATCATCACATAACCGCTGCAATTAAAATAAAGCCGTGAAATACCCCTCCAGAACGCTTTTCGGCATGGCAAACCGCAGGGTGACGAGCGGATCCACCACCTGCGAAAACTGCAGGTTCCCCGCCGCGCTCATAAGCATAGTCGCCTCCGCAAGCGAAAGCCCTGTTTTTTCAGTCAGAAGCGCCGCCATATCTCCGGTGCACTCCTTCGCCGCCACCTCCATGGATGGTGCCGACGCTATCGTATAAATATGCGCACTGTCTTCCACTATGGGGTTTTTTATGGTTTTCCCTTTGATAACGGATAGTTTCACGGTAACTTTACCGCATATCTCCACGCCTGATACACAAACTTCGCCGTCTCCCATGGCCGCGTGCAGATCCCCCAGGCCGAACAGCGCACCTGTCCGGAACACCGGGAGATAGAGTGACGCCCCCTCTTTTATTACCTTGGTGTCCATATTTCCGCCGTGACACCCAGGCGTGCCGTTCAGCACATCATCCCCCTCAGGGGCTACGCCGATAACGCCGATCATCTTTTTAAGGGGAAGCTTTATTTTATCATTGAAAATAATCATGTTGTCTTTAACGGGAATCATCCTGGCCTCAGCGGCGGTAATGCCGTCGCCCAAAACTCCTGCGCCGGGTGCTACACACATGGCGCCCCGGTCATTTATCTCAATGTTGATTATTTCAACCTTCAGCACATCCCCTTTTTCGGCGCCATTGATGAACACCGGGCCGGTGGCGGGGTTTATATGGTTCCAGTCAAGCACGTCAAAATCGGACGGTTTGCTTATCTGATCCGAGAAACAGTCCTTCGTCTCAAACACAAGCGTCTCGCCGCTGTCTGCGGACAGGGCGGGTTTCAGATCTTTACCAAACGAATAGAATAAGTATTCCTTACCGATAGTTTTCATATTTCACCGCCATATAAACGAATTTGTATTTATAGCATGTGAAATACAAAAAGTACACTGATAGTTGAAAATGATGATACGGGACAATAAAGCCGCCGGATTAAAACTCCGCCCATAGCGTCAACCCACACGGCAAAAGCATTTCACCCCGGCGAAACGGCAATGCCAGTTCCCCGTAAGATAAAACGTGCCCCGGAAGGCTGAGCGAACGCACCATATTGGCCGCCACCAGCGGGGAGATGCCGGCGGTATATGAATTGATAAGGAGAAACTTCGGCCGACCGGACAGAAGTTTCACGCACACCAAAAGAAGCTTCCAGAAGTCGTCTTCCAACTTCCAAACCTCGCCTTTTGCACCCCTGCCGAAAGAGGGAGGATCCATAATGATGCCTTCATATCTGTTGCCGCGCCGCTCTTCCCGCTCAACAAATTTAAGGCAGTCTTCAGGGATCAGACGGATACGCCCTTCGTCCACCCCGGACAGCGCGGCGTTCTCTTTGCACCAGCCGAGCATTCCTCTGGACGAATCAACATGGCAGACCTGCGCACCCGACTGAGCCGCCGCCACCGTGGCCGCGCCGGTATAGCCGAACAGATTCAGCACCTTCGCGCCGGAGTGTCCTTTTAATATGTTCCGTATGCGATCCCAGTTATACGCCTGCTCCGGAAAAAGGCCGGTATGCTTGAAACCCGTCGGGCGCACTTTGAAGGCAAGCTCCCCGTATCTCACAACCCAGTCTTCCGGCATATTTTTTATATATTCCCATTCGCCGCCGCCGCTGGAGCTGCGGTGGTAAACGGCATCGGCCTTTTTCCACGCGGGATGGCTCCCCGCCGGCCACAATGCCTGCGGATCGGGGCGTATCAGAACCACCTTCCCCCAGCGCTCAAGCCTTTTATGCCCGCCGCAGTCGAGGAGCTCGTAATCTTTCCATTTATCCGAGACGAACAGCTCCGCCCCAGTCACAGCACCACCCCGCCGGTGAGCTCCGAAACAGCCGCAATATTGTTATCCCCGCAGTATTTTTCCAGCCCGTCGATAATATTGATCATAGCTTCGCTGTCCCTGAAATTGGCTGTCCCCACCTGCACGGCTGAGGCTCCCGCGAGAAAAAACTCCACAACATCTTCGTGATTCATTATACCGCCGATCCCGAATACGGGAATCTTAACTGTGCGGTAGACGTCGTATACCATGCGCACCGCCACCGGCTTGATGGCCGGGCCGGAAAGCCCGCCGGTGGTGTTTGCCAGCCAGGGTTTGCGGCTGCGAATGTCAATCGCCATCCCCATAAGGGTGTTTATAGCAGAGATGGCATCCACCCCCGCCTCTTCGCACACCTTTGCGTAGGCTTTTATATCCGTCACGTTTGGGGAAAGCTTCACCATCAGCGGTTTATTACGGACAGTCTTTCGCACAGCGGCCACCACATCCCTTGTGCACGCAGGGTCGGCACTGAACGAGATCCCGCCCTCCTTGACATTGGGGCAGGATATATTCATCTCCAGCATATCTATATCGGCATCATCCAGTATGGCAGCCAGCTTTACGTACTCTTCCACGCTTTTGCCCCAGAAATTCACGATTATACGCGTGTCGTAGCGGCGGAGATATTTAAGTTTATCATTCAGGAAAGCTTCCACGCCTATATTTTGAAGGCCGATGGCGTTCAGCATGCCGGAGGCGGTTTCCCGGATACGCGGCATAGGATTGCCGGCGGCTTCGTTCAACGATATCCCTTTCACGGATATGCCGCCGATTCTGTTCAGATCAAGCAGCGGTTTATATTCCAGCCCGTAACCAAAGGTCCCGCTGGCGCCGATGACAGGGTTCTTGAATTTTACGCCGCATATTTCGGTTTGAAGCGGGTTATTCCCCTGCAGCACGTTCCGCCTCGCTTTTCGCTCTTATTGCGCAGTCTTCCAGCGCAAGCCCGCCGAAAAAATTCCCCAGCAGATGGAAATTTTTTATACGCGCCAGTTTTTCAACTTTTTTCCGCCATTTTTCATGCGTAACACGTAATTCCGGCAGCACGAACTCCGCAGTCTCCGTATTAAGGAGCTGTTCGCGGCCTATCCTCAGAACATCATACGCAGTACCGGGATATTCAGCGGCACTTGTTTCTGGCTTAAAATAGAATGTGGCTCCACGATAGAGTTCGTCTTTAATGACATCCCTTGAGACCACCGCACGGAAATGGCAATCTTTAGCGATTACGTACCCAAAAAGCGGGATCTTCATTTTATCCGCCGGAGCGCTGACACAAAACGCCACACTCTTCTTCATGGGCAGTTCGTTTAACAGGGCCGCCAGCACCGGGATACCTTCCGGCGGGTTCTGCCAGCCGGCCAGAAGGTTCGCAGCGCTGTGCGCGTCCGTGGCCAGAGCCAATTTGTTCGCCGTAAACACACCCTGGCCTGTGTTTATGGTAAATTTACCGTCTTTCTGTTCTATGGATATGGCGGATACCAGCGTATGCAAAACTATTCCATTTCCAGCGGCGGCTTTTTCCAGCAGGGATTGCAAACCGCCCTGAAAAGAAAATGCTCTCGGGTAGCTTTTATCCTTCTTTCTGCTTTTCAGAAGAAGGTCCGCCGCAACATCCGCGGAATCCTGGCATATCACGGCACTGGTCATGGGATGGATGAGATTTTCATAGTTTTTCACGCCGAAAACTTTCGTATAGTATTCTTTCACGGTCATCCCTGCTTTTTTGTAAAGCGTGAAGCGCAAAATCGATCCCAGCCCTTCCAAAAAATTCAGATGTGAAAAAATTGACGACATACGGCCGTTTTCATACATAAAATAACCGGGTTTCAGGTGGGGAACGGCACTCTCTTTCAGTCCGAGAGCTCCAATCATCTCCAGAATAGTGCCATAGCTTGAGTATATCGTGTGCGCGCCCAGTTCAGCGAAAAAAGAGCTGTCAGTATATGGCCTGACCGTCTGAATGCAGCCGCCTGGATAAACGCGTTTCTCGAGAATAATCACACTTTTTCCTGATTTTGCGGCAAAATGGGCGAAAGTTATCCCGCTCAAACCGCCGCCTATAACTGCTATGTCAGCGTGACGCATAAAATACTCCCTATATATAGAGTGCACAGCCATACGCGCACCGCGTCCCTGCGGTGGTTGCGGCCTCCGGGAGGCCTTCTGCCTCTCGTGAACACACTTACGTCGCTTCCGTTGGTCGCTTGGTTTAACCCACGTCTCTGCGCGCCGCCCGTCCCCGGGCGGCGCCATACGGCGCGATTAGGCGCGCCGACTGAAGCCCTCCCAAAGTCCCCCAAGGGGAACTTCGATGGCATTTCGTCATCCAATTACCAGACTACGCAATGGCCGTCAAAGACCGGGCCTTCCGTGCAACAGCGCTGCATTTTAGGCGCACCATCTTCATGGATCTTAACCATGCAGCCGGCACAAACGCCTATGCCGCAGGCCATCGTTTCTTCCAGCGATACCTCCAGGGGCTTGCGGGCCGCCGAACATATCGTCTGCACGATCTTCATCATCGGCTTCGGACCGCAGGTGTAGCACATATCGTAAGAACCGATCTCCTGTTCCAACAGGGAAGTAGCAAAACCTTTATTCCCCAGGCTCCCGTCCTCTGTGCAAAGAACCCACCTGTGGGGCGCAGGCTCATCTCTGAGGGGGGGATACAACTCGCCGGCAGTGCGTGCGCCATAATACAGGGTAACTCTACAGCCATTCTCATGGAGCATTTTCGCAAGAAAGTGCATGGGGCCGATCCCCACGCCGCCGGCAACCAGCGCTACATCGGCATTCTTCGCAAGCGTAAAAGGTTTGCCGTGCGGAAGAGATAAAGAAAGAACCGCGCCGGCAGGCTGTTTTGACAAAAGCAGCGTACCGCGCCCGGCAATGGCGTAAATTATGGAAACGGTGTTTTCCGCGATATTGATGTCGTACGGCGCAAAGGGGCGCCTGAGAAGAGGGTCCGTGGAGAGCACACCCGATACCGACAGCATACACATCTGTCCCGGGCGGCAGTTTTCCGCAAACCCTTCGGTTTTAAGAATCAACAATCCATGTTTGGCGCCCCATAGACTGTTGTGTATAATTTCGGCCTTCATGCTTTCAGGGCGCTGCTATCCAATAAATAAAGGCTTGCCAGTTTCAATATATCTGTAAGTGTGTGAGGAGTGCCGCTTTCGCTGTCTTTGACAGCCGTAGATATCTGCTGCAAAGGAATTCTTGATATTTCAGCCAGTTTGGAAAGGCTGATATCTCTGGACCGCAACTCGTCCACAAACTGGCGAAGCGGTGTTATCGCGACATAAAACTGAATATCATCAATGGTTTTGAATCCGGAACGATCAATCCTGTCCTCGCTTTTAAAAATCCACGGAGTGTATATGTAGGAAAGGCCGAGAGCCGCGGCGTGCTTGCATGGTTCGTGCGCCGAGCCGTTTTTACAATTGCATTCTCCCGTGGGCGGTGTTTTGGAGGTATAAAGAGTTACGTTGTAGACCCCGTGGTTCCCTTTTATTTTGCCATGCAAATCACCGTTTTTTACAGTGCAGTCACTAAACTGTCCCACACTGCCCTCCGCACGCAATAACACGTCGGGGGAAAATGCTGTTCTGAGCTGTTCTTCAGTAAGTTTGGCGACATTCATAAGCCTTGCCTCCATTTTTTGTAACATATCTTAATTTAACCACAGTTTGACCTGACATTCAACATGAAAAAATATTAAATATCGTCGCGCTGAAAAATGGCGGCGTTAGCGGATAATATTAGTATTAACGGTAACTTTGTGCTTTGTTTTCAGCGATTTAATCAATGCGGTGTACGCATCCGCCCTCTTTGTGGACAGCAGATACTGATACAGTGCATCCCGCTCCTGTGCAAGGTTTTCCTCGGACGGCAGTATCACCTCATCAACGCGCAGTACATAGACATGCGCTCCCTGAGGCGCGGGATATTTGACCACATCACCTTTGTTGCCTTTGAAAAGAAGCGTTGCAAGATCCCTCGCCCAGGGCACATCAGGCAGCA
>JAVBTI010000130.1:0-28099 GCA_031556255.1 Deferribacterales bacterium | reverse complement strand
AACAAGAAGATCGTAGGGGAGGCGCTGACATTTGACGACGTGCTGGTGGTTCCCGCCAAAAGCACTGTGCTTCCGGGGAATGTATCAACCAAAACCCGGCTGACAAACAGGATTGAGCTGCAGGTTCCGCTCGTGACCGCCGCCATGGACACCGTCACCGAGGCACGTATGGCGATAGCTATGGCACAGGAAGGCGGGATCGGTTTCATACATAAAAATATGAGCATAGAAAAGCAGATCGATGAAGTGGATAAGGTGAAACGCTCGGAAAGTGGTATGATTGTAGACCCTATCACCATTGAACCGGACAGGACGGTGGGTGACGCGCTGGCGGTTATGTCAAAGTATAAGATAAGCGGCATTCCTGTGGTAAAAGGTGCCAAATTGGTGGGGATTCTTACAAACAGAGACCTCCGGTTCGTGAAAGACTTCAGTCACAAAGTATCGGACTACATGACGAGCGAAAACCTGGTGACAATCTCCGTGGGCACCTCTTTTGAAGAGGCGGTGGAAAAGCTCCATAAGCACAGGATCGAAAAGCTCCTTGTGGTGGATGACGGTTTCAACCTCAAAGGGCTGATGACGATAAAAGATATAAATAAGCGCCTCAAATATCCGCTCGCCTCCAAAGACTCTCTGGGCAGGCTTTTGGTGGGTGCGGCGGTCGGAGTAGGTGAAGGGTTTATGGATCGCGTGGACGCCCTGGTCGATAAAAAAGTTGACGTGATAACCGTAGACACAGCCCACGGCCACTCTTTTATGGTTTTGGAAGCGGTGCGCCGGATAAAACGCAAATACCCGGATATGCAGCTTGTGGCGGGCAATGTCGCCACATCGGAGGCTACCAAAGCCCTTGCAAATGCCGGTGCGGACTGTGTTAAGGTGGGGATGGGCCCCGGTTCCATATGCACCACCCGCGTCGTAGCAGGGATAGGTGTGCCGCAGATAACCGCAATTATGGACTGTGCTGATATGGCCGCCCAGATAGGGATTCCCATAATAGCCGACGGCGGGATAAAATATTCCGGCGATGTGGTTAAAGCAATAGCGGCAGGGGCGAATGTGGTAATGATCGGCTCCCTTTTCGCAGGTACTCTGGAGGCGCCGGGCGAAATTGAACTCTACCAGGGACGCAGCTATAAAGTCTACCGCGGTATGGGCTCCGTGAGCGCCATGAAAGAAGGAAGCAAAGACAGATACTTCCAGGAAGGCACCCAGGAGGGGAAGTTCGTCCCCGAGGGTATTGAAGGGCGCGTACACTACCGCGGCGAACTCTCGCAAACGGTATACCAGCTTGTGGGTGGTCTGCGTTCCGGTATGGGATACGCAGGCTGTGCTACTGTGGACGAGCTGCGGGAGAACTCCAGGTTTGTGAGGATTACCAATTCGGGGCTGGTGGAAAGCCATGTGCATGACGTGCAGATTACCAAGGAAGCTCCAAATTATTGGGTAAAGAACAATTGAGGTTCCAATGATGGAAAACAGGGAAATGATATTGGTGCTGGACTTCGGTTCCCAGTACACACAACTGATAGCGAGAAGGGTGCGTGAAACGGGCGTCTATTCTGAAATTACGCCGTACACGACGTCCATAGAAAAGATAAAGGACATGCACCCCAGGGGAGTAATCCTTTCCGGCGGCCCGGCCAGCGTATACGCTGAAGGAGCGCCGAAAGCCGACCCCACTATATACAGCCTGGGCGTACCCGTGCTTGGCATATGCTACGGAATGCAGCTCATGGCAGACAATTTCGGCGGCAAAGTGACCCCGGCCTCCACCAGAGGATACGGGCGCAGCCCTCTGAAGATACTGGACGGCGGCGGCGAGCTTTTTGACGGCTGCCCGACTGAACTGTCCGTCTGGATGAGCCACGGTGATCATGTGGACAAGCTGCCTGAAGGCTTTGTGCCAATAGCCAGCGCCGCTGACGCCCCTTATGCCGCGATGAAACATGAAAACCTTGAATTTTTCGCCATTCAGTTCCATCCGGAAGTCACCCATACCGATTACGGCAAGTGTATTTTGTCGAACTTTGCCAAAAATATCTGCGGCTGTGCCGGCGACTGGTCGCCGGAGAGTTTCATAGAGAGCGAAATCCGGCGCATTAAAGATACCGTCGGCGATAAACGGGTGCTCTGCGGCCTGTCCGGCGGAGTGGACTCCGCGGTCACGGCGGCGCTTGTTCATAAAGCAATAGGCGATCAACTCACATGTGTGTTCGTGGATACCGGTCTCATGCGCCTGAATGAAGCCGTCATCGTGGAAAAAGCGTTCAGGGATGAGTTTCACGCCGACCTTGTGAGTGTGAACGCCGAGGATCGTTTTCTCACCGCTCTTAAAGGTGTTACCGATCCCGAAAAGAAACGAAAAACCATAGGTGAGCTCTTTATCCGCGTTTTCGAAGACGAAGCGGCGAAGAAGGGTGACTTTGATTTCCTTGCCCAGGGCACGCTTTACCCGGACGTCATCGAATCGGTGTCCGTGAACGGGCCGTCCGCCACAATAAAAAGTCACCACAACGTGGGCGGTCTGCCGAAAGATATAAAGTTCAAGCTTGTCGAGCCGCTGCGCGAACTGTTTAAAGACGAAGTGCGCGAAGTGGGAAAGGCTCTCGGCCTGAGTGATGATATAGTTTACCGTCATCCGTTCCCAGGCCCCGGCCTTGCTGTGCGGGTTCTGGGGGAAGTCACTAAAGAACGCTGCGATATACTGCGCCTTGCGGACAATATAGCAGTGGAAGAACTTAAAAAAGCGAGGCTTTACCGCGAGGTATGGCAGGCGTTCTGTGTGCTGCTGCCGATCTCATCCGTCGGGGTTATGGGAGACGAGCGCACATATGACAACGTGGCCGCTTTCCGCGCCGTGAACAGCGTGGACGGTATGACCGCGGACTGGTGCCGCCTGCCTTACGAGCTTCTTGCCGTGATATCGGGCAGAATTATCAACGAAGTCAAAGGGATCAGCCGGATGGTATACGATATAAGCTCCAAACCACCCGCAACTATAGAATGGGAGTGAGTATTTCAGATGCCTAAACTTGAAAACCTGTTTGCATCCAGATTTTTGAAGGCGCGGAAGAGAAACAAGCTTCTTTCATTCCTTTCCATCACATCCGTGGTGGGGGTTATGCTCGGGGTTGCCACCCTGATCACCGTTATAAGCGTTATGGACGGTTTTACCTCCAACCTCAAAGAGAAGTTTCTGGGAGCGGATCCGCATATAGTCGTCAATACTATGACCGGCAAGCCTCTGGATGACTGGGAGGGGGTGGCCGCCAAAATTGCCGCGATGCCGCAGGTTATGGGGGTTTCTCCCTATGTGTCCGAACAGGTGATGATAACAAACGACCGCAAGGTGAACGGCGTAATAGTACGCGGAGTTATCCCGGAGGACGAAGAGAAGAACACCGGTTTTCAGCTTAATATAGTGCGCGGCTCCTGGGACGGGCTTGCTCCGTCCGGCAAAGACGCCCTTCCGGGGGCGCTTTTGGGTAAAGATATTGTTGCCTCCATGGGCTTGATAGTAGGGGATAAAATAACCCTTATGAGCTCCACCGGGCAGCGGGGCGCGTTCGGGATAGTCCCCAAGATGCGCAGGTTTGTCGTCGCGGGCTTTTTCGACGCCGGGTTTGAGGCCTACAATAAGTCGCTTATTTACATTGATTTGAAACAGGCACAGGATTTTTTTGCCTTGGGCGACAGTGTTTACGGCATCGGCGTTATGCTGAAGAATCCGGACAGGGCTGAACCGGTGGCAAAAAAAATGCAGCTTGAACTGAATAAAGAGTACAATGGGTTTTTATGGGCCAGCGACTGGCTCAGCAGAAACAGCAGGCTGTTTGACGCCCTCAAGCTGGAAGAGTTCGCCCTGTTTGTGATACTTACACTGATTATAATAGTTGCGTCGTTTAATATTGTCAGCATGATTACAGTTACCGTCAAAGACAAACGCAAGGATGTGGCTATCCTGCGCGCCATGGGGGCCCCGGAAAAATTGATTCGAAAAATATTTGTCCGCCAGGGGCTTATCATAGGCGTCGCAGGTACAATTCTGGGGGATATACTGGCGCTCGTTCTGGGGCTGGTTCTAAAAAATTTCAAGATTATCAAGGTGCCGAAAGATATTTATTTTTCCGACAGTATACCGGTACTGCTTTCTCCGGAGGTATTTTTCGTAGTTACCGTGTGTGCCCTTGTGATAACCTACGTGGCCGCCATTTTCCCGGCGCGCATATCGGCAAAAATGGACCCGATAGAGGCGATACGCAATGATTAAACTCCGGAACATATCCAAAAGCTTTCCCATGGGGCAGTACCATGTGGATGTCCTGAAAGATTTTTCCATGGATATAAACGAAGGGGAGCTTATCGCCATTACAGGTCCTTCCGGCGCGGGCAAATCAACCCTTATGCATATAATCGGCGGGCTTGAGCGCCCAAGCGACGGAAAGGTATTTTTCCGCGGCAAGGACGTCTACGGATTAAGCGGCGCGGAACTGGATAAGTATCGTAACTCCAACGTGGGGTTTGTTTTTCAGTTTCACTATCTGCTGGATGATTTCTCCGCCCTTGAGAACGTCACAATCCCCGCGTTGCTGGCGGACGTGGAAGGAAAAGAAGCGGAGGCACGGGCAATAGAGCTTCTTGATATGGTGGGGCTGAAAGACAGAACGTCGCACCATCCGAAAGAACTCTCCGGCGGGGAGCAGCAGCGGGTGGCCGTGGCCAGGGCGCTGATGAACCGGCCTACGATTATTATGGCCGATGAGCCCACCGGCAATCTTGACCGGGCAAACAGCGTGGTTGTGCGGGATCTGTTGTTCAGCCTTAGAAATACCGGCATGGCTGTTGTAATAGTGACCCATGACGCCGGGCTGGCGGAGATGTGTGACAGGATAATCAAGCTGGAAAAGGTATAGTATGCACTTCATATATATCTTCGACCTTCTGGGGACGTTTGCGTTTGCGGTGAGCGGCGCGCTTCTTGGCGTCAGGAAGGAGATGGATATATACGGCATTTTCGTGCTGGCCTTTGTTGTGGCCGTGGGCGGAGGCACCGTCCGGGAGATGATGCTGGGAAGCACACCTCCGTTCGTGCTTGTTGATCCGAACTATCTGTATGTTACCGTGGCGGCCGTCCTTCTTGTGGTATTTTTCAGCAAGAAGGTGGAACGGCGTATGCGTTATTTTATAATAATGGACGCGATCGGGCTGGGCGTCTTTACCGTGATCGGTGCGACAAAGGCCATAAATGCGGAGCTTGCCTGGTTCGGGGTGCTGCTGATCGCCATCCTCACAAGCACCGGCGGGGGGATGATACGGGATGTCCTCGCGGGTGAGATACCATTTGTGCTCCGCAAAGAGGTTTATGCGTCCGCCAGCCTTGCCGGGGCTGTGATATTCCTGCTTCTTTATATGGCGGGCGCGCCGGACAGTATGAATGCCTTTATCACGGCGTCAGCGGTTGTGGCGATACGGCTCCTGACTTTGAAAAAGAATTACAATCTGCCGAAAGCGTATATTAAATAAGCAGGAGGACAAAGCATGCGTATTGGAATCATTGCCGGAAGCGGTTTGCATAATATACCCGGCCTCGAATTTATCGAAGAGCGCACGGTTTATTCAAGATACGGTGCGATTTCCGAAAGCTATAAACATTTCAGGTATAAAAAGACGGATGTGTACTGCCTCCGCAGGCACGGGGTAAAGCACGAAATTCCGCCCCATATGATAAACTACAGGGCCAATATGGAAGGTTTTCTGCGGCTCGGTGTGGAGAAGGTGATAGGCGTTTCCGCCGTGGGCGGGATAAACAGCGCCCTGCGTCCGGGCGATATCGCGATCACTGCGGACGCGATAGATTTTACATCCGGCAGGAACGGCACTTTTTTTCACGGGGCGGAGATTTTTCATGTGGATATGACGAACCCTTTTTGCCCTTCGCTGCGGGAAAAGATCAAGTCAGCCGCGGTGAAAGCAGGCGTCAATGTATCTGACGGCGGAGTGTATGTATGCACAAACGGTCCCAGATATGAGACAGCGGCCGAAATAACAGCATACGGCAGGTTGGGTGCGGATTTCGTGGGAATGACCCTCTTTCCGGAAGGCACCCTGGCAAGGGAGCTGGGGATATGCTATGCGAATATCAGCGTCATAACCAACTACGCGGCCGGAATATCAAAAGATAAGCTGACCTCGGACGAAGTGATCGACAACATGGGGAAATCCACTGAACGTGTGAAATCAATACTGCATAAATTTTTGGACGACCCCTTTCCGGGAGAATGCAATTGTAAAGACAGCCTTAAGGGTGCGAAAATAAGCGATGAATGACAATTTAGTACAGGAAAATATAGATTTAAGCACGTATTGCACCTACCGTACCGGCGGGAAGGCGCGGTATCTTGCGAAACCTTCGAAGGTGCAGGAGTTGACCGACCTTTTGACATGGTCCGCGGCAACAGGGACCCCCCACGAGGTCATCGGTTACGGCGCAAACCTGCTCATATCCGACGAAGGCTATCCCGGTCTTATCATCTGCCTGAGAGATTTTGAAAAATGGTGTGTACGCAAGGGTAATACAGTCATGGCAGGGAGCGGCGTGCTCCTGAACGAGCTGGTTAAATATGCCTGCGACGAGGGGCTAGGCGGGGCTGAAAACCTCGCGGGGATACCCGGCACGCTGGGCGGAGCCGTTCGGATGAACGCCGGAGCTTATGGCTCGGAGATGAAAGATATTGTGACCCGCGTGACCGTTCTCCGGGCCGGGAAAGATGGGCTGGAGCAGGTGTTATTAACCGCCGCGGAGGCAAAATTCGGCTACAGAAAGGCGGAGGGGCTGGCTGAAAAAATCGTGGCGGCCGTGGAGATGGAGTTTGCCCCGTCCGACGCAAACGTGCTGAACGAGATTCGCAGGGACATACTCGTAAGGCGGGCGCAGAAGCAGCCGCTGGAGTGCCCGAGCTGTGGGTCGGTATTCAAGCGCCCCGAGGGGAATTACGCCGGCACGCTGATTGAAAAGTGCGGTCTGAAAGGCTTTTCTATCGGCGGTGCGCAGGTTTCGGAGAAGCACGCCAATTTCATTATCAATAAAGGTGCCGCAATCTCGGCAGATATCTACCGGCTTATAAACCATGTGAAAGCCAAGGTCTACAAGGAGACAGGCGTGCTTCTGGAAGAGGAAGTGCGCTATCTGGGGAACTTTTCTATATAACCTTTCCATGTGCCCCTTTCGCAGAAGGAGCAATGATGAACATTCGCCGGATTTTGCAGAAACAGCAAGGTGCGGAGAGGCCGTGCAGGCGGACTTTCTATTCCCGGCAGGCTTTTTCTGCATGACCGCGATATAACTGTTTACTCTGATGTTTTCATGTGTTACTAAAGTTAATCCGACGATTGAATATGGAGGTGAAAACATGACTGTGAAACAGGATATCTCATTGAAATATAATAAAATATTATTTTGGGCCGCTTTAATCTTATTCGTGGCTGAAATAGTTTTTGTGATCATCTCATATCATAAAGCTTTTCCGGTGTTTTTCGAGCTTCTGAAACAGGCCGGCTCTATATCCACGGAGGAAGCGAACGCAAAACTGTCCGAGTACATACTGTTTTCACCGGTCAAATTCCAGTTCTTCTTTTTTATATCCCTGATACTTCTTATTCTCAGCTTTTTCAGATTCTATAGTGTTCCGGATAAACTGTCCGTCGATATCCCTTCAAAGTTTTACAGGCCGATTGATGTGGATTTCAAGCCTGAACAGTTGTTTATGCAGATTGAATCCGATCCCCAGTATGTAAAAAGCATGGCGAGGTTAAAGGACAATAAGGCCTACGAAAGAAAAGCGAAGTTTCAGTTTTTCACAACTTCGCTCATGCTTATTGTAACTTTTTACCTTTCGTCCGTATTGTTCAAAGAGTATGCCCTTAATACGATCATGGGCTGGTACGCCCCGGGAGGGCTGTTTGCTGTACCTGTAGATTTTCTGCATGATCTGTTCAACAGCACAGAGACTCCCCCGCAGTTCACGCGGAATCTGTTCGGCGCGATCTTTTGGGGAATATTGTTTTTCGGTATTATCTATCTGATTTACAAGTTTGTCCGCAAAAAACAGTATGAAACCGATTATATTATAGAGACATATGACAGAAGCGTCAGCTTTTGCGACGCCTGCGGGTACGCCTGTGTGAATATCCTGACTAAAACAGTCTCAATCGAAGTCGGCAGGAAGAAAGTGGGCACAGAAAAAGCATACGCAACAACACATACCCATTATAAGACAACAAAGTACTCCGACGGCAGCGAAAAAAGGGAGGTTACCGCGTACGACCAAAAGATTTATGAATATGACGTATTTGATGTTTCATATGAAGACAAATACGTCTGCGTAAATTGCGGGGCGGCCACGACAAGGGCCAGAACGGCCACAGAAAACGGCGAAAGCCGTTACATCGGCAGCAGGACTATTAATGTTGGACCCAATACTTTTTGATTAACCGTAACGAATCCAGTAGCATATGTTAAAAAAAGGTTGGACACATTTGTTTTATATGGTAGCCTTCAGTAAGGGGGCAAATTATGATAAAAATGTTTACCGCGCGTACTTCGGAGATCGATGAAATTGACGATGCCGTTAACGAAATCAAAAACCAGCTTGATTTTACCGCCCTGAAAAAGAATTCGGGCGGGCTGATCTTCTGCCATATAGACTTTGTCAACAGCGGCATGGTCGCCGCCTTGTGCAGAGAACTGCCGTTTAATGTCATAGGGATGACATCCATGGCGAGCGCAGACGAGCGCGGGTACAGCCTTTTTGATCTTACCCTCACGGTGCTTACCAGCGATGAGGTCACTTTTGAAGTGGGGATAACCGGCGACATCGACAACGATAATTATATATCTGAAATTGAACGCGTATACAGCCAAATCCGCGGCCGCACGGGCAGCGACCCGGCGATGATATTTACCTTTATGCCTTATATCCGTGAGGTGTCCGGCTATGAAGTGGTGGACGCCATGGACAGAGCCTGCCGGGGAATACCCATATGGGGCTCCATCACGAATAATATTGATTTCAATTATGAAACGGTACAGACCATCTGCAATGGGGAATCCCGGCGCGGGGGGCTGGCGATGATGTTTTTAAACGGTCCGGTCGAACCCAGATTTATAGTGTCCTCCATTCCCGAGCGCAATATTATCAACAGGCGCGCCGTTATCACCAGGAGCAGCGGGGCGGTCCTTTATGAGATTAACGATTTGCCCGTGCTTGAATATCTGGCGAACATCGGGCTGGTGATAACGAAAGAGAACATTACCACAACACCCGTTATGGTGTATTACGACGATTCGAAAGAGCCTGTGGCCCTGGGTTTTTATACATTGTTTGATGACGGTTCGGTTTTAACCGGCGGCGCAATGCCTGAGGGAACCTCGATTGCAGTGGGCAGCATTGACGCGCAGGGCATTTTCGATTCCGCCAAAAAGGGGCTGGAGCGGATCATGGATGATAAAGACCGGCAGGCGACCCTGCTTCTGCCTTGTGTGACGCGCTATATCATGCTTGCGCCCGACCAGGAGGGCGAGCTTCGGCTGATACGGGAAAAGCTAGCCGGCGGCGGAAAATCTTTTATGATGGGGTATTCAGGAGGCGAGATCTGCCCTATGCCCGGCCCGGACGGAAAACTTCGCAACCGTTTTCATAATTACACCTTTTGCGCTTGTATTCTTTAATATTTTAAGAAGGTACTCACGTGGAAGACACGGGTTTTAATAAAACAAACGAAGAAACCGATGCGTTGAACCAGTCGGCTCAGCTTGAGCGGGAAATCCGCAAGCTCCGCCGTGAGAATACCCACTTAAAAAACGCCATCGCTCAGGAAAAGATTGCTTATACCACAGTTCTGAACCAGCAAAAGGCCAGTACCTTTATACTGCGGGAGCGGGAGCGCTACCTTGCGCTTTTGCTTGCCAATTCCCCCAGCATTATTTTATTTTTAAGCAATGCCGGCAGGGTGGAATTCTGCACGGAATATTTTGTCGCCAAGACAGGGTTTAAAAATGCTTCGGAGATACTGGGGCATACCCTGACGGAAGTTCTTTCCCCTTTTCTGGATAACGAATCCCATGAAAAATTACTGAAATATGTGCATGACGTGGCCGGTACAAACGCTCCCTTTGTTTTTGAAGCTACATTCCGTTTTAACCGGGACGGGGCGGCGGAGGATTTTGCGGGGCTGTTGGTCCCGATGATAGATGAACAGCAGCAGGGCAGAGGCATTATGCTGATGTTCCACGATGTGACAGACCTCAAGCGCTCGCGGGAAGAGGCATTGGCGGCCAGCAAAGCCAAGAGCAGCTTTCTTTCCAATATGAGCCATGAGATCCGCACACCGATGAACGCTATTATAGGCATGACGGTCATCGGAAAGCGCGAGAAGGATCTTGAGCGTAAAAACGAGGCCTTTGAAAAGATAGAAAGCGCGTCGACGCATCTGCTCGGCGTTATAAATGACATTCTGGATATATCAAAAATAGAATCGGGCAAGATGGAGCTGTCGCATGTAAGATTCAACTTTACCCAGATGCTGGACAGGGTTATGAGCGTGACGGCACTCAAAATGCAGGACAAACGGCAGCATTTTTCCATTGAGATTGATCCTGAAATTCCCGATACTTTGTTCGGGGACGACCAGCGGCTGGCGCAGGTTATTACAAATATTTTGTCAAACGCGATAAAGTTTACGCCCGAAGAGGGTCTTATCTCTACTGAAATAAAGCTTTTGAGCAGGCAGGACGACAGCTGCCTTATCCAAATATGTGTGAAAGATTCCGGGATAGGGATATCAAAACAGCAGCAGGGCAAATTATTCAACATCTTTCAGCAGGCGGAAGCCGATACTACCCGTAAATACGGCGGCAGCGGCCTGGGGCTGGCAATATCAAAACGTATACTGGAGCTGATGGACGGAGATATCCGGGTGGAATCCGAAGAGGGTAAAGGGGCATGTTTTTTCTTCACCGCAAGGCTCGGCATTCCGCCTCGTGCTGATGAGGCCGGGGACACTGTGTGGTCGTCGGAGACTGAAATATGCGGGGATGAGGGATGCGGTGATTTTTCCGGCAAGGTGATATTGCTTGTGGACGATGTTGATATCAATTTGCAGATTTTGACGGCACTGCTCGAACCGACAAAGCTTACGATGGATACGGCAAAAAACGGCAGGGAGGCGGTTAATGCTTTTGCCGCGAACCCGGGGCGTTATGATTTAATACTTATGGATGTTCAGATGCCGGAAATCGATGGATTGCAGGCGACCCGGATGGTAAGGGCGCTCGGCGCGCCGCAGTCCGCCACGATACCCATAATCGCCATGACGGCGAACGTTTTCAAGGAAGATATAGAAAAAGCCCTGGATGCCGGTATGGACGGCCATTTAGGCAAACCCATAGTTATGAGCGATGTTATGAAGGTGCTGTCGCTTTACCTGAAGACGTGATGCCTGTGTGACCACTCTCCGTTGACGTAGCGGCATCAATGGGGGTATACGGATATAAAAATATTGACATTCATTTCGCTTCGTTATAAACTCCGTTTCCTTTTAGGATACGCCGAAGTGGTGGAACTGGTAGACACGCCATCTTGAGGGGGTGGTACCGGAAACGGTATGCGGGTTCAAGTCCCGCCTTCGGCATACTTCGCCCCCGTGTATTTGATGCACGGGGTTTTTATTTGCCCTGTCTCCGCTTGACCTGCTGTGTAAACTCTAATAAAATCATTAAAAATAAGAGGTGTTCAATGAAAAAAACTGCAATTATATTTATGTTTATACTGATACCGTTTACAGCCTTTGCGCAGACCGCCTATATCGTGGGCGATGCGGCGTTTATCGACGAAAACGGCCTGTGGGTGGATAAAAACGACAAGCCTTTAACGGGCATGGTAATCGATCACGCGGGCGATATTACGGGGAAAAGACTGGAGACCCCCGTTAACGCCGGTATTCCTGACGGCCTGGTGAAACGTTACGGGGACAACGGAAAGCTGGAGGCGGAGTTCACGGTAAAAAACGGGGAAACAGACGGTGCCGCTAAAGAATACTATGGAAACGGGAAGCTGAAAGTGGAGGTTGTGTATAAAAACGGCATGCAGGATGGAACTGCCCGCGAATATTATAAAAACGGCAAACCGGAGCGGGAAGCGGTATACAGGAGCGGTAAACTTGACGGCGCAGCGAAAGAGTTTTACGAAAACGGAAAACTGAAAATGGAGCTGTCACATAAAAACGGAATGCGGGATGGGATTGCCCGTGAATATTATGAAACCGGAAAACTGAGGCAGGAGGCCTTCTATAAAGATGACAAACTGGAGGGTGTCGCCAGGTTGTACCGTGAGAACGGAAAGCTGGAAGTGGAGGCCCCGCATAAGAACAATAAGCAGGAAGGGGTAATGAAATATTACCATGAAAACGGAAAGCTGGCGGTTGAGGTAGCTTATAAAGACGGCGTGCCGGACGGTCTCAGGAAAGAGTATTACGACAACGGCCGGCCGGAAAGCGATATGGTGTTTACCAAAGGCCGGGCACTTTCCGGGACCTGTTATTCGGAAAGCGGCAAAAAAAGACCCGTAACTGATGCTGAACTGAACGGATGGAATAATAGCGGGACGGCCATAAACTGCAGGGACTGAGCCCATAGTTGTGTTTGTCAAAATTCATTCCTGTCATTGCGTCTTCCGAGCCGCAATTCAGGATTGAGCAGGTTGTATAATCTATATTTTGTTAATCTTGTTTATTCGTTACTGATAGGATAATAAGATGACGAATTAGGGGACGAATCCCGGGGCGGGCACGGGATGACGGAAGCGGAAAGGCGCAAGGAAAAAAGTTGATTATATTGCGCGGGCGGTATATAAAGGTAGATGGCTGGGAATACAACTGTCGCATCCGTACCTAATTTTGTGAGGCGAATCGGGCAGCAGACCGACGTAGTGCTTGCTGCCGCGGTGATCGGCATCATTGTTGTTATGATTCTGCCACTCCCGCCGTTTATCCTTGATATCCTTCTGACATTAAGCATATCCCTCAGCGTGATAATCCTGCTGGTGTCGCTGTACATAATCAAGCCGCTTGAGTTTTCATCATTTCCCTTTGTTCTGCTTATAGCGACGCTGTTCCGGCTTGCGCTGAACGTGGCCAGCACGCGCCTGATCCTTTTGCACGGCTACGAGGGGGAAGGCGCCGCGGGGCATGTCATCAAAGCGTTCGGCCAGTTCGTGGTCGGCGGGAACTTTGTGGTGGGGCTGGTTATTTTCGGTATACTTGTGTTGATCAATTTCATGGTTATCACGAAAGGTTCCGGCAGGGTCGCGGAAGTCGCGGCACGGTTCACATTGGACGCCATGCCCGGCAAACAGATGAGCATCGACGCCGATCTCAACGCCGGAGTCATAGACGAAAACGAGGCCCGCACGCGCCGCGAGGAAGTGCGCAGGGAGTCCGATTTCTACGGCTCCATGGATGGTGCCAGCAAGTTTGTCCGCGGGGATGCCGTTGCGGGGCTTATCATTACAGCCATAAATATAATCGGCGGTCTGGTGGTGGGCGTGGTGCAGCATGGAATGCCTGTGGCCGCGGCCGCAAGCAGATTCACCCTTCTTACGGTGGGCGACGGTCTTGTGAGCCAGATTCCGGGGCTTATAGTTTCCACTGCCGCCGGTATAGTCGTCACCCGTGCGGGCAGTGGTCAGGATCAGCTCTCAAAACAACTCACACGCCAGCTTTTCCCCCACGCCAGAATACTTATGATAGCGGCGGGTGTGCTGCTTTTCTTCGCTCTGGTGCCGGGGATGCCGAAAGTTTCGTTTATACTGATCGCCCTTGTCCTCGGCGCAAGCGGATATCTCATGATAAGAAAAAGCAAAATGGAGGCCGCCGGTGAAAAAGAGGCGGAAGATGAGGATGAGAAGCCGCCCAAGCCTGAGGAAGAGGAGGTTAAAGACCTCCTTGAGATGGATACGCTGGAATTGGAGATAGGTTTCGGTCTCATCCCGCTTGTGGATACCAACCAGGGCGGCACACTTTTGAACAGAATTAAATCGATCCGCCGGCAGATAGCGCTTGAGATGGGGTTTATAGTGCCCCCGGTACGCATCCGCGATAATCTTCAGCTTGAGACCAACTCGTACAACCTCCTTTTGAAAGGGGTGAAATGTGCCCATGGGATGGTCTATCCCGATAAGCTTATGGTAATGAACCCGGCGGGGAACCTTGACGAAGTCGAGGGGGTGAAGGCGAAAGAGCCTGCCTTCGGCCTTCCCGCCAAGTGGATAGAAGAGATGGAGAAAGAGAACGCGGATATTGCCGGGTATACTATCGTGGATCCCGCCACTATTATAGCTACTCATCTTACCGAGGTGATAAAACAGCAGGCGTACGAGCTTGTGGGCAGACAGGAAACCCAGGATCTCCTTTCAAAACTGAAAGAGAAGCACGCCAAGGTTGTGGACGACCTTGTGCCGGGTATATTGGACATCGGTATAGTCACAAGAGTGCTCCAAAACTTACTGCGCGAGAGGGTTTCCATACGCAATCTGCAAACCGTCCTTGAAACGCTCGCCACTTTCGGCTCATCCCAGAAAGACGTGGACTACCTCACTGAAAAAGTTCGTTTCGCCCTGCGCAGGCAGATCACGGAAAGCCTGCTCGGAAGCGACGGAGTGCTGCATATTTTTACCCTCCCCTCCCAGATAGAGCAGGTTATGGCGAAAGGGTTGCAGCAGACCGACGACGGCAAAGAGATAGTGGTGGACCCGATGATCGCCAAGAAAGTGCTTTCGGAACTGATAGCCAAGTGTGATAAAGTGGTCTCCCAGGGGCTGCCGCCGGTGCTGGTGATTTCGCCGCCGCTCCGCCTGCCGATGAGGCGTTTTGTCGATAAGTATATCACCCACATCAATCTGATCTCGCACAATGAGATAAGCGAGAATGTTAAGATAGAGTCATTGGGGACGCTCGAGATCAACATGGGCGAACCGGCGGCGCCGAAGGCGTAAGGAGCGGATAAGGAGCCGGATAGTGTGACTTGTACAGAAACCAGGTGCCTTTAAGGATCACATTTGTATTACGCACTTGGTTTTGATGCCGGCGCCCCGCTTTGCTGTTTTTTCGCGTCCAACCATCACATACCACTGAGTATGCTGCGGTTGTCCGCACAAAAACATCTTCGCATTGCATCCAGCCTGACGGGCCACACCCGGCACGGATGCTGCGATAGCAATATTGACGCGCTTGTGGGCGTGTATGTTTCTTAGTGTGTGGGTTGCGTGAGGAAAATATATGAAAATTAAAAAGTACGAAGTATCTGACATGAAGGAGGCGCTCAAACAGATCAAGCAGGATCTGGGCCCCCATGCCGTTATCCTCACAACCCGTAAGATAATGAAACCCACGGGGTTGGGCCTTTTCCCGCGCCCGGTGCTGGAAGTCACCGCGGCGGTGGATTTCGACAAGAACGCCATGCCGGAAAAACAACAGCAACAGGCTAAAAAGCAAGCTGCCAAAAATACTGCGTCCGCTCCAGCTTCCGGCGCGGCCACATACGGCTCAAACATTACTCCCACAGCCCCGGCGTTCAGGAAACAGCCGGAACCGGCGCAGAAAAACACGGATATTTTCGCTGATTTGGATGACGACGCATATATACGTTCACTTATGGGGGACAGCGGG
Organism: Deferribacterales bacterium; assembly: GCA_031556255.1. Lineage (GTDB taxonomy): Bacteria > Chrysiogenota > Deferribacteres > Deferribacterales > JAISNW01 > JAIRQX01. The sequence goes on along the minus strand of JAVBTI010000130.1, from coordinate 12,373 downwards.
AGCGAAGCGCTGCAGGCGCACAAACGGCCTTTTAATTCCGGCACTTCGGATCTTCTCCCTAAAGAGGGCGAAGAATTGTACATATCTCCGGCGAAAGCTCCGGCGGAAGACACAAGCATGGACAGGATCGCTGAAATGATCGGCTCTCTCGGGCTGGACAAAATTTCATCGCTTGTAGACGATATCGGCGACATAAAAAAACAGCTTGCCGAAATGAAAAACGTTATCAGGGAGCCATCCGCCAATGTAGCCGTGGATCTGCCGCACAATATGAAAGAGTATTATGCGCAGCTGATCAAAAACGGGCTCGACGAAATTGTGGCCTACCGTTTCCTGAAAGGCGTTACAGTGAAGATCCCGGACATGGCGGGCAGGGCGCAGCTTAAAAATCTTATCCAGCAGGAGCTTGCCGCACAGATACCTCTGGAGGCCGACTATCTGACTCCGCTGCGTAATAAAGTGATCCTTTTTGTGGGGCCGACAGGCGTGGGTAAGACCACCACCATTGCCAAGATAGCCGCCGACCTTGTGCTGCGCTATTCGCAGCGCGTATGCCTGATAACTACCGATATGTTTCGCATCGGCGCCGTTGAACAGTTGAAAACCTACGCGGAGATAGTCGATCTGAAACTTTACGTGGCTACCAGCCCGGAAGAGTTGTCACGCATAGTAAACGAGGCTTCCGGGGAACACGACTACATATTGATGGATTCCACCGGGCGCAGCCCTTACGATAATGTTAAAATAGGGGATATTGCCGCTTATGCCGCCGTGTCGCCGCTGATTGTGCCGGTGCTGGTGCTCTCAATGGCCGCCAATCACGCGGAACTGGGCGAAATGTACGACAGGTACAACGAGCTGAACCCCGCCTATATAGTTTTTACCAAACTGGATGAAACAAGATATTTCGGGCCGCTGGCGAATATTCCGATCAAGAAAAAAACTCCCCTCCTCCTTTTATCCGCCGGCCAAAGAGTGCCGGATGATATCGAGGCGCCGGATGGCAAGAAAATTGCTAAAAAAATATTGCAAGAGATACCCGCATTATGGAACGACAATTAAACGATCAGGCATCAAGTTTAAGACGGATAGCATGGGAGAAAGGGCGGACGGCCACATATCTCTCTGTTTCCAGCGGAAAAGGGGGCGTGGGAAAGACCACGTTTACCATAAATCTGGCTTCCGCGCTTGCACGGATTGGAAAACGGGTTTTGGTGTTCGACGCGGACCTTGGGCTTGCGAATATTGATATCGCGCTGAAGGTGCAGCCCGGCGCCAACATACGACGTTATCTGGAAGGCAGTTCCGGGATAGAGGAAGTGTTGGTGAAAGACATTTACGGATTTGACCTTTTTCCGGCCTCGAGCGGGGTTCTGGAACTGGTGGATCTGTCCGAGGAAAATTTTGACAGGATCCGTCAGGTGCTTGTGACGCTGGATGTCAGGTACGACTACGTCATATTCGACACAGGGGCGGGTATTTCGGGCAACGTGCACCGTTTCGCCGCCATGGCCGACCATGTTATAGTGGTGTCACAGCCGGAACCGACAGCCATCGCCGACGCCTATGCGTTTTTAAAAACGGCGAAACAGCAGTATCCGGTGCAGAACGCGCATATCGTTCTGAACAGGGTGGACGACACTGCGGTGGCGCAGAAGGTGTACGACAACCTTAAGGCTGTGGTGCAGCGGTTTTTAAAACTGGATTTAAAGTCGTTTGCAAGCCTGCGGGAAGACGACGGGGTGCGGAAGGCCGCGAAAGGGCAGAAACCTTTATGTGTGACGGTTCCGCAATCACCGTTTTCCGAGGATATTTATAAACTTGCGCGAAACGCAGACGTGCTCTGGAAAAAGAGCGGGTAAAAAGTATTTTCCGTTATTGCGGCACGGGTCGGGAGCCGGGGCAGGCCTGGCCGGAATGACGGAGGTGAAACGGGTCAAATATCCGCACCAGCCCACGGCAGATGTTGTGTTAGGAAAATATATGGGAGGTAATAGCACATGATCACATCCATACGTTATTTACCGCTGTTAATAGCGTCGACGGTAATGATCTGTTCGTTCCTTTTTAAAGTGCTGTCGCCGGAACTTAAATTGACATATCTGTTCAGAGATATTATACTTTTCTTCATTCTTTACTATGTAGTAAGGGCGGTGACTGTCAATGTCGAGAAGATTTTGAGAAATTACTGGAAGATTCTGTGAAATGACTTATTCCAGCACGGGAGCAACCCGGTTTACTGAGGATGAGAAAAATAAAATAGTGCGGGACTATTTGCCTCAGATTAAAATTTGGGCAATAAGGGCGAAAAATTCACTCCCGGACAGCGTGGATATGGATGAAATATATTCCGCTGCCTCGCTGGGATTGATCGAATGTCTGGACAAATATGATAAATCCCGTAATATAGCTTTCGGTACTTACGTGGAGCACCGGGTTAAGGGCGCCATACTGGATGCGCTTCGGGGTATGGATTTTCTTTCCCGCAACGCGCGATCTAAAGTGAAGGCCCTTGAAGCCGTGTCGGAAGAGCTTAAACAGAAGCTTGGGCGCATGCCTAACACCTCGGAGATTGCCGAATATGCCCGGATCGACGAAGAAGAAGTCTACCGGACATACGATCTGCTCAGCGCGGATAAACCCCTCAGCCTGGACGATGCTTCCGGGGACGAGGACGGCACGAGCCTTGTGGAATTTATTCAGAGCAATTACCTTTCACCGGAGGAAGAGGCTCTGCAGGCCAGCCTGACGGAGCGCATGGGCGAAGAGATAGATAAGCTGTCTGAAAAAGAGAGGCTCGTGGTGAGCCTCTATTACTACGAAGAGCTTACGATGAAAGAAGTGGCAAAGGTGCTGGATATTACTGAATCAAGAGTTTCACAGTTGCATACTTCCGCTATCCAAAAGATGAAGAAAAGGCTTAAGGATACATTATAGATATAATGTATTTAAAAGATTTTTGATTATCCCGGAGGAAAACCACGCTTTTCCGCAGGGATATCCCTGTTTGGGGGGCATACGGGGGATACATGTGTCCGCCCGTAAAGCGGCGAAAAAAGTTTTCGCCGCGCTGAGAAGATGAAGAAAAGGCTTAAGGATACATTATGGCAAAAATCAGGGTACTGGTCGTCGACGATTCCGCTTTTATGCGCAAGGCGATCGAGAACATGCTTTCGGGAGAGCAGGATATTGAGATAGCCGGTTTCGGTACGAACGGGGAAGAGGCGGTCGAGCTTACGGCGAAATTGAAGCCCGATGTTGTTACCCTGGACATTGAGATGCCGAAAATGGACGGCCTCACCGCGCTGGAAAAGATTATGCGGTTTACGCCGACTCCTGTGATAATGGTAAGCTCCCTTACGCAGGAAGGGGCTGACACGACCCTCAGGGCGCTTGACGCGGGCGCCGTGGACTTCATCCCCAAGGAAAAATCATACGGCAGCATAGGTATCCTGAAAATATCGAACGAACTTAAAAGCAAGGTGCGCAGGTTTGCCGGTGACAAAACGATCCTTCGCAGGCTTCGTCCCGCTTCAGTGGCGGCTCCTGTAATAAAACCCGCTCCGGCTCCGGTCACGGCAAGGCCTGCGTCAAGGGCGGTGTCCGCCGGTAAAAAGCTCGTCGCACTGGGTACGTCCACCGGCGGCCCGCAGTCGCTGCAGAGAGTAATTCCTCTCTTGCCGGCGGATCTGGGCGTTCCGGTGCTTATAGTCCAGCATATGCCCGCCAGTTTTACCGCGTCCCTCGCCTCGCGGCTTAATTCCCTAAGCAAACTTACCGTCGTGGAAGCGCAGGGGGGGGAACAGGTACAACCCAACCATGTATATATTGCAAAGGGCGGCAAACAGATGGTTGTGCGCCGCACACCGTCCGGCGGAGTTATAGATCTGAAGCAGGAGGACCCTAACCTGCTGCATAACCCGAGCGTTGACGTCATGGTTAATTCCGTGGCGGAGCATTATGGAAAGGACGTTCTCGGCGTTATAATGACCGGGATGGGGAACGACGGCACCAAAGGGCTGACGGCGCTGAAAAGCAGGGGCGGCTATATAATAGCCCAGGACGAGGCGTCCTGCATAGTTTACGGCATGCCCCGCGCCGTGGTGGAAGCCGGAATAGCCGACGAAATCGTTCCGCTGGACGATATCGCCGCAAGGATAACATTCCACTGTAAAGGGTAGCAGGCGACTGAAGGTATAACTCCCCTTTGGGGAGTCGAATCATTTCAGTGATTCGGAGGGGCAAGGCACACGGTGCCGCCCCAAAAACGATGCGTAGCGAAGTTTTTTGCAGCGACGCGGAGGCTTGAAAAAGCCGCGTCTTTTTCAAGACGGAGCAAGCGGCCGCGTTCCTTGCGAAGCAAGGCTTGCGCGGCAGGAGTAAATATGGCGGATATACTCAGTCAAGACGAAATTGATGCCCTGCTTTCCACAGTAGTTGACGAGGGAGAGAAGGTCGAGTCTATTGAAAGCGCTGATTTCATGCCCAAGAAGATATCGGTGTATGACTTTCGCCGCCCGGACAGGGTTTCCAAGGAGCAGTTGCGCTCCATACGCAACCTGCACGACAAGTTTGCGCGGAACTTCAGCTCTAACCTGTCGAGTTTTCTGCGCACGATTACGGATATATCGCTTGTGAGCGTGGACCAGATGACATACGGCGAGTTCCTCATGTCGCTGCCCGATCCCACGAGTTTCAATATTATAAGTATGATTCCGCTTCAGGGGAACGCGGTTCTGGAGATAAACCCCTCCCTCATATTCCCCATAGTTGATAAACTGCTGGGCGGTGCGGGACTGCCGCTTTTCCAGGTGCGCGAACTGACGCAGCTTGAGATGACAATCATCGACGGAATCATCTCCCTGATTTTAAAAGATCTGGAAGAGGTCTGGAAGCAGGTTGTTCCGAATGTACGCTTCAAAAAGGAACTGAGCGAGAACAGCCCGCACGTTATACAGATTGTGGCGCAGAACGAGGTTGTTGTTCTGATTGTATTTGAGGTTAAATTCGGCGAGGCCACGGGGATGATGAACCTGTGCCTGCCGGCGCTGGTGTTGGAGCCAATTCTCGGTAAAATCAGCTCGCAGGACTGGCTGATCGGTGCCAAGAAAGGGCGTTCCGGCGAATATGAACTGCGCATACTCGAGCTGCTCGAAACTATTCTCGTGGATGTTTCGGTGGAGCTGGGGCGCACGGAACTTTCCATGCAGGAGATACTTGATCTGCAGGAAGGGGACACGGTGCTTCTGAATAAAAAGAGCACACAGCCCCTTAACATGTATGTCGGCAACCGCCATAAGTTCTTCGGCAACGTGGGCATCATGGGGATTAAAAAGGCGATCAAGATAACGAGTGCGGTCACGGAGGATCATACATGAGAGCAACAGTTGATTTAGAGCAGGAAGCCGGGCTGCAGAAATTCGGCGGCATAGTGATCGACGTCCTTAATTCAAATTTACAGGCCATCACAAAAGACCCTCTCGCCATAAATATGCTTGACGCGGCCCGCTGCACTCCCGACGATCTTGTGCAGGGGTATTCGGGCGGCGTTCTTATCTCCGCCACGGAAGGAAAGACAGGGTTTGAAATCGGCCTCATATTTACCATAAAGGATATTACCATTTTGGCGGATATGATGATGATGGGGGACGGCGAACCCCGTACGGAGCTTGACAACGAGCTGAAAGACGCGGTTGTTGAAATCGCCAACCAGTTTTTTGGCGGCCTTTCTGTGCCCGTGGAAACCCAGATGGGGAAAAAATTGCAATTCCGCGTGGATGACGCGGCAAAACTCCAGAATACAAATTCGTTCCAGTCGGACAGCTATATAGCGATGGATATGCAGGGTACGCTTAAAGGCGATCCTTTCCAGTGCAGGCTGTATGTGGACGAGGGGTTCAGCTCGATACTGGAGACGAAGACGGAAAAAGCCGCCGCAATGCCGGACTTTTTCGGCTCTTCACCGGAGCCTGTGCGCCAGTCCGTCTCCCATAACAGTCCGAATATGGAAATGCTGATGGATATAGAGATCCCCATCAGCGTCAGAATGGGATCGGCGCAGCTCTTCCTCAAGGATATCCTCGGTCTCGGCCCGGGAAATATAGTGGAGCTCGATCAGAATGCGGACGAATCAATTGAATTAACGGTTAATGATAAAATTATAGCCCGCGGTGAAGTTGTTATCGTCGACGGATATTTCGGCTTCAGAATAAAAGAGATAATAAGCAGAGCGGAACGTATAAAGAAATTGAAAGACTGAGAATAGACGGCCGTGCGTCCGCGAACGCGGACAATGGACGGCAAAAAATAAGTCCGTGGCTCCCCGCCGGGGAGCCGGATTGCTTTGCAATTCGGAGGGGGAAAGTGGCAAAGCCACGCCCGCCGGTCAAGCAAAGCGCTGACCGGTCGCAGCGAGCGGAATTGAAATCCGGCTCCGCCGGTTGAAATGGAGCGATGCGGCCGTGCGTCCGCGAACGCGGACAATGGACGGCAAAAAATAATTGACACATGGTGCTTTGTGTCCCATAATAATCAACTGTGTATCATATGTGAGAGGGTTAAATGAGCTACGATCAGGTGATAATAACTGTTGATGATTCTTCAACCATGCGGAGGATCATCAAGAACACGTTGCAAAAATTAGGCTTTAATAACGTGCTGGAAGCCGGGAACGGTATCGAGGCGTTGGAACAGATGGCCAAAGCCAAGATCGACATGATCATTACCGACTGGAACATGCCTGAAATGGACGGTTTGACATACGTTAAGACAGTACGTACAAAGGATCAGTATAAAGATACACCAATCCTTATGATTACCACGGAAGCGGCGAAAGAGGATATCCTCACCGCGCTTCGCAGCGGCGTAAACAACTATGTTGTCAAACCGTTCACCCCGGAAACGCTTCAGGAGAAAGTTTTTAAGCTGTTAGGCATTGAGTAGGTCATGGATGACTTTAAGGATCTTAATGAACTAATCACCGTCGCAAGGCAGATCAATGAGGGTAAATACGACCTTATCGACATCAGCCTGAATCCGGGCAGTGAGCTTTTCCATATAGCGCAGTACTTCAATGAATCCATTAAAAAACTCAAATCCGTTTCTTCCGCTGTGGGTAAAAGCTATCAGGAACTGCCGGTTTTTGAATCCACACTGAAATCCGTGATAGAAGATTCCCATCGGGCATCGGAAGATGTGCTCGGGTTTGTGGATAAGATCAACTTTAATATCGATGAAATCAAAGAAACCCTCGGGCAGGTGGAAACCGCTGTCGCGAACGAGGATTTCAACCGCGCCAAAGGGCTTCTGGAAAGGCTTAAAGACGCATGTGTGCAGGGCGGGGATATCTGTTTTGATATTATTTCCTCCCTTGAGTTCAAAGAGATTTCCCGGCAGAAGGTGGAGAAAGTGTTGGGTGCTGTGTCGGATCTGGAGGAGAGGCTTGCGCAGCTTGTCATCGCCCTTGGGCTGAAACAGCATACCATAGGTTCCGACACGCTGGATAAATTAAAAGAATCAAAAGAGATATTGCAGGATCAGACGCTTGTCAATAAACTGCTCAAAGAGTTCGGGATGTAAGGCGGCTCTGCGTGAGCGAAAAACTGCGTATGGGAGGCGGTCGTTATGAATAAAGACGAAATTCAGGAGTTAGTAGGCGATTTTATTGTTGAAACCTCGGAAATCATAGAAACGCTTGATCAGGACCTTGTGGAACTTGAGCACAGAAAGACGGATCTCGATCTTCTCAACAAGATATTCCGCGGCGCACACACCATGAAAGGGTCGTCTTCGTTTCTGGGCTTTGAAAAGCTTGCCACTGTCACCCATCACGCCGAAGAGATTCTGAACAAGCTTCGCAGGGGCGAAATGTCGGTATCGGCGGAAATAATGGACATACTCCTTGAGTTTGTCGATGTTATCAAGAAGATGCTGAATGATATAAAAAACAACACCGACACGGTGGATTCGGACAGTATCGTCAAAAAACTGAAACTCGCCAACGAAGGCAGAAGCACGGCCGCAGCCGGCAAGGGAAGCGAAGCGGCGGCTCCCGTGCAGGCTCCGACTTCGGGCGGCGCTGACGGCGGTGACGTCAAAAAAGCCACCAAAACTATGGAGCAGACTATACGTGTCGACGTCAGCAGGCTCGACACCCTTATGAACCTTGTGGGCGAACTTGTTCTGGGGCGTAACCGAATTGCCCAGGTGTCATCGGCCCTTGAAAAGAAGTTTGAAAATGAATATCTGATCGAACAGCTTATGGAGACGACCTCCCAGATCGGCCTTATAACCACCGAGCTGCAGCTTGCGGTTATGAAAACCCGAATGATCCCCATCGGAAAGACGTTCAATAAATTCCCCCGGATGGTACGCGACCTTTCACGGGAGAAAAATAAAGAGATCGACCTCATAATATCCGGCGAAGAGACTGAACTTGACAAGTCCGTTGTCGAAGAGATCGGCGATCCGCTGATACATATGATCCGCAACTCCGTCGACCACGGCGTGGAGGCCCCGGATATCCGAGAGCAGATCGGAAAACCGCGCAAAGGCAGCATCTGGCTCTCCGCTTATCATGAGGGGAACCACATAGTTATTGAGATAAAAGACGATGGCGCCGGCCTTGACGCGGACAAGCTGAAACGCAAAGCAATTGAAAAAAGGGTTATCACCGCCGACGAGGCTGCCACCATGGATAAAGAGACGGCCTACGGCCTGGTTTTCAGGCCGGGGTTTTCCACGGCGGAGAAGATTACAAGCACCTCCGGCCGCGGCGTGGGCATGGATGTTGTGAAAACCAATATCGAAAAGCTGAACGGCCTTATCAACATAGAGTCCGAACTGGGCGTCGGTACCAAATTCCAACTGAAACTGCCGCTCACGCTCGCCATTATTCAGGCGCTCTTTGTGGAATCGGCGGGGGAAAATTTTGCCATCCCTCTCGTATCAGTTATAGAGACTGTGCGGGTGAATATAAAAGAAGTGCACAGTTTCGAAGGGCGCGAAGTGTTGAAACTCCGTGACAGCGTGCTTTCTCTTCTGCGTCTGAACGAGGTTTTCGATATAGAAAGCCCGCAGCACGAGGATCTGTATGTTGTTGTCGTGGGACTTGCCGAGAAACGCCTTGGTTTTATAGTGGATAAGCTTGTCGGCCAGGAAGAGATCGTTATCAAATCCCTTGGGGAGTATCTCGGCGGCAACGCGGGGATCGCAGGCGCCACCATCATGGGCGACGGGCGCGTCCGCCTTATCATTGACGTGGCGGGTGTCATGGAACTTGCCCAGAATATGCCGCGGCGTATACGTACCCGCAAGAAAAAAGAGTCCGAAATCAAAAAGATGGACAAAGATATGACAAGAATTCTGTATGTGGACGACTCCGCCACGGACAGGAAGATCATGCGCAGGCTGCTCGAATCCACCGGCTGGATCAGCGTTACGGAGGTCATCTCGCCCAAGGACGTCGCGGGCGTGCTGAAGAACGGTGATTTCCATCTGGTAATAACCGATGTGATGATGCCCGACATGGACGGCTACGAACTGGCAAGACAGCTCCGGAACAAGGGTGTTGAGCTTCCTATAATTGCTGTGTCGGCCAGAAGCGAGACAGCGGATCGCAAGAAAGTGAGCGCGTCGGGGATAAACGCCTTCCTGACCAAGCCTATAAACCTGCAGTCCATGCTGGAGAAGATAGATGAACTGGTGGCGCAGAAAGCTCATTAATGCTGTGATTGTGCTGGCGGTGCTTTTCCCGCCGGCGGCCTGTGCCACGGTTTATGTTTATGAGGTGGAAACGCTCTGGACAACCTTTAATACCGCGTCGAAACTCCCCCCGGATGCATTCCTGATGTATAACGGCGGGGAGGATGTCATCCGCCGGTTAAAGATTGTCGAGATTTATGCCGATAAAGACTTTGATCAAGCGTTGAGGGATTACAGCCTTGAAAGCAAAAATATACGCTATCTGCCGCATAAGCCTGAGACTGATAACAATACTATTCCTCGCCGCCCTTATTACTGGTGGCGCTGATCTCTCTTTCGCCAACGAACGCAACATTTACGAAGTAGTCGCGGTCAACAATACATCCAAAATTACCACCGTTTTCCAGGTTTTTGCCGATACTGAGCGGGATGCCCGGGAAAATGTGGCGCTGAACGGCTGGAAGATCCTGTCCCTGCGTCAGGTCACATACAGGCAGACCTCCGCTGTGCCGGTGCAGGTGGGTGACGGCCCCGTCGTGTATATGGATATAGCTCCTCAGCAGCCCGACAATACCACGGCGCGGAAAGACAACGCCACCCCGCGCCTTTCAGACGACCAGATGATAGACAGTCTTTTGGGCGCCCCCACTCCGAATGCCTCCCTGGGGCGCGGCGATGCGGGGCAGGCGCCGATGCGCGGAGATGTGGATATCCTTTCCATGACCCCCGATTCAGACCAGCTTGAATACCTTTACACCATATACTTTGACCTCGGAATAATCACACCTAATATGAGCGCGGCTGACAACGCAACCCTGGCCAGGCTGCCCAAAGAGGGCACATACTACATGTTCGGTCATGCGGACAATGTGTCTGTCGCGCCCAATCTGCTTTTCAAAGATAATTACGAACTGTCTTTCAAGCGTGCCGAAGCTGTGAAAGGGCTGATGCGGGCAAATGGCATAAATCCTGCTAAACTAATTACGGTAGGGCTGGGTGCCCTCTATCCCGCGGTGAGGAACAGAAGCTCCGCGGACGGCACATTACAGAACAGGCGGGTGGAAATTTATGGACTCCGAACGGCAGAGTAAATACGAAGCGCTATATAACATAAAATTGTCCGAGTTTTATCATTTTGTGACCGATGTGATGTCGGATTTCGGTTATTCCCTTTACCGCACCGTCAAGGAACTGGAAGGCCGCCGCCGCGTTGAAGCCTGGGTACACGGAAGCAAGGACGAGCAGAAGGCGATCGTCTGGATAGAAGTCATCAAACCCGGCGATACCCTTGACCCCTTTCTGACCACCGACGTACTGCGGGCGATGAACGATGAAAATATTACCCGCCTCTTTTTCTTTACCAACGGCACAATAAACGCTGACGACCGGGATGTCCTGGAAGGCAACAACCACTTTATTTTCGCCACTGAAGAAATAGTCGAAACCCTTATCGCCATAGATGCAAAGCGCTCCGTCAAAGTAGTCAAAAAGAGGAAGAATGTGAAAGTGCCGTCGGCGATGGTGCTTATCAAGAACTTCTTCAAAAACCACGAGATAAAGAAAAAACAGATCCGTCTGAAAACCAGCGCCACGCCGGAACTGCTTGTGCAGTACACCCGCCTTGTAAGGAGGATCCTTGCCGAGGTGGACAGGGTTAAAGATATCAACGATATTCCGCCGGAGACAAGGGAAAAACTGAAAAAGATACAGTTCGACCTGCTGCCGGAGCTCGCGAAGACGCCGAGTTATATGTTTCCCAAGCAGTTCGCCTATCTGCGCAATATAATGTTCAACCTGATTCAGATTACCATCATATATATAGGTAATTTTATCGAGTACGAATCGGAGGACGAACTCAAGCAGAACCGGGAGCTTATCGAGGAGCTGTTACAGAAGGTGGACGCCGTGGACGACCAGGTGCTGGCGTTCAAGTCCGATATGATGTACCAGGCAGAAAAAAATTCCATAAAGATAATCCTCACTTCCGGACTGATTACCTTTATATCGCTTGTACTCTTAATAGTCGTTCGGTTTGGTAACTGATTATGAATAGAATAAAGATAATAATAGTCAGTATGTTCTCCGCGGCGCTTCTGCTGGCCGCCGGCGGGGCGTTTGCCCAGCAAAACCTGTACAGTGTCACCACCGGCAATAAAAGTGCCGCGATATACGTGATTAACGGTGAGCGCTCCACACTGCCCGTTTTTTCCCAGCTTCCCGAAGATGCGCCTTTTGTTGAACTGAAAGTGTCGCGGGACGGGCAGAAAAGCTTCGACGTCAAACTTAATAACACGGTCGACGGCTGGATGATAGGCGATAATCTTTTTTCCGCTCCGGGAGCCTCCGCCGGGCTGGCTTTTGATTTTGCAACCGGTTCGGCCTACTCGCTTCCGCCGGGGCTTGTTACTCAGATTACCAAGACAATGACCGCCAAAGACAGAAAATATTTCGGCAGAAGCACCACGCTGGAGCAGGGGATGCCGCAGGATTTGCGCCTTGTGCTTATGGACGCGGCAAAGCTGCGTAAAGATGATCTGGATAAGTTTTTTATGATAGTTGACCCCAAAAAGGGTTCTCACAGCATGCCTCCGCTGGAATATACTCCCGCAAGGCCAATTGTTCCTGATAATTCAAGCCTTACTCCTAACGGAATAATAGTGAAAGACAGACC
>JAVBTI010000073.1:0-3756 GCA_031556255.1 Deferribacterales bacterium | reverse complement strand
ATGTTTTGGTTATCGGCGGCGGCTTAAGCGGAATGCTGTTTGCCTATTTCGCCGCAAAAAGAGGCAAAACCGTTACGGTGCTTGAAGCTTCGCCGTCACTTGGCGGGTGTATCTGCACTGTGACACCTTACGAGGGGCATTCCTTCTTTTTGGAGCTCGGAGCGCACACCATATACTCAAGCTACGGCACCATACTCAGCGTAGTCACCGATCTGGGGCTGAAACCCAACATTATACCCCATAAAAAAGCCGGATATATGATGTGCAAGGATAATGCCATCTGTTCGTTATTCTCCCAGGTTGATCTGAAAGAAGCAGTTATGTCAATCCCAGCCATATTCAGGCACAGAAAAAACGGGCTTTCTGTAAAAGAGTACTACACAAAAGTTTTCGGTGAGAATAATTATAAAAACCTCATCCATCCTATGACAAGCGCAGTTATATGCCAGGATACGGATAATGTTGCCGCTGAGCTCCTTTTGAAACGCCGCCCGAAAGATAAAAGCTTTCCGAGAGCGTTCACATTCATGGACGGGCTTTCAGAGATTCCTAACTCAATATCAGCGCTGGGTAATGTGAGCGTACACACTGAAACAACTGCCGTTTCAGCAATACACGACGGCGAAACTTACAGCATAACCGTTGCGGACGGCAGAGTGTTTACAGCCGGGAAAATCGCTGTTGCCACGCCGGCGCCTGTTTCCGCAAAAATACTCTCCGCGTGGCAGCCGGAGTTATCTAAAATGCTTTCATCTCTGCCCATGCACAAAAGCATCGCCTACGGCCTTTCCGCCAGATCAGGCGACGTCGGGATAAGGCGGTTTGCATATATAATCGCCAACGGCTGCGATTACCGCTCGGTTGTATCGCGCGATGTATATGAAGACAAGGTATTCCGAGGAGCGACATTTCACTTCAAAGCAGGCGCCGGCATAGACGGGGCACTTCCGGTAATGCGCGAAACCATGAAAATAAATCCTTCTTCGGAAATATATGCAAAACACACAGAATTTTCACTCCCGGAACTCAAAGTCGGGCATAATAAATTCCGACGGGAGCTGGAAGAGAAGGTCAACGCGATGCCTGATTTCGCTCTTCTGGGGAATTTTTTCGGGGGGCTGTCAATGGAAGACTGCGCCATCAGGGCAAAAGAGGAGGCGTCCAGAATTTTATGAATAATCCCCTGAAAATCAAATTATGCAATGTGGAGTTCAAAAATCCTGTAATTGCGGCCTCCGGCACGTTCGGCTACGGGCTTGAATTCTCCCGAACCATAGATTTAAGCCTTTTGGGCGGTATATCGATCAAAGGTATATCCCTCCATGAAACAGCCGGCAACCCAATGCCAAGAATACGCGAGACTGCCTCAGGAATGCTGAACGCCATTGGACTGCAGAACGTAGGCGTCGAAAACTTCCTGAAAACCAAGCTGAATATATTAAGAAGACATGACACCCGGATAATCGTTAATTTTTGGGGCAAAAGCATTGAAGAGTACGTCAAGGTAGCTGAGATACTGGATAACGCAGATATCGACATGCTTGAAATGAACATATCCTGCCCGAATATCAAGGAAGGCGGCATCTCGTTCAGCGCAAACCCGCTTAAAACAAAAGAAGTGCTGAACGCAGTCCGTAAAGTCATCAAAAATAAGCCCCTTATCGTAAAGCTGTCTCCCAACGTGGGTAACATTTGCGACTTTGCGCGCGTATGCGAAGAGGAGGGCGCCGACGCACTCTCCGCAATCAACACTCTTCTGGGCATGGCCATAAATGTAAAAACCAGAAAGCCTTGGCTGGCAAACGTTACAGGCGGCCTCTCAGGCCCCGCGATAAAACCGGTGGCAGTCCGCATGGTGTACGAGATTTCAAAAGCTGTGAAAATTCCCGTCATCGGCGTTGGAGGCATCACCACCGGAGATGACGTTGTCGAATTCTTCCTCGCCGGCGCAAAAGCCGTACAGGTGGGCACAGCCAACTTTGCCGATCATGAAGCCATGATAAATATTATTAATTCCGCTGAGAACTACTGTAAAACCAATCAGATTGAGAGCATTTCATCATTAAGCGGCGGTATGATACTCTGATGAGCGGCATTTTTATATCAGACCGTTTCAAAGAGTACGAACTTATCGACGCGGGCGGCTTCAACCGTCTTGAAAGATGGGGTAAATACACGCTTGTGCGCCCCGACCCTCAGGCCCTGTGGCCGAAAGGCGATAGCCCAAAATGGAAAAAACCTGACGCAGTATACCACAGAAGCGACTCCGGCGGCGGTAAATGGGAGTTTTTAAGCAGGCTCCCGTCCGACTGGACAGTCAAATATGATGACCTCACTTTCAAAATAGCGCTCACAGGCTTTAAGCACACAGGGCTTTTCCCTGAACAGGCTTACAACTGGGATAAAATACGCACCCTTGTACGTAAACGCCCTAACGCCAAAATTCTCAATCTGTTTGGCTACACGGGCGCTGCAACGGTGGCCGCCGCAAAGGAGGGCGCGTCCGTATGCCACGTGGATTCATCCAAAGGAATGCTCACATGGTGCAAAGATAACGCCGCGCTGTCTTCCGTGGCCGAAGGGAAAATCCGCCTCATCCCCGAAGACTGCATTAAATTTGTGGAACGTGAAAAAAAGCGCAGAAACAGCTACGATGGCATTATTATGGACCCGCCGTCATTCGGAAGGGGCTCCAAAGGCGAAGTATGGAAGCTCGAAGATGATTTATGGGCTCTCCTGAAAGTATGCGGCGAAATCCTTTCTGAAAAACCGCTGTTCATGCTGATAAATTCATACACGGCCGGTGTATCACCGCTTGTGATGGCCAATATGGTGGAATCGCTTGATTTGCCGAAGGATAACACAGAATTCGGCGAGCTTGCCCTCCCCTTCAGAAACGGCGAACGACTGCTCCCGTGCGGGCTGACGCTCTGTTCAACTTTTTGATTCGGGTCAGATCTCATTATTTTGCAGGCAAATCTTAGAAACAGTCATTGCGGGTTAACCCCGCAAATCTGTATAATTCCGGCAAAAAAGATTCCGGCTCGGCGGCCGGAATGATTAAACAATTCTGAAATTTACTGAGATAGACAAGGCGATGTACCCGCCGGAGAATGGTTTTTTAGATGGAATGCCATACAAGGCACCGTCTGAGGGAGCGAACCGGAGTGTATATAAACATACATGAGGATTCGCGGCCGAAGCGGTAACGCAGTGATGCGCCCAGCTAAGAAACCAAAATCTATCTGTGCAGAAGCACGTCGTCAATAAGGCCGTACTCTTTGGCCTCTTCCGCGCTCATGAAATAATCGCGTTCGCAGTCTTTCTCTATCTGCTTTTCGGTCTTACCGGTGCGCTCCGCGAGGATTTTATTAAGCTGCTTTTTCAGACGTATTATTTCCTGCGCCTGAATCTCAATATCAGTGGCCTGCCCTTTCGCGCCGCCGGACGGCTGGTGGATCATGATACGTGAATTCGGCACTGCGAAACGCTTGCCCTTAGCACCCGCAGCAAGCAGAAACGCGCCCATGCTGGCCGCCTGTCCAAGACAGATGGTCGATACAGTGGGTTTGATATAGTTAAGCGTATCAAATATAGCCAGCCCGCTGGTTATCACGCCGCCGGGGCTGTTAATATATAAATGTATGTCCTTTTCAGGATCGTCGGCTTCCAGAAACAGTAGCTGGGCTATGACCGAGTTTGCGACCATATCGTCAATCTCAGTGCCCAGAAAGATTATCCGGTCTTTTAAAAGGC
>JAVBTI010000079.1:0-8697 GCA_031556255.1 Deferribacterales bacterium | reverse complement strand
TATCTTTTCAGGAGACGCTATTTTTATGCGGATAGCGTCGAAGAAAACAGGTTGTTTTTCTTTCTTCTGAAAGGGATTTTTTACGCTCATTTATTCAACCTCCGGCTCATTGGCCTCAGCGTCAGTTTTGGCTTCAAGTTCATCGTTCTTCAGAAGCTCCACGTCCAGCACAAGCCCCTGCAGCTCTTTGATCAGAACGTTAAACGATTCCGGCATGCTCGGCTTGAAGCTGTAATTGCCGTTCACGATCGCCTGATAAACATCCGTACGGCCCTCCACATCGTCAGACTTTACGGTAAGCATTTCCTGGAGGACGTTTGCCGCGCCGTATGCTTCCAGTGCCCAGACCTCCATCTCCCCGAGCCTCTGTCCGCCGAACTGCGCCTTACCGCCCAGCGGCTGCTGGGTAACGAGAGAGTACGGCCCGGTGGAGCGTGCATGGATCTTGGTATCCACAAGGTGGTGAAGCTTCAGCATATACATTACGCCTACCGTTACTTCCTGGTCGAACGGTTCGCCGGTCCGCCCGTCGTAGAGCACCGTCTGACCGTCTTCCTGGAGTCCCGCTTTTTTCAGCATCGCTTTGATATCGGTCTCTTTGGCGCCGTCAAATACTTCCGTGGAAACATGCAGCCCGAGCGCTTTAGCCGCCCAGCCGAGGTGCATTTCAAGCACCTGCCCCACGTTCATACGGGACGGAATAGCAAGCGGGTTCAGAACTATCTCCACAGGTGTGCCGTCAGGCAGATAAGGCATGTCTTCTTCCGGCAGAACCCGTGACACGACACCTTTGTTACCGTGGCGCCCGGCCATTTTATCGCCCACTGAGAGTTTGCGTTTGATGGCTATGTAAACGCGCACTGCTTTAAGCACGCCCGCCGGCAGTTCATCGCCTTTTTCTATCTTCTTGCGGCGGTCTTTCATTTTATCTTCAGCTTCTTTGGCCTTTTCTTTGAAAGTTTCAGTCAGCCCGCTCAGAAGTTTCGTATATCCGGCCTTATCATTCAGTGTCAGGGTGGAAAGCTCGGTGTAATCCATTTTCTCGAGCATTTCTCCCGTAAGTTCTTTACCGGCGGTTTTCTTTTTGCTTTCCGCCGCAGTGGTTTTGCCCTTCAGCCAGTTGCGCAGGCTTTCGTTACGGGCGTTGTTAAGCGCCTTCATCTCAAGCTCATAATCTTTCTTGATCTGCTGAAGGTCCATATTTTCAATGATTTCTGTCCGCGCGCATTTCTCTATGCCGCGGCGGGTCATGATCTGTACGTTAATAACCGTGCCCGATATGCCCGGCGGAACACGCAGGGAGGCGTCTTTGACGTCACCGGCTTTGTCGCCGAATATGGCACGCAGAAGTTTTTCTTCTGGCGTTGCCTGGGTTTCGCCCTTCGGCGTGACCTTACCAACAAGGATATCCCCCTCCGTCACCTTAGCGCCTATGCGGACAATACCGCTTTCGTCAAGGTCTTTGAGGGCTTCTTCGCTCACGTTGGGGATATCGCGTGTAATCTCTTCAGGCCCGAGCTTCGTATCCCGCGCCTCCATTTCGAAGGCCTCAATGTGAATCGAGGTGAAGGCGTCCTCTTTGACAAGCTTGGAGGAGATCAGGATCGAGTCTTCATAGTTGTAGCCCATCCACGGCATAAAGGCTACCACGGTGTTATGGCCGAGGGCAAGTTCACCGCCGGCGGTGGCGGCGCCGTCCGCAAGGGTATCCCCTTTTGAAACCTTCTGCCCGGGCAGCACAACGGGACGGAAATTTATACATGTGTCCTGGTTGGATCTTCTGTATTTTACCAGATCATAAACAGTTATGCCGAAACCGTCTTTCAAGGAGTATCTGACAATAACCTTGTCTGCGTCAGCGTAATCCACTACCCCGTCGCCCTCTGCCACCAGCGCGGAGCCGGCGTCCACAGCCACTTTGCGCTCCAGACCGGTGCCGACAACCGGGGCGTCGGTACGGATAAGCGGAACAGCCTGGCGCTGCATGTTTGATCCCATGAGGGCGCGGTTGGCGTCGTCATGCTCAAGGAAAGGAATAAGCGCCGTGGATATGGACACTATCTGCATCGGAGCAACGTCCATATACTGGATGTTGGCGCGGTCAGTGGTAATCGATTCACCGCCGTAGCGAGCCGCCACAAGCTCGTCTGTAATCCCGCCGTTTTTATTAACAGGGGTGTTGGCCTGAGCTATGTAGTAATCCTGCTCTTCTATCGGCGACATGTAAATCGTCTCGCCGGTCACTTTGCCGTCGGTAACTTTACGGTATGGGGTTTCGATAAAACCGAACTCGTTTATTTTGGCATAGGTGGTAAGTGAGGTAATCAGGCCTATGTTCGGACCTTCCGGCGTTTCAATAGGGCATATACGGCCGTAGTGGGAGGTATGGACGTCGCGCACTTCGAACCCCGCACGGTCGCGGTTGAGGCCGCCTGGTCCCAATGCAGAAAGGCGGCGTTTGTGGGTTACTTCCGAAAGCGGGTTAGTCTGATCCATAAACTGGGAAAGCTGATAACCGCCGAAAAATTCTTTGATGGAAGCCGATAAAGGCTTCGCGTTTAAAAGATCCTGCGGAGTGAGTTCTTCCACGTCATGAATGCTCATCCGCTCCTTCACGGTTTTTTCCATGCGGGCAAGGCCGATACGAATATGGTTCTGGAGCTGTTCGCCGGCCGCGCGTACACGCCTGTGGCCCAGATGGTCGATATCGTCGATATGATCGTTGCCGGTACGTATGTTTTCAAGAACACGGACGGTTTCCACAATATCGCCTTTGGTAAGCGTGGTTGTGTCAAGAGGCTCGTTCAGTCCCAGACGTTTGTTGATCTTCAGCCGGCCCACGCGTGAAAGGTCGTAGCGCTTCTCATTGAAGAAAAGATTCTGAAAAAGTGTGCGCGCAGCCTCTTCCGTAGCCGGTTCGCCGGGACGTATCTTTTTATAAATCTCTATCTGCGCTTCTTCTTCGGTCTTCACCTTGTCCATAGCCAGAATATCTCTGATCACGCTGTCGGTGGTATGTTTTTCGATCAGAAGGACATCAAACTTCTTAATCTTGCTGGCGGACAGAAGATCTATCTTCTCTTCTGTGACCGCGGTGTTTGCTTCCACCAACACTTCGCCTTTACCGGTCGCAATATCGTCAGCAAAATAAAGCCCTGTCAGGTCTTCCGGCTTCAGGGATATCGCGTCGATCTCCGCTTTCATGAGGCGTTTCCGTGCTGCTTTTGTGACAACATGGTTTGCTTTAACGATAACTTCACCGTTGGCGTCGGCAATATCCTGCGAAAAACGCTGGTTTAGTATTTTTTCAGGGTCAAACAGCTTGCTGAAGCCGTTTTTCAGAATAGATATGGTTTCGGTTTTATAGTAAGTGGACAAAATATCTTTATCTGTCATGCCGAGTGCTTTTAAAAGCACTGTGACAGGGATTTTGCGTTTTTTATCGATCCTCACGTACATTACGTTTTTGGAATCGAATTCGAAATCTATCCACGAGCCGCGGTAAGGGATGATGCGCGCACTGTAAAGGTGCTTCTCCGTGACGCTTTTCCCGGCGCTTGAGTCTTCAAAAAAGATGCCTGGTGAGCGGTGGAGCTGGCTGACAATGACCCTTTCGACACCGTTTATGACAAAAGTTCCTCTGTCGGTCATCATAGGAATGTCGCAGAGATAAACCTCGGATTCTTTGCCGGCTTTAACCACGGGTTTGTCCGCCCCCTCTTCCGTAAGGTAGGTTACAAGGCGTACACGGATTTTAAGCGGCGCTGCGTAGGTCGTGTTTCTGTCGATCGATTCCCGAGGGGAATATTTAGGCGGCTCTATGTTATAGCTGATATATTCAAGCACGGATGTTTCGTTGAAATCGGCTATGGGAAATATTTCCCTGAAAACCTCTTCCAGCCCCTGTATTTTACGCTTATGCTCAGGGATGTCCTGCTGTAAAAAAGTTACAAACGAATCTTTCTGAACCTCAATAAGGTCAGGAAGGTCGATTGTTTTTTTAATTTTAGAAAAGTTCACGCGTTCTATGAAGTTATTTTTAATTTTCATCCGGCCACCTGTGGGGTTTTACCTGCGGACGCCGCTCTCGCTGCGCCCCAGTAAACCGCCTATTTCCGCTGTATATGCTTTGCGAAAATGGCTGGTTATAAGATTGCTAGAGGGGAAAAAAGTTCTCCCCCGGAATAGTTTTTTACGGAAGCCCAAGTAAGAAGCATGCGAACCGGCAGCACACCGGTTCGCATAATATCTGAAATCCGCTCCCATAACAATATTGACTGAAACAGGAACTATTTAACTTCTGCTTTTCCGCCGGCCTCTTCAATGGCCTTTTTGATTTTTGCGGCTTCGTCTTTATTGACACTGGTTTTAACCGGTTTCGGAGCTTCGTCGACAACAGCTTTCGCCTCTTTCAGCCCAAGGCCCGTTGCTTCGCGGACAACTTTAATTACTTTCACTTTCTCAGCGCCTGCCTCAAGGAGGATGACGTCAAATTCGGTTTTCTCTTCGACAGCGGCCGCAGGTGCGGCAGCAACAGCCACGGCAGCAACTGGCGCGGCAGCGGAAACGCCGAAAATTTCTTCCAACTCCTTGACAAACTCAGACAGCTCAAGGACCGACATATTTTTGATAAACTCTACAACTTGTTCTTTGGTAACAGCCATATTTGGCCTCCTTAATTGATTTTCTGCCGGTCATGTCCCTGGCTTTCGCCAAGTACGTCCGGCCGCTTGCTCCGGCCCCTTAGGGGCTTCTGTGATAACTCGGCTACCGCCGTCACGCTCGCGCTTTCCGCTCATTCACATGATTGGTAACCCTGCGAAAGCGTCGCTTACACTCCTTACCCATCAGAAGGCAAAGCCTTTTACTCCCCAGATGGGGCTGCAGGTTCGGATGTTTCTTGTTTTTTGTCTTTCAGCGCATTCAGCACGTTAAGCAGGCTGCGCGGTATGTTGGCAAGAAGCGATACAAAGTTCTGCACGGGCGCGTTCATCGTAGCCAGCACCTGGGCGAGAAGCTGGTCACGTGAAGGCAGATCCGCAATCGCGATAACTTCCTCTTTTTTCAGAAGTTTGCTCTCAAGGTAGCCCGCCTTAACGGCGAACTGCGCGTAGTCTTTGGAATATTTTTTAACTTCCTTGGCTACGGCGGCAAAATCTTTACGAACCAGAACCAGGGCGGTGGATTCCGTCAGGAACTGATCCAATGCATTTATGTCACGGCTATTCAGCGCTTTTTTCAGGAGCGTGTTTTTAATAACGCGGAAATCATTGCCGCTGCTTTTAACAGCGCGGCGTATGTTGTCCATCTGGGGGAATGTCAGCCCTTTATAGCTGGCGACGATAAGTCCCTCCGCGTTAGCAATTTCTTCCGCCACTCCCTTTGCTAACTCTATCTTCTGCTCTTTTCTCCTCTTCAAGGGATCACCTCTTTAAGAGCCGGTTGAATATATCAATTCACGTTTCGGCAGGGTTTATGCCATTGTTTTACCGTAGCGCGTTGCATTTCTGGAACGGCCACCCGGAGCGTTAAACGCCATTGTAAAAACGAAAGCACCTGCTTTCTTCAACCTGCAATTTTTTAAATTAAATCACGCCTTGAGGCGTTTGTTACAGTTCCGCCAAAAGCTGCGCGGTATCCAGTTTAACGCCGGGCCCCATTGTGCTGGAAAGCACCACGGAACGCACATAAACGCCTTTGCTGGACGCAGGCTTTGCTTTAACTATAGTGTCCATCAGAGCTTTCAGGTTCACGTGCAGTTTTGCCGCATCAAAGCTCTTTTTGCCGATAATGCAGTGCACAATGCCTGCTTTTTCCACGCGAAACTCCACCATCCCGGATTTGAGCTGTTTTACAATGTTGGAAATGTCGTTTGTAACCGTTCCTATTTTGGGGTTCGGCATCAGGCCACGTGGACCCAGCACTCTGCCAAGTTTACCCACCTTCGCCATCATGTCAGGTGTCGCCACCACGCTGTCAAAATCAAGCCAGCCGCCTTCCACCTTGGCAACAAGCTCGTCGTCACCTACTACATCCGCTCCCGCGGCTTCCGCCTCTTTCGCCTTCTCGCCTTTGGCGAAAGCAAGCACTCTCACTGTTTTACCTGTACCGTTAGGCAGCACCACGCTCCCGCGAACCATCTGGTCCGCATGGCGTGGGTCCACACCCAGTTTGATGGCGATATCGACCGACTCATCAAACTTGGCAAAAGCCACTTTCTTCACCAGTTCAATAGCTTCGAGTGTCCCGTAAAGCTTGTTGCGGTCCACTTCGCCGAAACTGGCGGCATACTTCTTGCCCGTTCTTGCCATACATTCTCCTTTTCGCAGATTTAATCTGCTCCCTGAATATATAATTTATATAGGAGGCCAGGTGTTCCCCCTAAATATACAAACACGCGGCGCCTTATGCTTGTGAAAAACGTGGTTTTCACACGCGTACGCACCTCGCCTTCACAGCGCTTCGTCTGCTCCGCGGCGGCCGCATTGCGGCCTTCCCCTCCGGTTTACTTTGTAAGCCGAACCCCCAGAGGTCGTTATGCGCACGTAGGCGCATGAGGCATTTACAACGTCTTATTGGGCGGATCTCCCGCCCAAATCGACTGCATAAAGCGCGTTAAGCTTTATTCCTCTATATCCACGCCCATGCTGCGGGCGGCGCCGGCAACGGATTTCATCGCCTGGCCAACATCTTTGGTGTTCAGATCGGGCAGTTTTGTTTCCGCGATCTTTTTCATCTGATCTTTTGTCAGCTTGCCGACCTTGGTTTTGTTGGGAACGGCGGAGCCTTTATCAATTTTAAGTTCTTTTTTTATCAACTGTGATACAGGAGGAGTCTTTGTAATAAATGTGAAGCTCCTGTCCTCGTATACAGTGATAATCACGGGTATTATGGAGTCGCCCAAAGCCTGCGTCTGTGCGTTAAATGCCTTGCAGAACTCCATGATATTCACGCCACGCTGGCCCAATGCAGGACCTACTGGCGGCGACGGGTTTGCTTTTCCGGCAGCGATCTGGAGCTTGATCTGCCCCATCACTTTTTTAGCCATTTTTGAGACTCCTGTTAAATTATGATAACATTTTATAATATATACCAAGCGATTCCGCAGGCCATAAACGCTGTCTTTGTTTCGCGTTCACAGTCAGAAGCTTTGCGGTAACCGCGGATATCTTTTCTACCCGACTCTTTTTATCTGGAGATAGTCAAGCTCTATAGGCGTTTGGCGGCCGAAAATACTAACAATAACACGTACTTTCTCTTTCTCCGGGTTCACTTCATCCACCACACCGGTAAAGGTCTGGAACGGCCCGTCGATGACCTCCACTGAATCACCTTTGACGTATTTCGCGGCAAGGCGTGGCCCCTGCTCTTTAGCAAGATTGAGCATCACATTGACATCCGCCTCAGGAATAGGGACTGGTGTTATGCCGCCCACAAAGCCGGTAACTTTCGGGATGGACTTAACCACGTGCCAGTTTTGAGTGGTCATTTCCATATTGACCAATATATAACCGGGGAAAGTTTTCTTCTTGCTGACGTGCTTCTTCCCTTTACGCAATTCGACCACGTCTTCTGTAGGGATAAGCACTTCGCCTATGTCGTTTTGCAGGGAAAGATCGGTAACTTTCTTTTCCAAAAGCGTTTTAACACGCTTTTCAAATCCGGAATATGTATGAACTACGTACCATTGTTTAGGCATAATTAACCCAGAATAAGTGTGGTCAGCCTGGAAAGGCCCGTATCAATAAGACCGAGATAAAGCGTAATTACAAACACAACCGCAACCACAACTAAAGTGGTTCCAACAGTCTGCTCCCTGGACGGCCAGCTTACTTTTTTCAGTTCTTCTTTAACTTCCGAGTAAAATACTGATGGTTTGAATTTTTCCACGATTTACCTCGTATCTGCCAGCGCCCGGCTGGCGAAACCCCGTCATGCCGGAGGGCTTTATTTTATGCAATTAGATGGCGGAAGTGCACAGGCCAAGAGGGACTCGAACCCCCAACCGCTGGTTTTGGAGACCAGAACTCTACCAATTGAGCTATTGGCCTAATATCCTAAACTATAAAACAACATTCAGGCTTCGCTCCAACCGCTGGTTTTGCTCCGCGAACGTTGCCCTCCCGGCAACTATTCGCGCATTTCGCTCGAAAAATCACGTTTCCGTTATTTTTCGGCTCACCGTGAAGACTCAGAACTCTTCCAATTGAGCCATTGGCCTGAATATGTTGCTGTCAAAATCCCAAAACGCGCCATTCCCGCAAAGACAGAAATCCGTGCACAAAGCCCAAAAAGCAGTTGCCGCCTTTCGGCGGCTCGCTGAATCCCGGCTGTTTTATAATGCCGGGATGGCGCGGCTATGAACTTACTGTGCTGCGCACAACCGCATCATTTCGCTTCTTTGTGCAGCGTGTGTTTCTTGTCGAAACGGCAGTACTTTTTCAGTTCAAGCTTGCCGGTCATTGTTTTCTTGTTCTTTGTGGTCGTATAGTTGCGCTGTTTGCACTCCGTACACGCCAGTGTGATAATCTCTCTCATTTACGTCCGCCTTAAATATTACTCGACGATAGCGGCGACGACGCCGGCGCCCACCGTCCTGCCGCCCTCGCGGATTGCAAAACGAAGTCCCTGCTCCATCGCTATCGGGCTGATCAGCGCCACTTCACAGCTGATGTTGTCGCCCGGCATTACCATCTC
>JAVBTI010000136.1:0-9855 GCA_031556255.1 Deferribacterales bacterium | reverse complement strand
GGGCAGGCCTCCGTGATCGACAATCCGGCCGCCGATAAATGCTCCGCTTCCTATCCCCACATTAAAGATCCCCGAGTATATTGATACCGCGGCATCGGCATATGCCGGCGAAAGACGTAAAACCCATCCCTGCAGCGACATATAAAATGTGCTGAGTCCGGCGCTCCACAAAATTATGAGCGGCAGGGCGGGCGGCAGACTGTTCATCAGCCCCAGTAAAGCCAGCGTGATCACCACAGTACCCATCCCCAGCAAAAGCAGCCGTCTTGAATATCCGTCCATATATTTGCTTGCGGTATAGATGCCTATTAAACCCGAAATTCCAAAAAGCAGCAGTACGCCGGCCACCTGTTCC
Organism: Deferribacterales bacterium; assembly: GCA_031556255.1. Lineage (GTDB taxonomy): Bacteria > Chrysiogenota > Deferribacteres > Deferribacterales > JAISNW01 > JAIRQX01. The sequence continues at coordinate 9,500 of JAVBTI010000136.1, read as the reverse complement.
GCCGGAACGTTTAATATGCCCTTGATGAAGGGCACAAAGTATGTGAAAACTGTAAAATACCCGGTGACGGAAAATACTGTAACCGCATATGCAGCTATGAGCGGTTTATTGCGGACAAGGGCAGGCAGGCTCCTGAAAGTGCCCGCATTTTCGCTGGGAAGCGTGGGCAGTAATCTTAGTAGCGCGATGATTATTATAATCCCGGTCGCCGTTATGGAGAAGAAGGCCGTGCGCCAGCCGAAATGCTGCCCTACCAGAGTGGCCAGGGGCACTCCCAGGACTGTCCCTATGGCAACGCCGCCGGAAATCATCCCCAATCCTATTGTATAGCGGCCTTTTGGGGAAAGGCGCGCCGCCAGGGGTGCCGTGATAGACCAGAATATGGAGTGGCTGAACGCCACAATCACGCGGGCGATGAAGATTGTGGAATAAGTGTGGGACCGGCTGGCAACAAAGTTCCCCGTCACGAAAACGATAAGCAGGATCACAAGAAGCGGCCGCCTGTTTATCTTTGCGGTAAAGAGGGTTAGTGGAAGGGAGAGCAGGGCGACAATCCACGCATATCCGGTGACCAACAGCCCCGTGCTTGCCTCGCTTTTCCCCAGGCTTTGCGCTATTTCCGGCAGCAGCCCCACCGGCAGTGTTTCCGAAGTCAGGAAAAGGAAGGTGGCGAGGGAAAGCCCTATTACGGGCAGCCACTCTTTGATATGGACTGTTTTCATTATCTTATGCTGTAGTATGTCTCGCCGTCGTAATCCTGCGTTTGCACGAAATCAATGGTCGATATAATATTCCCGGCTTCTTCGACTGAAATTCCCATCCCGGCTGATATATCATGTATTGTGGACGGACGCATGCGCAGCAGCGATTCCACAAGCTGTTTTTTCATATCCGGCATGGTTTTTATAGCTATCCGTCCGCTGAACGCTCCCACGGGCTCCACATTCAGTCCCTGTTTTGAGAGGAGTAGATAGGCGTCCTCAAGCTCTTTTTCCGGCAGGCGTTCCGTGCCTTCCCAGGCTGGAGGGCGGAACACCGTGCCAAGCTGTATTTTATCGTGCCGTATGCGCTTTGCCGTTTCCGCGAATTTCAGGAGCTCACCCGGTGAATCATTCACTCCTTTGACCAGCAGGATTTCCAGGTACAACTTTCCTTTGAATTTATGGGAAAAAGACACAAGGGATTCGATTATTTTGCTTATTTCAAGGCCGGGGGCGGGGCGGTCGGCCGCTTCAAACACGCTCTGGGTGACAGCGTCCAGGCTGGGCACCACTATATCAAGGGGCAGGAGCGCTTCCGCCACATTGCTGTCCGAAAGCATGGTGGAGTTTGTGAGAATTCCCACCGGGTGCTCCGACACAGCCTTTATGCCGGATACTATCTCTTTAAGCTGACTGTTCAGCGTGGGTTCGCCGGCGCCGGTGATTGTCACCACGTCCACCCTGTCTTTCAGAAGGGGATATTTTGCCCTGAATTCGGCCAGTATCCTATCAGCCGGGATGTAGGGCGCGCGTTTCAGCGTGAGTGCGTTCGTTTTACAAACCTCGCAGTACAGGCAGTCGAGGCTGCAAATCTTTTCAGGCACAATATTTACGCCCAGACTCCTGCCCAGTCTGCGGGAGGCTACAGGACCGAAAATTATCTCTTTATTCATATTCCGGTTATTATTCTTGCGGCTTCCAGCAGATTTTCCGCCCTGTGATCCGGCTGGCGCGGCCAGCGGGCGGACTTCTGGACGAACTCGCCCCTGCCGTACCCTGTGTTTACCATGATGGTTTTTGCGCCGATTTTGAAACCGGCCTCCATGTCACCGTATTTGTCGCCCACAATCATCATATTTTTTGTGTCCACGGGCAGTTCGCGGATCGCTTGTTCAAACATGCCCGTTTTGGGCTTACGGCAGTCGCAGTCTTTGCGGTACTCTTCGATCTTGGAGTTCGGGTCGTGGGGGCAGTAGTAAAGTCCGTCTATCCTGACACCCTGCGATTCTAAATGTTTATACATCTTAGCGTGTATCTCATTCATAATCTCTGTGGTGTAAAAGCCGCGTCCGATGCCGGACTGGTTCGTGATGATAACGACCTGCCAGCCCGCCATATTGAGCATGCGCAGCGCCTGCGCCGCGAACGGATAGATTTCGAAGTTGTCCGGGTGGTTTATATAGCCACCGTCTATGTTTATTGTGCCGTCACGATCTATAAACGCTGTAGATTTTGCCGTCATCGCCTTCCACCTTTTTAAATCTCCTGTGCAGCAGATACCACTGATCGGGGTATTCCCTTATAATCGTTTCAAACTCGAGGTTCATGCGCGCCGCCAGGTCTTCGATCCGCTCTTTGGGCTTCAATTCCGTATTCGGATAAATCGGCGCGTGTGTTACGATATGAAAGCCTTTTTCCTTACGGATGAGGTAGCAGGGGAGCATCGGAATTTTTTTACGGACACATACCGCCGCTATCCCTGCCGCCGTACGCACCTTCAGCCCGAAGAAGGGTACTGCGACGCTGTTGCTTCTGGTTATGTTGTGATCCAGTAAGGATCCGGTGACATAGCCCAACTTATCATATTCCGCTACTTTCTCAATATACCCCTTTTCCGTCACATATGCAATGTGGTTGCCGCTGCGCTCTTCCTCCAGAATGCGGTTGAGTGCTTCGCTGTTCGATTCCCTGCCTACCACAAGCGCTTTGAAATCGTATTGCGTTGTTACCACGGGGACGCTTAGATCCCACGAGCCTATATGGGCGTTGACAAATATGAATGGAAGGCTGTCGCGCCGGAGCGCGTCATAATGCTCTTTTCCTTCATATGTGACATATTTTTCAAGGAACTTTTGGTCAACCCTGTGAAGGTAGGCCGTTTCAAGGTACGCTTTGAATGTGTGCCTGAACGAACTCTTTGCGCATGCCGCGGGATCGGGCGCGCCGATTATCTCTGCGTTTTTTATCGCCACATGATGTCTCTCCCGCAGGGCATACCAGGCTACAGTACCCGCGGCACCCGCCACCGCCTGTACGAAATGCAGAGGCAGCCTGCCGAAAATAAAAAGTGCCCCCTTGATCAGCCAATACATTCCGCTATGCACCTTTCCACTGTTTTAACGTAATCTTTCTGCGTTTCTTCCAGCTCTTCAAAGAACTTTACAAACTGCTCATCCAGATTGCCTTCGGGCTTTCCGAGCCATTCATGCAATTCATTTTCATCGCGTATCACTGTGGCTACGCCGCATTTTTCCGCGAGGGGCGCTATATCTAAAAAATTTTCCATATGAGTACCCATTGCGACCGGCTTTTTATATTGCAATGCCTCAAAGATGTTGTGTCCGCCGATATCAGTCACGGACCCGCCCACAAATATCTTGCAGGATTTTTGGTACAGCGATTCCAATAACCCCATGGCATCCACAATCAGGATTTTTTCATGAATCTCGCCTTTCGAATAAATGCCGGCTTTGAGCCCGAGTTTTTGCGCGGTTTTCCGTATATCTTCCGCCCGCTGGATATGCCGGGGGGCGATAATGACTCTGTCAAAACCGTATTTTGACGCGGCTTTCAAGAAAAATTCCTCCTCAGGCTCGTGCGTACTGGCGGCCAGGGCAATCCTGCCGTTCAGGAAAGCCATCTCCGGTTTCACGGCCGGGGCGGCACCCATGCGGTATTTGATATTGCCGCCCACCACCACGTAAGCTTTTCCACCAGTGAGGCTTTTGAATTTCTGAGCGTCCCCGGTGCTTTTTGCAATGACACATTTGAACCTCTGCAGGAGAGGGGTGAAAATGAAACTAAGCCTGTTATAAGTATTAAAGGTTTTGTCGGATATGCGCCCGTTGAGAAGGATCAGCGGGATCTCTTCGGAGACGGCTGTTATCAGATTCGGCCATATCTCCGTATCGGTTATAAAAAAAATCTTCGTGTTATAGCATTTTATCGCATGTTTCAGCGCCACCCGGTTTTCTATCGGCAGAAGGAGGGCGACGTCAGGTACAAGCTCTTTTTCCGCTATGTCATGGCCGCTTACAGTCATGGTGGACACGATTATCCCATATTGCGGGTAATTTTCCCTTGTCGAAGCTATAATGCCTTTCAGGCTGCGCGTTTCCCCTACGCTTGCCGCGTGAAACCAAAAAGTCGGCTTATTTTCGCGCATTTTCGGCATCCCCAGCCCGAGACGCTGCATGTAGTGTGTGTCTTCTTTCGCCGCTCTCGCCAGAAAATAGCCCGCAATCCCCAGCGGAATGTATAGAATAAAGCAAATAATATTATATAAGATTAGAAGAATATACATTTGTACAATCCAACATGTATTTTTCGAACGCTGTCCGTTCCCGTTCAATCGTTTCCGCGTCCGTGTCCGGCGAAAGCTGCATGGGTGGAGCGAATGTGATTATGACCCTGGAGAAAGGGAGGGGCAGTATGAATTTATCCCAACTGTTGAACCGCTTGACCCGCTTGCAGTTCATAAGAGCCGGTGTCAGCGTCCCGTCGCTTTGCTTGGCTGCCAGTATGGCCCCCGGTTTCACCACATAGCGTGGTCCTTTGGGGCCGTCGACAGTGAACGCCACATCACGCCCCTCTCTTATCAGGCGCCTCATGCCCACGAGCGCCCGTCCGCCCCCTCTGGTGGAGGAACCGCGGGCAACCTCATAGCCCAATCTGTTCAGCACCCGAGTGATCAGCTCTCCGTCTTTGCTCTGGGACGCAACTGTCCCCGCCCCCGTATGCCTCCTGAAGAAAACGAGCGGCAGTATCTGGCAGTGCCACAGTGCGAATACAGTGCCTATGCCCCGCGCGCGCCTTGAGGCATGCGCGTTGTCCGCGTCGTTGTAAGTATAGCGCCATGTGCGGCAGTACAGCCATAAGACGGCATAAGCGATATTAAAAAGTATAGTATTAATCAGTTTACGCAGATTTTGCCACCGATTTTACAATATTTGATATCCCTTTTACCTCGTCGTCGGTGATATAAGGGTTTATAGGCAGGCTTAGCACCTCTTCCGCCAGTTTTTCCGTGAGGGGGAGGTCACCTTTTTTATACCCCAGATACTTTATTGCGTTCTGCAGGTGGCACGGGATCGGGTAAAATATGGAGCTTGCCGCGTTTGCGTCCGCCAGCGCCTTTATAACCTCGTCGCGATTTTTCATACGTATGGTGAACTGGTGGTAGATGTGATAGGCTGTTTCCGGCGCTTTCTGGTAGAGTACCGCACTGCCTATGTTTTTCCTGTACAGGTCGGCTATACGGCGGCGCTCGGCGTTGAACCTGTCGATATGGAGCATTTTTACGTTCAGTATGGCCGCCTGTATGTCATCCAGGCGGCTGTTGTAGCCCACCATATCGTGATAATAGCGCACTGCGCTGCCGTGCTCTCTATATTTGCGGCACATGTCAGCCACTATATCGTCGTTTGTAACAACCATCCCCCCGTCGCCGTATGCCCCGAGGTTTTTGGTGGGGTAAAAGCTTATCGTGCCGGCGGTGCCGAAGCTGCCGGTCATTTTACCGTCGACAGTGGCCCCGAACGACTGGGCACAGTCTTCCAGAACCAGCAGTTTATGCTTTTCGGCTATTTTCATAATCGCCGTCATATCCGCCGGGCAGCCGAAGATATGGACAGGCAGGATAGCCTTTGTTTTGGGTGTGACAGCTTTTTCTATAAGCTTGGGGTCGATATTCATAGTGTCCATGTCGATATCGACAAACACAGGTTTGGCGCCGATATAGGCGCAGGCTTCCGTTGTGGCGAAAAAGGTGAAGGAAGTAGAGATGACTTCGTCACCGTTTTTGACTCCCATGGAACGGAGGGCAAGATGCAGGGCGTCGGTACCGTTTGCCACCCCTACGGCATGTTTTACACCCATAAAACGGGCGGCCTCTTTTTCAAACTCTTTGACCCTGGGGCCGTTAATAAACATAGTGTCTTCAAATGATGAGTCAATAGCCTTCTTGATTTCAGCGCCTATATCGGCCAGTTCCCGTTTGATATCTATCATGTTGACTTTTTCTTTGAACATAGAAACTCCTTTAAATAATAAAACCTTCCCCGGCACGGGTATTTACCGACCGGGCATGGTGTATGCACGGATTATTATAGCTTTATTTAAGCTTTGAGTAAAGTATGTAAAAAATACAACATATGTACCAGAAAAACTGCTTGTATTCTTGTGCACAATGTTGATAAAATAAGCACACAATTTTTTACACCGCAGGCGGTGTACGGGTAAGGTTTTAATGTCGCATGATTTTGCGTTCGAAAATAGCGAAATACGAGGTAATATCGGATTACTGAGCATTCTGTATGTGGAAGACGAAGAGGCGATTCGGGCAAGCCTTTCCCGGATGCTCAAACGGCGCACGGAAAACCTTACTCTGGCAGAAAACGGCGCAGAAGGGCTCCGCAAGTTCAAAGAAGTGCATCCTGATATTGTAATCACAGATATCCGTATGCCCGGTATGGACGGATTAACCATGATCGAGCGTATACGCGAAATAGACCAGAACGTGCCTATCATAATCACTACCGGGCATAATGATGAGCAGTTTTTTCTTCGCTCCATAGAGCTTGGCGTTGATAAATATGTTAAAAAACCGGTGGACTCAAAAGAACTCCTGTCCACAGTGTCAAGATTATCCCAGAACGTACTCCAGCAGAAGGAACTGGAAGCGAAAAACCAGTTTATCCTGGCGCTCTTGGATATAAATCCCTCATATCTGGCCATATTGGGAGATAAGGGGCTTATTTACCTGAACCAGTCTTTCAAGCGGTTTTTGGATGTGAGCACCATCGAGGAATTTAAATCCAAATACGGCGAGCTTGTGCCTCTGATAATAGATAAAGATCCGGAGCTGACGGACGATGCGGGCCTCGGCAAATGGGCAATCGAACATGCCTCGGGCGTAGACAGCGGATATCTGCTTCAGTTCAAACTTCCGCAAAATGATGAGACGCAGTCATTCCTGCTGTCCACGGTCCTCATTCCTTCCAACACCAGAGAGTACCTTCTTACATTTACCGATATCACGCAGCTTGAAAAAGAGAAACAGCACTATCAGTATCTGGCCGAGTATGACGCGCTCACGCGGGTCTTTAACAGAAGCAAAATTAATAAAGAGATGGATAAGGAAATCACGCGTGTGCTCAGGTATCGTCAGCGCCTGTCGGTGCTTATGATAGACGTGGATCATTTTAAAAAGGTCAACGACACATACGGACATCAGGTGGGAGATATAGTTCTTATCGAATTGTCAGCCCTTATCCAGGATCGCATACGTAAAACGGACATTTTGGGCCGTTACGGCGGGGAGGAGTTCATCCTGCTCATGCCTTCCACGCCTATAGACAGCGCGGCGGAAATAGCCGACCGGCTGCGGAAACATATTGCCGCCTATAGCTTCACCGGTGTGGGGCATGTGACATGCAGCATAGGAGTGGCGGAATACCAGCCGGGCGAATCGGCGTCAAACTTTATTAAACGCTCCGACGACGCGCTTTATCTGGCAAAACGCAACGGGCGAAACAGGATAGAAACCAGTGCCTGATCCGTTCCCGTGGCAGTGTTACTCTCCGGCCGGGTGACTCTGGCTTTGGACGTATCGGTTCCGTTGAAGGTGTCTGTATAATATACCCTTACTGAAGAACCTATGATAAGATCTCCGGCCATGCTTTTAGTGCCGAAGGACAGGTTTTTGCCGTCGGCTGTGATTGTAATGGTGTTTATGGCGGCGTCCTGAATTATCCCAATTAAAGCCGGCATTCGCAAGCGTCAGGGAACAGCCGGGGCATTTCAGAATTTCATATTGAATTCAACGCCTGTACGATGCTCTGTGCTGTTATCATCATGCAGCAGTTTAAAAGCCATGTTCTCAGTGGGGTAGAGGTGAAGTTCCAAACCGTAACTGTTCATATAGGTGGTTTCATTGTCCTCTCTTACACGGATGCGTAAGCCGAAAAGAGGGTCAGGACGGATTCCCAGCTCTAACCCGTTTATGAAAAGATGGTTTCCGCTGTCCGGATCGGTGAGCAGGTGCACGTCCATCTGGTTTTTTGTTATTCCCCGCACGAAGTGGGAAAGCACTACCATGGACACATCGGCATAGAGATAATTATATGCGTCCGGGTTTTCCGTCGAAATGTTGTCGTCCATCATGAAGGTGTATATGGGGTCGGCCAGGTCCTTGGCCAGCGCCACCACAGAGTCATCGAGTCCCAGAAAGTTATTGTTTTCGTCCGTGTACGGGTATGCGGAAGGAGCTTCCGTGAAGTCAATTTTATTATCTTCCCGGACAGCAGCCGCCGCTGTGAGATCTGAGGATTTTGTTTTAGGAATGAGGGACACTCGCGGAATCAATGTCCAGACAGCCCCTGAGCCCGCCAGAAAAGCAGTTTCAGGGGACAGCACTATTGTTACTTTACTTATCATGCTTATGGGGGGCAGGTTTAAGGTCACATCGTAGCCGCTTCCGGCACCCGGAGGGCGGCCATGAGCTGTGAGTGAAAAGGCTAAAATCAATACCGCTAATAAACAACGGATTATGTTCGACAAATTAACTATCCTGCTATGAGTGTTACTTTCTTTATATTGGTTATAACTGCCTGCAAAGTCAATATGTTTTCGCTTTTGTTTAAAAATATCCCGGGTCAGATACTAATAAAAAAAGCGGCCTGTTAGGGCCGCTTTTTATCTTTGTTAAATAGTTTTTAAACTATTTGTTGTCGTAGAGGCTCCACGCGCCGCGTGTTTTAGCCATTTTGTCGGCGTCTTTTTTCTGCTGATCCGTTGCGTTTTTGTCAATTTTGAGCTGCTGGTTAGGGTAAATCAGATCAGGATCTTTGATGGAAGATTTGTTTGTCCAGTAGATAAGCGGCCAGAAATAAGGGTTGGAATATTTGTTGGCAGCGATTTTCCACAGGCAGTCGCCTTTCTTGACAGTGTATGTTTCCATATCCATCATAGGAGCCGGAGCTGGTGTAGCGGCAGCGTTCATACGTACGGCCACGAGATCTTCGATGTAACGGAGTTCTTTTTCAGCTTCGTCAAGGTTCATTATTGAGCCTGCGCCGTCGCATTCAGCGATTTTCTGAGCGGACTCAACATGCTGGCTGTTGATGCGTGCTTTTGCGTCAGCATACTCTTTTGGCGCATACATCATGGCGTCGCTTTCGATATTGTTCAGACGTGATCTCTGATCCATCAGATCAGCGTCTGCTCTGTCAGCGGCGCTTTTGATATCGTTATATCTAACGACATCGGCGTCAAAAAGCTGCTGTGCTTCGAGGTAAGCTATGTCGGCTTCCCTTCCCTGGCTGGCTGCTCTCAGACGGTTCACTTCGTTCATTTTGGCGTTGGAGTCTGCAAAAGCAACGTCAGCGCATTTGCCCTGATAATCAGCAAGCGCTTTTTTCAGTTCGTCCATTTTGGTCGCGTTTTCCGGCTCATCGGATGCGCAGCCAAACAAAAAGGCAGCGGCAACAACACACAGTAAAAATTTCTTCATACATTTAC
>JAVBTI010000126.1:0-26523 GCA_031556255.1 Deferribacterales bacterium | reverse complement strand
GCCTCTGGCATGACGGCAGCGGCAGCGAAGGCGCAAAATACCATGCCGTGCTCTCGTATGCCTCTAAACTGACCGGCGTAAAAAAAGAGATTATCGAAGCGCTCGCGGTAAAGATAGCCGACAGGAACGACGCCACATACCTCGATACCGGCGGCGGCCCGCAAAGGGCATATAACGGCGCGGAATGGATCTGGCTTATAGTATCCCTCTGTGCAATGTGCGGACACATAGACCGGTTGGGCTGTTCCGCCGGCGTGAACGGGCAGATGCACACCCCGGAAGACATAGTCGGCCTGGGTAAACCCTACCTCACATGCAAAAACCCCTACACGGGATCTCTTTTCGTAAACTTCACCTCCAGTGGACATTTCCTGCTTACCGGCACGGATTACCGCCCGAAAAACCGGATCGTGGCTGATGTACTGACTCAAACCGCTGCGACAAGTCCGCTGGATCTTTCCGGCAGAGAAAAACCGTTCGAAATAGATTTGTGGCTCTGCATGTATAGAAATTACCTCACATCCGAACCCAATGTCAACAAGACCGTCCACGCACTTGAAAAACTCGGTGACAAAATATTCCTTATAACCGCCGAACAGACAATGACGCCGACTGCCCAGTATTCGGACATCATCTTCCCTATCTCCACACACTTTGAGCAGCCGCCCTCGCTGGCAAGCCGCCTGAACTCGTACTACCTCTGCGAAAACGCCGTCAAACCTATGTACGGCTCCAAACCGCAGAACGAATTCATGTACCTCTTCATGAACGCATGCTGTGAGGCGGCGGGGATACCTAAAGACATACTCGCGGCTTTCGGCATGGCAAGCTACGCCGAACCCACGCTGGAGGATCTGAAACCCCAGTACGAGGCCCTCCAGCCCGTAGTGTTCGGCGACAAGCTGGCCGGCAGCGTAAAGCCGACCTGGGAGGAGTTTAAAAAGAAAGGGCAGTTTGAGTATGTCATATCAAAGGAAAACACCATCCTGGGAATGAAAGACAGCGTGCCGCTCGCAGGCGGCCTGGACACAACAACCGGGCGCGTCAACTTCTTCTCCCCCTTCTGGGAACTGCGCGGCAATCTCGCCCCCATGGATTCAAAAGGGGTTGTGACCGGCGCGGGGTGGCGCACATCCACCGCCAAATATATCCCGAACCGGGAGGGATATGAGCAGTTTTTTGAAAACGGCGACGTTAAAAACGGCACGTTCACCGGCTATTCTTCTCACTTCGGCGGCACGTATAAGCTCCAGTTCACCACTTTCAAACAGCTGGAAAGAGCCCACACGGTGTTCTCGAACGTGGCAATGGTACGCGATGTCTCTCCCCAGACCGTCAGAATTAACCCTGTCGATGCGGAAGCAAGGCTCATCAAAGACGGCGACATGGTCTATGTATACAACGACCGGGGCGCAACATACATCCCCGCGGAGGTTACGCAGCGCATAGTGCCCGGAGTGATACTGATAGAACACGGCGCATGGTATAAACCTCACCCGTCCGAAAAAGTAAAAGTGTGGATGGACACCGCGCTGGAGGCCGACGGCAGTACCCGCAGGTTTGAAGAAATAGCTATGCCTGTCGACGTGGGGGGTGCGGAAAATATCCTCACGGACGACTTCTTCACCCTCGACCCGCTTTACATTGACCAGTCCATATCCGTGCAGGGCGGGCCGTGCGAAGTATCGAAAACATTGCCCGTGAATAGGAGAGTTTTATGAAACAGTGGGGATTTTATTTCAATCAGGACAGGTGCCTTGGCTGCAAAACCTGCGTGCTGGCCTGCAAAAACTGGAACGAAAAACGCCGCAGCGACGCACAGACGAACGTTTTTTCCGAAAACACATACACAGTAAGCAACAGCGGCCTGGATGCCGGAGTTAAGGACAATGGTACCTACTACTCCAACACTGAAACCGGCGACAGCAACTTTGAAATGTACCGTAGTTATTACATGAAGGAAAACTGGCGCCGGGTCAGCGTTGCGGAGAAAGGGCAAATTATCGTCGGTACGGATAACACTTTTGAATCAAACGTACATATATCCTACCTATCCCTGGGCTGCAACCATTGCGGGAACGCGGCCTGCGTGGCCGCCTGCCCCATGGGAGTGCTGTTCAAAGAGAATGAATTCGGACTGACCCTCTACAATACAGCCACATGTATATCCTGCGGACGCTGCAGCGACGCCTGCCCGTGGGGAGCGCCCCAATATTACCGCGGCGACTTCGCCAACTTTCCGCAGAACGACCCCAAAAGGCCGCGCATGACCAAGTGCAACGGCTGTCTCGACAGGATCAGAGATGGCCGCAAACCTGCCTGCGTCGCCGCCTGCTGGAACAGGGCGCTGGATGCGGGCCCCGTGGATGAACTCAAGGTCAAATATCCTGCTTACAAGGAATCTGTGGAAGGGTTCAAGACGGATTATATCCAGGCGACCGGGGAGCACACAAACCCGAGCATAATATTTAAACCGATTTCTTAAGCATCTTCCTTCCTCCATCCCAGGCGGTGTGCTTCGTCCCCGCCTGGGAGTCGTCCACGCGAAAAAAATTAAGACTTGCAAAAGATCGCGTTGAACGGTAATAATATTGCCCTGAATAATATAAATTTGTCAGCGGCGTGACCGCCGATTCAGGAGGATAATGATGAAACGTATTTTAATCGCAATGGCCGTCATGGCATCTTTGCTTTTTCTCGGCTGCCAGAAAGAAACCGGCGGGGGTAAATCGCTGTGGGAGCAGTCTGCGCTGTACAACATAATGAAGTCCAAGAAGTTGCGCGTATGTACTGACCCCGGCTACGAGCCCTTCGAAATGCGCAATAAAAACAACGATATCATAGGCTTTGACATCGACCTCGCCAGAGAGATGGCCAAATCCATGAACAGCGATGTAAAACTGGAGATCGTTCCCGTGGCGTTCGACGGCATCATCCCCGCCCTTCTCACCGACAAGTGCGACATGGTTATGGCCGGAATGACCGTCAGCCCCGAAAGGAACCTCCAGGTCAACTTTCCCGAATCCTACCTCCTCATCGGGCAGACCATTCTTATTAATAAAAAACTCGAAGGGATCGTTAAATCCTACAAGGATCTGAACGATCCTAAATATGTCATAGCGGGCCGTCTCGGCGTCACAGGCACTGCGGTTGCCGAAGAGATGATGCCCAAAGCCCAGAAAAGGATCTTCGAAGCTGAAAACGAAGCCGTTCTTGAAGTGGTAAACGGCAAAGCAGACGCTTTTGTTTACGATTTTCCTCTCTGCGCCTCTTTCGCGGCTGACTATCCCGATAAACTCGTGTTCCTGTCTGATCCGTTCACTTATGAGCCGCTGGGAATAGCTATACGCAAAGGCGACCCTGATTTTATAAACTGGATCGACAACTTCATCAATCAGATCAAAGGCGACGGCCGCTATGATGCAATGTACGATTACTGGTTCAACTCCAACGAATGGAAAAAGGCGGTAAGATAAGCCAGATAATGCAAAAGCTGCTTTCATCCCGTCTGATAGGGAATATACTTTTCGCTCTTATTATAATCGGCGTGGGTGCGCTGATATTCGCCTCATCCCAGCGTATAGAATATGTCTGGCGCTGGGAAAGAGTACCCGATTATATCATCTCAACCTCGAAAGAGGAATTCCAGGCGCGGACCAACGGAATACTCCAATCCGAAGGAAAAGAGGTATATATCCTTAAAAGCGACGGCACAAAAGAGCTGGTCGCCGAGGATGCGAAACTGCTGATGCCGGAAGGCTCCGAAGTGGTGGTGGGCGATACCGTGGCCGCCAATAAAGGCTGGCGGATCGGCCCCCTCACCAAAGGGCTTATAATGACGCTGGAAATATCTTTTTTCTCCATCATTATCGCCATAATTATCGGGATCATCACCGGGCTGATGCGCATCTCGCCGGTGTACGTATTTCGCAAGCTGGCGCTCACCTACGTCGAGATTGTGCGCGGCACTCCGCTCTTGGTGCAAATCTTTATCCTCTACTTTTTCTTCGGCAAAATCTTTGACCTGGGGCAGCTTGCCTCCGGGGTGGCCGCACTGGCCATATTTACAGGCGCATATATAGCCGAAATCGTACGCGCCGGAGTTCAGTCCGTGCACAAAGGCCAGACGGAGGCCGCACGCAGTCTGGGGCTCAACTATTCCCAGACCATGCGCCACATCATCCTTCCCCAGGCGCTCCGCCGAACCCTGCCGCCGATGGCCGGGCAGTTCATATCCCTTATCAAAGACTCCTCGCTGGTATCCGTGATAGCCATCACTGACCTTACCAAGGCCGGAAGGGAAGTGATTTCCGCGACATTCAGCACCTTTGAGGTGTGGTTTTCCGTCGCGGCCATGTATCTGATACTGACTTCCGCCCTCTCCTATCTTATATCGCGCCTTGAAATACGCATGGCAAAGGTTGACTGATGGAAACGCCTATTATATCGGCAAAAAATATTCATAAACAGTTCGGAGGCACCGTCCGTGCGCTGCGCGGGGCTTCGCTTGAGGTATCCCAGGGCGAGGTTGTCGTAATCATCGGCCCGAGCGGATCAGGAAAATCCACATTCCTGCGTATGTTTAATATGCTGGAAACGCCGGACAGCGGAGAGCTTGTCATAGACGGTATGAACCTGATGGCACCGCATTTTAACCCCAATAAGCTGCGCTCTGAAGTGGGGATGGTTTTCCAGCAGTTTAACCTGTTCCCACATATGAATACCAAGGATAACGTAACGCTTGCCCTGCGCCTCGTGCGAAAAATGGATAAAGATCAGGCCGAAGATGCGGCAAAAAACCTCCTTGAAAAGGTGGGGTTGGGAGATAAAATGACGGCATATCCGTCGCATCTGTCCGGCGGACAGCAACAGCGGGTTGCCATTGCGCGGGCGCTGGCTATGAAACCTAAAATAATGCTTTTCGACGAGCCCACAAGCGCTCTGGACCCTGAAATGATCGGCGAGGTACTTGACGTCATGCGCAACCTGGCCACCGACGGCATGACCATGGCCGTGGTAACCCATGAGATGGGATTCGCGCGGGAAGCGGCGGACAGGATTGTATTCATGGATGAAGGTGTGATCATAGAAGAAAACGTACCGCAGGAGTTTTTCAACAATCCCACGCATGAACGCCTGAAACAGTTTTTAAACCAGCTGCTTTAAACCGACCGGTCTGCGGCCGCTTAACGACTCCGCACAATGTAAGATACCAGTAAAGATCGTTTTTTGTGCCCGGCTTGACACGCCGTGACGTTAAATATATATTATTTAAGATAAAAAGGATTGAGGAAAATATGGTTACAGTAATTACCAGAGATAATATTGGTAAAATTACCAATGATGGTTTGCGTAAAGATGTTGAATTTTACCTGCAGATGTATGAGAATTTTCTGGATGAACTCGCCATGTTCGGTATATCGGTGGATGATCACAACGACAGACCTGAAAAAGCTGAACTTGTGAACGAGTTGAAAAAACTGGGCGTGGAAGTCCGCAACGCGGGGAAAAGCTTTATCTGGGGAAATATCTCCCCATCATGCATTGATTGCCGCACAGGGGAAGGATCCGCCACATATATTCTTTCTCTGAAATGCAACCGGGACTGCTTTTTCTGCACCAATAAAAACCAGTTCAACTATGATGAGCTTCAAACCAAGACCCAGGATATCATAGGACAGTTTAAAAAGACCAACTCACATTACAAGACAATGAAATCGGCAGCCATCACCGGCGGGGAACCGCTGCTGTTTCCTGATGAATGTGAAGATTTCATCAAATACACAAAAAAAATAAACAAGAAAACCCAGACAAGAATATACACTAACGGCGACCTGGCCGATGAACGGCTGATGGAACGCCTTGGCAAGGCCGGGCTTGACGAGATACGGTTCGGGCTCAAACCGGGAGACGACGGGACGGTTGAAGAGGCGGTGCTTATAAACCTTGAAAACGCCAAAAAATATATTCCCCGGGTTATGGTGGAAATGCCCTGCAAGCCCGGCCAGCTGGAAAATATGAAAAAACTGCTGGACAGGCTGGAAAAGATAGGGATTTTCAGCATCAACATCCTGGAATTCCTCTTCCCGTGGGTGCATGTGAAAGAATACACGGACGCCGGCTATAAAGTCCGCAACCATCCGTACGAAATTCTGTTCGATTACACTTACGCAGGCGGTGTTCCGGTGGCGGGCAGCGAGATCGAATGCCTGAAGCTCCTGAAATACGCCGCTGAAAAAAAATATAAGATGGGTGTGCACTATTGCTCTCTCGAAAATAAACTCACCGCCCAGGTATGGCACCATAACCATAAGTTCAAAAAGACCCCGGTGGAACACTTTTCGGAAGAGGATTTCTTCGTGCGCACGGCAAAAGCCTACGGCGAAGACGCCCATAAAGTAAAAGAGATTCTTGATAAGAATAAATGCAAAAGCTACATATACAACAAAGCGGATGAGCGCGTTGAGTTCCCGCCGGAAAACATACCGCTGCTCGCCGGCACAAATATGCAGTTGGGAATCGGCGTGATGGTGCTGGACAGGCAGGATGACAAGAACTGTGTCCGCGAAATTGCGGTGCATGTGACCGACAGTGAAAGCTTTTCCATGAGTGATATATAACAGGGGGTTACATAGAAATGAGCGAAACAACCGAAATGAACGATTTTATTGCGATTATGCGCGGCAGAGCCGCATTTTATGAGTTCTTCTCGCTGGCGTACAGGAAACCGGCGGATGAAGAGTTTCTGGGAATCATCAAGCAGTTCCTGCCTCACTTTCAGGCTCTCGCCGGTGAGGTGGATATAGCGGACCTCAAAACCGGTTCCGAAGGGCTGGCAAGATTTGTCGAAGAAAAGATCGACAAATCGGAAGATCCGAAAGAAAAAGAAGAGCTCCTGAGCCTTATGAACCGCAGCTACACTTCCCTTTTTCTCTTGGGTTTCAACAGTGTGGCCACGGCGGAATCCGTCTATCTGTCACCTGAAAAACTCCTCAAACAGGAGCCGTGGGAAGAAGTGCTTAAATTTTACCGGACACACAGATTCGGCATGCCCTCTTCGTTCAAAGAGACGGAAGACCACGTTTCCATGGAGACGCTGTTTATGTATTTTCTGGCCGAGCACACCGCCAGAGCTCTTGAGAACAACGAGGAAGAAAACGCCGAAACACTTATCACCGCACAGAAGGATTTTCTGAACAGCCACATACTCCGCTGGGTACCTGTATTTTGCGATCTCGTGCTGGCCAAAAAAGGCGACCATGTTGTCTTTATAGATACGGTCACACTGCTGTTGAAAGGGTTTTTGGCTTACGACAAAGAGTTTTTGCAGGAGCTTACCGCGGAATAACGGGTAAATGAGGTCTAACCCTAATGCTTGGCAAATTTAATATAGCTAATACGGTGCTGGTTGGGATGTCGCAGGCGGTCAGCGTGCGCCCCGAGCGTTGCAACCGCATGTGTCATAAAAGTTCAACGTGCAGGCTGTGCGAGACGAACTGCCCCACACAGGCCATAAAAGTCGGTGCCGTTGGTACCAAAATCAGCGTGGAATGGGATAAGTGTTCATACTGCGGCATATGCGTAAATATCTGCCCCACAGGCGTTTACGGCGTACGGGAGATGAGCTACGCCGCCTTCCTTGACACCTACCTTAAAAAGCTGACGGATGAAGGTGTGCTCAAACTGAGCTGCAAAGAGAGCACCAAACAGACGGACGAAGAGGAGAAAGAGCCTGCCTCCCGCGAAGAAATGCTCGCCGCCAGAACAGAAAAACTGCGCAAAGGGATCGTCGGCACCCTGCGGCTCCCTGACAGGGAGAAGGCGTCTCTGGTCGAGTGCATGGGCATTTTCGGGCTCCCGGACATCCTCTACCTGTACACTCGGGGCGCTAAAGAGATACGCTTCGAATTCCCACAGTGCGCAAATTGCCATAACCGCCACGGCAGGGGAATCCTGGAAGACGAATTGGATGAACTGGAAAAACTGTCTGAATATTTCGAATATCTCAAAGGCACGCAGATAACGCGCACCGACGATGAGATCAGGATTGTCTTCCCAAAACAGTTTGAAAAAAAGATTCTGGCCAAAGCGGAAGAGAAGGCTGCTAAACGTGCGGAACCGGTCACACGGCGGGGGATGTTCGACATGCTGCGCCAAAACGCCATGGACACCGCATTGCGCAGCGCCTCCCTTTTAACGCCACAGGAAATCCCCAACAGGACCCCGTTCAGAGATACCAAAGAAGTCCCTGTCAAAAGGAAGATATTCCTCGATTCCATTGTAAACCTGGGCAGGCTTTTAAAGGAAGAGGCGCCGATCGGCCCCTACTTCTTTTCCCAGGAGATAGACAACGAAAAATGCTCTTTCTGCAAGGTCTGCACGCGGTTCTGCCCAACCGGGGCACTGCATGTGTCTGAAGACGACAAACAGATACTTTTCACCGCAGCGTACTGCACTTCTTGCGGAATGTGCAAAATATCGTGCTATCAGAAATTCATCAAAACAAATAAAACCGTTCGCCTGAAGGATTTTTTCTCAGATGTGGCGGTGTATACCAGGCCGGAGAAGGATTGAACCCTTTAAATCCCCATAATATTCTGCACAATCAGTGCCGTCACCGCCACTGCAAACCAACAGCACAGCCCGAGCAGTATAGGTCTGCCCCCCTTCGAAACAAGGCTTCTCAGGTTCGTATTCAACCCTATGGCGGCCATCGCCATAACGATCACAAATTTGCCGGCGGTTCCCAGTCCGCTTGAAACCTCCGCGGGGACCCCGGCGAAAGTATTAATGCACGCCGCCGCCACAAAGGCAATCACAAACCACGGAAATACTTTGTAAAAACTGAACTGCCCATCACCCTGCCGCTCGCTTTTCCGGGCGGTATAGACGGCAAGTACCAGCGTGATGGGCACAATCATCAGTGTTCTTGTGAGTTTGACAACGGTGGCGTACCACAGGGCCGTGTTGTCGCCGGCGGCCCCGCTCCATGCCGTGCCTGCCGCCACCACCGAGGAGGTGTCATTTATGGCGGTGCCTGCCCACATTCCGAAGCCCGTGTCGTCCATCCCCATCAGGTGCCCAAGAGCCGGGAATATGAAAACAGCGATAATATTAAAAAGAAATATAGTGGATATGGAGCGGACAACATCGTCGTCTTTCGCGTTGATGACCGGAGCTGTGGCGGCGATCGCCGAACCGCCGCAGATGGCTGTGCCAACGCCTATCAGTGTCGTCGTATCTCCGGGCAGTTTAAGCGCCCTCCCCGCCACGTACGCCGTTATAAATGCGGCCGCCAGCGTGAACAACATCACAAAAAGAGACTGGCCCCCCACTTTTATTATATTGAACAGATTCATCTCAAAACCCAGCAAAATAATGGAATATTGCAGCAGCTTTTTGGAAGTATACCTTATGCCGGAGCTGAACCTGCCCCCGCTGCGGACTAAAACGGGAAAAAAGGCTGAAAGCGCTATTCCTGCAATAATGCCGGCTACCGGCCCGCCTATCAGCGGAAAAGCCTTTCCGAAAAACCACGCGTGAAGCGCTATCGCAAGGCAAAGTAAAATGCCGGGCACAAAATTTATTAAGTTATACATTACAATTATCCAGATTGATTTAATTCCCGACAGCCGGGCAGCGTTCTTCAAAAAAAGCAAGGACATCGCCCTGCACTTCCTCATAATTAAGCTCATTCAGAAGCTCATGCCGTGCGCCCTCATAAATCTTCATATGCAGGCGTCTGAACGGCAGCCTGGCATACTCCCCGTGCAGCCGTTTCACAAAGATGCCGTTTCCGCCCACAGAATCGCGTCCGCCGGATATTATCAGAAGCGGCACGGCCGGATCGGTTTTCAACAAATTCCCCCGCTGCTGCGCCTGCAGCATGTTACCGAAAAAAGATTTGTAAAAGCCGTAAGAAAAGGGTCTATTGCAAAGCGGATCGTTTTTAAACCTATCCACCTGTTCACGGTCACGGCTGATCCATGCGCCGCCGTCGCTGAACTTTCGCCTTCGGAAAGAGAGTTTTTCGATCAGCCCCGCGTCCGCCTCTTCACCACGGATTTTACATCCGATATTGGCAAGAAGCAGGCCCGGCCACAGGAGTAGTTTCGGCATCTTCGCGGAACCGCACAGGCAAACAGCGCTGTAACCGCCTGAAATCTGCATATACCTCTGGGCAATGAAACTGCCGTAACTGTGGCCGAATATAATAACAGGCAAATTGTATTTCTCTCTCAGCATGCCGGTGATATCGATCTCGTCCCGAAGGGTGGCACCAAAAAGATCCTTCACGCCGTCCGGCTTACCGATTTTATCAACGGAAGCGGCGGTTTTCCCGTGCGCCCTGTGATCGTCGGCAAAAACAATATACCCATGGCTGTTCAGAAAGCGCGCGAACCTGTCATACCTGGCGCCGTGCTCCTTCATACCGTGGATTATCTGAACCACCGCTTTCGGAGCTTCCGCCTCGTCCCAGAGATGGCAGGCAAGCATCTTTCCGTCAAAAGCTGTAAATGTGACCTCTTTCATAAAATTATTATTACCACCTTTCGCGGTTATATCAATATGAAAAACGGTAACTGTATATTTGATAGACCAAATACGGTTGCCTTCGGCACGTGGATCCCCGCCATCTATAATGCCGGGATGACGGAAAAAATCATGTCATTCCCGCCATCATGGGTGGGCGGGAATCCAGGGTGTGCGCAGCACAATACTTTTTTGCCTATCAGATATACAGTTACCTGAAAAACGCTCCTGCAAACAACCTTCCTTGTTGACAGCAAAGCCGGTAACATTTATGATATTTGTTCCACAAAAAACTGTGGCAGGAGGCGGGTATTTACAAGAAGCTCTGGCAGTATTTCAAACCGTATAAGCTGCTGATATTCCTGACACTGATCATGTCGATAATAAGCGCCGCCACCGACGGCAGTCTGGCCTATATCGTCAAACCCACACTGGACGGCATCTTCATCAACAAGAATAAAGAGCTGCTCAAAGTTCTGCCCTTTGTCATAGTCGGCCTTTATATGACCAAAAGCGGCCTGCGGTTCGCGCTGAACTACACCCTGCGCTACATCGGACAGCGGGTGATACAGCGGATACGCAACCAGCTTTATGACAAAATCATATATCTCCCGGTGCGGTTTTTCACCGACAACTCCACCGGCACCCTGATGTCGCGCATTACAAACGACGTCAACATGATGCAGTCCTCCGTGCCCACGATTGTGTCCGTGATAAGGGATCTCCTTTCGGTTGTGGGGCTTGTGGGGGTTATATTTTATATGAACGCCAAGATGGCGTTCTTCGCCATCCTGATTTATCCGCTCTTTATCCACCCTCTGGTGGTTATCAGCCGCCGCATCCGCAAGTACAGCAAAAAAGGGCAGGAGCAGATGGGCGACCTTACTGGTGTTTTACAGGAGACATTCTCCGGCATACGCGTGGTTAAAGCTTTTGCGCAGGAGAAAAAAGAGATCGGACGCTTCGAAAATGTCAACGAAAAGGTTGTTAAATTCTCACTGAAAGCCGCGCTGGCGTCGGAATTCACCTCCCCCATGATGGAATTTGTAGGTTCGATAGGCATAGCAGGAATCGTCACCTTCGGCGGCCTCCAGGTTATCGGCGGTCACACCACGCCGGGTGCGTTTTTTGCATTTCTGGCTGCTGTTACAATGGTGTATGAACCTATAAAACGCCTCGGGAACTCAAACAGCACCATCCAGCAGGCGCTTGCCGCCGCCGACAGGGTTTTTGAAATACTCTCCCTCGGAAATGAAATACTGGACAACGACGGCACGCTCGACTGTGACGCAAAAAATAAAAACGTCGAATTTCGTGGCGTCTGCTTCCGGTATACTGCTGAAGGCCCGGACGTGCTGAAAAATATCAATCTTACCGTACCTTCCGGCACTACAGTGGCCTTTGTCGGTCATTCGGGCGCAGGAAAAAGCACCATTGCCAACCTGGTTCCGCGTTTTTATGACGTCACCGGCGGCGCCCTCCTCGTGGGAGGAGTAGATGTCAGACAGTACAGGGTGCACTCTCTCAGGGAAAATATAGGGTATGTGTCCCAGGAACCGTTCCTGTTCAATGACACGATTTACAACAACATAGCCTATTCAAATGATCTGCATACGGAGGAAGAGATAATCGCCGCAAGCAAAGCCGCCTTCGCCCATGATTTCATAACACAGCTTCCGGAAGGGTACAGGACTGTGATAGGCGAGCGCGGGGTACGCCTTTCCGGCGGACAGAAACAGCGGCTCACCATAGCGCGTGCGCTTCTGAAAAACCCACCGGTACTGATACTGGACGAAGCCACAAGCTCCCTCGACACCGAATCGGAGCGGGAAGTGCAAAAAGCCCTCGACAACCTGATGATAGGGCGCACAGCCTTTGTAATAGCACACAGGCTAACAACAATAATTAACGCCGATTTGATCGTTGTGCTGGAAAACGGCGAAATAAAAGCCACTGGCAGGCATGAAACACTGCTGACGGGGAACAATACTTATCGCAAACTATACAGAATGCAGGCTGAACAGGGGTAAATATATGTCGCTGATGCAAAATTATGCTCAATATGACGTCACATTCACACGGGGAAAAGGTTCGTATTTATATGACGGAGCGGGGAACGCCTATCTGGACTGCGGCTGCGGGATATCTGTAACCAACCTGGGACACGTCCATCCCTATATAACACAGAAACTGAAAGACCAGGCGGACACACTGTGGCACACCTCCAATATCTTCCCGAACAGACTTCCCGAGAAACTGGCTGAACGCATATCGCAGGCTACATTCGGCGGACAGATCTTCTTTTGCAACTCCGGCGCGGAGGCGAATGAAGGGGCCATAAAGCTTGCCAGAATATACAACAATAAAGTGCACGGCGGCAAAAAACCGCGTATAATAACCATGATAAACGGTTTTCACGGGCGCACCTACGCCACGCTCTCGGCGACGGCGCAGGAGAAGATACAGAAAGGGTTTGAGCCTGTGGCACCATTTTTCGCCTATGTGCAGTATAACGACACCGCCGCCGTGGAGGCTGAGCTGTCCAAAGGCGACGTATGCGCCGTCATGCTTGAGCTGTATCAGGGTGAATCGGGGGTGCTGCCCGCCGAGCCGGACTTTGTAAAAAAAGTGCGGGAGCTCACCGCACAGCACGGCGCGCTTATGATCCTTGATGAGGTGCAGACCGGCTACGGACGGACGGGCAAGCTGTTTGCGTATCCGTTCTTTGACATAGTGCCGGATATCATAACCATGGCTAAGGCCATGGCCAACGGCCTGCCCATAGGCGCAGTAATGGCTAAACCTGAAATAGCCGCCCTTTTCTCTCACGGAACCCACGGCAGCACCTTTGGGGCAAACCTTCTCGCGTGCGCCGCCGCGGATGCAGTGTTGGACGTAGTACTGGCGGACAGCTTTCTGGATGAAGTCGCCGCAAAAGGAGAAAAGCTGCAATCAATGCTGAAAGACGCCCTGACGCCATACGGAGCGTCCGTCAGAGGCAGGGGAATGCTTATAGGTGTTGAGCTTCCCGTTGAGAATAAAGAATTCATAAAACGCGCCCTTCATAAAAAGCTTGTGGTGATAGGCGGCGGCACAAAATCGATCAGGTTTTACGCGCCGCTTAACGCATCCATCAGCGAACTGGAAGAAGGGGTGGAAAAGGCGGAAAAAGTGCTGAAGAGTATAATATGAAAAAAGATTTTCTCACACTGTTGGGCAGATCGCCCGACGAACTGAAATGGCTGATCGATGAAGCAATCCGCCTGAAAAAGGAGCGCAACTCCGGTATTCCTCATAACACGCATTTGGCGGGAAAAAGCGTGGGGCTGATCTTTGAAAAATCGTCCACCCGCACCCGTGTGTCGTTCGACGTGGGCGTGCATGAGCTGGGCGGACACCCGCTCTACCTGTCCGGTGCGGATATCCAGCTCGGACGCGGTGAAAGCGTCAAGGACACCGCCCGCGTGCTCTCCAGATACGTACACATGATAATGATCCGCACCTTTGCCCAGTCAAAGGTGGAAGAACTTGCAAAATACGCCACTGTACCGGTTATAAACGGACTGACGGACGAGTATCACCCCTGCCAGATAATGGCGGACGTGATGACGTTCTACGAGCGGTTCGGCAGGTACCGCGGCATAAAGGTGGCATATATAGGCGACGGAAACAATATTGCCCACTCGTGGCTGAACGGCGCGGCGCGCTTCGGGTTCGACCTGGCCATAGCCTCCCCGACAGGCTGCGAAACTGATAAAACCATTACAGCAACAGCCCTTGAAGAGGCTAAAAAAACCGGCGCGAATATAGCGATAACCGGCGATCCGCTGGAAGCGGTAAATGGCGCTGACGTGGTTACGACGGACGTATGGGCCAGCATGGGGCAGGAAAATGACGCCGCGCGTAAGGCGGCCATATTGAAACCATATCAGGTAAGCGCCGCGCTGATGAAAGCCACGGGCAAAGAGCCTGTCTTCCTGCACTGTCTCCCCGCGCACATGGGCGAAGAGGTCACGGAAGAAGTGTTCGAGTCACCGGCTTCACTGGTGTTCGATGAGGCTGAAAACAGGCTGCATGTGCAGAAAGCTATAATGTTAGATTTAATATAAGGAAATAATGGAGATAAATATGGCAAAACGTGAAAAGGTGGTGCTGGCTTATTCCGGTGGACTTGATACCTCTGTGATCTTGAAATGGCTTGATTTACAAGGATATGATGTTGTGGCCTTTGTTGCCGACGTAGGACAGCGGGACGACCTGTCCGTGCTGGAAGCCAAGGCCAAAGCATCCGGCGCGAAAGAGTTTTTCATTGGCGATATGAAAGAAGAGTTCGTGCGGGATTTCGTGTTTCCGGCAATCAAATTCAACGCACTTTATGAAGGGCGCTATATGCTCGGGACTTCCCTCGCCCGCCCCATAATCGCAAAAGGTATGGTGGAAACGGCACATAAGACCAAAGCTAAATCTATTTCCCACGGCGCGACCGGGAAAGGTAACGACCAGGTGCGCTTCGAGCTGACCGCGGCGGCGCTGGACCCCGAACTGAAAGTAATCGTCCCCTGGCGAATGCCTGAATTTTTCAGCAAAATCAAAGGGCGAGTAGAGGCGATGGATTTCGCAAAAAAATATAAAATCCCCGTAAAGGCCACTGCTAAAAAGCCATGGTCCAGTGACGAAAACGCTTTGCATATAAGCTTCGAGGCGGGAATACTGGAAGATCCGGCCACTACTCCGCCGGATGATATGTTCGAGTATTCCGTCAGCCCGAAAACCGCTCCCGACAAGGCGGAAACCATCGAGTTGGAATTCGAGCAGGGTACGCCGGTCAAGCTGAACGGCAAAAAGCTTTCGCCGTACAAAATGCTCGCGGAGCTCAACAAAATAGGCGGCCGCAACGGCGTAGGCCGCGTGGATATGGTGGAAAGCCGCTACGTGGGCATGAAATCCCGCGGAGTATATGAAACACCAGGAGGCGCCATCCTCATTGCCGCCCACAGGGATCTGGAGGGGCTGACGCTGGAAGGCAGCGTTATACAGCTCAAAGAAACACTCATGCCGCGTTTTGCTCAGCTCGCATACAACGGATACTGGTACAGCTCAGAAATGGACTGCCTGATGGCCCTCCTGAACGAGTCGCAGAAATATGTTACCGGCAAGGTGAAGCTGGAACTCTATAAAGGCAACATTACCGTGCTTTCGAGGGAGTCTAAGTACTCGCTTTACAATATGAAGGTCGTTTCCATGGATGACGATCAGGGGGCTTACGACCAGTCCCTCGCCACAGGTTTCATCAGGCTGCACGCAATACCGCTGGTGGCAAACGCCAGACGGAAGAAATAAGGCCGTTCCATGAGAAAAGATGAGCAGGTTCTGAAACTGACAAAAGAGGAAAAAAGCGACGCGGTGCCGCTGCTTAAAAAGTATATCGAAGAGAATTTGGATATAGAAAAAGTCAGTGACCTCAGCACGAGCCTGTTCATTGATTTCATAACTGAAAAACTGGGCAGGTATTACTACAATATGGGTATTGCCGACGCCATAAAATATATGGGCGAAAGGGTCGAAGACCTCTGTCTGCTCATGAAAGACGAATAGCACGGAGATTCAGGCTTCTTGAAGTCCCCTTTGGGGGACTTTAGGGGGTGGTTTTCCGCCGCGCTTAATCGCGGCGTATGGTGCCGGCCAGGGACGGGCGGCACGGAGAGCGCCCCAAGGACGGGGCGCAACCACCGCAGGGATGCGGTGTGTGCACGGATGCGCACTCTATTAACAGGAGATTAAGATGTATTTTCAGGACGTTATACTGAATCTGCAAAAATATTGGGCCTCCAAAGGGTGCCTCATATGGCAGCCTTACGACATGGAGGTGGGAGCCGGGACCTTCAACCCCGCCACATTTCTGATGTGCCTGGGACCTGAGCCGTGGAACGCCGCGTATACGGAAAACAGCCGCCGCCCCACCGACGGGCGCTACGGCGAAAACCCGAACCGCCTCCAACATTACTACCAGTTCCAGGTGGTGCTGAAACCGTCGCCGGACGATATACAGGACCTTTATCTGGACAGCCTTAAAACGCTGGGCATAGACCCTCTCGCCCACGATATCCGTTTTGTGGAGGATGACTGGGAGTCACCCACTCTCGGCGCCTGGGGGCTTGGCTGGGAGGTATGGCTCGACGGGATGGAGATCACGCAGTTCACATACTTTCAGCAGGCTGGCGGTATAGATCTGAAGCCTGTCACCGGAGAGCTCACTTACGGACTGGAGCGGCTCACCATGTATCTCCAGGGCGTAAACTCCGTGTACGACGTAAAGTGGAATAAAGATGTCACCTACGGCCAGGTTTACCATCAGAACGAGGTGCAGTTCTCCCGCCATAACTTCGAGGAAGCAGACACTGATATGCTTTTCAAGCTTTTCGAAATGTACGAGAAAGAATCGAAGCGGCTTGCGGGGAAAGGACTTGTGCTGCCCGCGTATGATTACACGCTGAAATGCAGCCATACCTTCAACCTGCTGGATGCCCGCAACGCCATATCGGTAACAGAGCGCACCGGCTATATCGGACGCGTGAGGGCGATGGCAAAGATGTGCGCGGAACAGTTCGTGGCGCTTAGAGAGCAGATGGGCTATCCGCTGTTGAAAAAATAAACTGGGCGGCGGATTTCATATCCGCCGCTTATAACAGGTTGGTTCTATAACAAGCTTCCGCTTATTTCCCGGTTTTCAGTTTTTCCCAGTATTTTTCATATATGAGTATGGCATCGCCTATGTCGTCCTGGAACTCCGAGCCTTTCAGGTCTTCAGCGGTGGGGTTCAGCAGATGATCGTTGCGGCTTTCTTCGTCCATAAGCTCAAGCGCGGCCTGATTGGGAGTTGAGTAACCCACATCCTCTGAAATAGCCAGCGCCACGTCAGCCCTGAGTATAAAATCCATAAATTTATAGGCATTTTCCACATTTTTGGCTCCCTGAGGGATACTCATACAGTCCATCCACACGATGGCTCCCTCTTTAGGGTATACATACCGAATGTGTTCGTTGGCAGCATGCGCACGGTAGGTTTCTCCGCTCCAAAGCAGACCTATGCGAACCTCTTCATTTATGAACGGCTGTTTCGGCGAGTCACTGTTAAATATACGCACATTGGGAACAAGTTCGGTAAGTTTCCCGTATGCCGCCTCGATCTCCTTTTCATCAGTGGAGTTGCCGGAGTAGCCCAGAAGCACAAGCGCCATCTGGAATACTTCCCGCACATCATTGTTCAGGAGGACATATCCGGCGAACTCAGGCCTCCACAAGTCTCCCCATGATGTAATTGTGCCCGGCTGGGCATATTTATCGTTATACGCCACAAGTGACACACCCCACATATAGGGTATGCTGTATTTATTGCCTCTGTCATACGTCTGGTCCAGCAGATGAGGCGCGATATTATTGAAATTTGTAAGCTTACTGTGGTCTATTTCCTGCAACAGCCCCTCTTTTGCCATCTTGCTCACATAATATGTGGACGGCACAATCAGATCATAACCGCTTCCTTTCTGGAGTTTAACTTTGGAATACATCATTTCGTTTGAGTCGTAGGTGGAGTAGACCACCTTGATGCCCGTCTCCTTCTCAAAATCTTTGATCAGTGAATCGGGCATATACTCGGTCCAGTTGTAAACATAGAGTTCATTCTTTTGTTTATTGCAGCCGCCTAAAACAAAAATAACCCCCACAAGCAGAAGCAGCAGAAATTTTTTCATTAATTTCCCCCCTATGATGAAATTCAGAATGCGGATCTACCAAATTTTCACCAAAATATCAACTGTTTTTTTTCATTTTATCAAAATAATAAAAATCTGCGTACTCAGCTTGTACAAAAGTTTACACAGATATTTACATGAGAATATGTACCGAAAAATTTCTGATTTTTTCGAAAACATGAATATTACGTAATAAGTTTTAAAAAATCTTCCGGTTTAAGTGATATTGCCGAAGCGCTGTCCGCCATAATTCCCAGGGGAGCGATAGCGTCAAACATGGCCATATGTGACGATGAAATAATATAACCCGCAATAGCCTTGGCCCTGATAACCAACTCACTTTCGACAGTACCGGCATTTGAAGGCATATTGCGGATGTACTCCATGTACACATCGCTTATGGATGCGTACATAACTTTGTACGCATTGTACAGCATATGGCGGAGCATCTCATTTTCAGTAGCATACATAAACGCGTTGGTATTGCGAAATATCATGGTTTTTTCGTACATTATACTGATGTTCTTCTCCAGCAGCATAGCCAGATTGTCCGGCCCCACCTGGTAGCGGTACTCCAGAAGAGTATTAGAAACCGACTGGATTATCGGGACAGCACACTTTACAAAACACTCATCTTTCGTGGTAAAATAGTTATAAAAACTGCCCCGCCCTACCCCGGCACTGTTAACTATATCCATTATCGACACGTCAACATACAGCCTGGCAGAAAACAGTGCGTTGGCAGAGGAAAGAATCTTTTGCTCAATATTAAGTTGAATGCTCATATCCTGATAAACCTATAATAAAAACTATTACTTGTACACAAATAATTATTTAAACAATAACTGTAACTATTTTATACCCATCTTTTAACCAGTCGAATATTTTTATTGACAATCTCAATTTAATTATTGTACTGTACTTTAAGTACAGACTCAATAGTTTATTTTTAGGGTATTTTCATAAATACATAAATAAATTATTGTACCCTAAACATCAAGAATAATTCTTTAGTGACGAAGGAGGCAATATGGGACAAAGGAGCGTATTGATTCAGAAATTTCTGGAGAGTATGGGGCTATCCAGGCGTAATTTTTTGAAAAGCACAACAGCGTTAGGTGCAGTCGGCCTGCTGTCTGGATGTTCAAAAAGTGACGATGGCAGCATAATTTACCAAACCACGCCGATCGACGGCGGCACGGTGGAGGAAACATTGAAACCGGCTGTGTGCAGACCGAACTGCTTTTCAAGCTGCTATCTGAACGCGCATGTGCGGGATAACAAAATCGTGAAAATAAGCCGAAGACCGCTGCCAAACAGAGACTATGACCGCGTCTGCCTGCGCGGCCTTTCACAGGCACAGCGCGTGTATTCCAGCGACAGACTGCTGCATCCGCTGAAACGTAAAAATTCTTCTTCCAGAGGGAACCCGGAATGGGAACAGATTTCATGGACGGACGCCATTAAATATATTGCCGACAATCTGAAGGCGATACGCAATGACGCCGGCCTGGGTAACCGTTCAGTGGCGCACCTCGTCGGTACCGCCAACTACGCGGCAATCCAGAAAGCGGGTATGAGCAAGTTCTTTAATATCATAGATGCAACAAACATAATTCCGCAGGTCGACAGGTGCCAGTCTGTGGGCATGTCAAGAGCGCTGGGAGTATCAGTAGTGTATCCATACATGCAGGCAAACGAACCCGTCGATTTCCGCAACGCCAAGACTGTCGTGGCATGGGGTTCAAACGTAGCGGAGGCGCAGATCCAGAACTGGCACTTCATAGCTGACGCGATTACCCAAAATGACGCTAAACTTATCTCTGTAGACGTTATGCTCTCCAGCACAGCGTCCAGAGCAAACCATTTCATACATTTAACACCCGGTACCGACACCCTTCTGGCGCTGTCGGTCATAAACGAAATCATTGAAAACCACTCCACGCGCGGCGCCGCTGATTGCTGGGTGGACTACGATTTTATGGAGAAAAATACCATCGCTCCATTCCTTATAAAACCCGCAATTGCGACCAACCCGGCAGCATCACCCTCCGATCCCATTGGCAAATATCTGCGATACAGCGACCTGACTGCGGCACAGCAAAGTGGCATCTCACTCACCGCCGGCCTGCGTACAGTGGAGGCTGATGCGCTCATAGCGCACGACGGCATCAATTTTTATGCTACCAGACATGACACGGATCTTCTTAATAAACCGATGCTCACGGCGGCAATCACATGCGAATATAATTCCGTCACATGGGACGGTGTTCAGTACAGCACCGCTTTCGGCCTGCTGAAAGACCGGGCGGCGCAGTACCCGGCAGCCGCCACACAGGCCACCACCGGGGTTCACCCCGATGTAGTGAAAAAGTTCGCTGAAATCTATTGCACTAACGGCCCCGCATCTATAATAACGGGCTTCGGGCCGGACCATTATACTAACGGTCACCACGTTTACCACGCGCTGGCCACTCTTGCCGCCATAACGGGACAGATGGGCAAAGCCGGTGCCAGTGTGGGTATGTATATACAGGCTACCTCATCAAACACCGCCGAGCTTTCCGCCCGCCCGGCAGAACTTGGCGCCGCCGCATCGCCCGGCATAGCTTACCCGATTATGGCCACGGTATTCAATGTGGATGGTGCTTCAGTGCCCACAGCACAAGGCAATGGCGGACCAAACGAACTGTTCAGAGGTACGCCTACAAAGATCCGCGCCTTGTGGTGTTCCTGGGGCAACCCGATGACCACTTTCGTCGATCCGGCCAGTCTGGCTAAAATGCTTACCACAAAAGACGGAAGCGAATATAGAATTAAGCTGGCGGTATCAGTCGACACGGCGATTACAGACACAGGTCAGTATTGCGATCTGGTACTTCCGGTCTCCCACTGGTTCGAACAGGACGACGTGGTATCCAACTCCAACCATCCGCACTATCTGTACGCGCCGAGAGCGGTTGAACCTCTGGGTGAATGCAAATCAGACGGTGAAATAGCCAAACTGCTCGCTGAAGAGATGGGATACGGCAAATATTTCCGCTCAACTTTCGAACATGATGCAGACACAATGGTTTCAGCCGAAACCTACAGGACTTTTTATAAGGGCATCTCCGGAAAAGACCTGGCTCCCGAAAATAACGTATCATGGGACAAATTAAAGCAGGAAGGAGCAATACGCAACTTTCCCGGCACACCTTCAAAACCGTATATATACCCCATGCACCGCAAGGCTACGGCGTCCGGATGCGACAGTATGGTGTTCGGCACGCAGACGGCCTATATTTCGGGCAATACAAAGCGGATTGAGTTTTATGCGGAAAATATCTATGCCAACAGCAATTACGGACAGGCCTCCGGAGGCTCGTTCTTCTTCGAGACTGACATTGATATGGGCAAAGAGCGGCTTCCTGACTGGGAAGCTCCCGGCGAATCCATACCGGGCAACTCAGAGTATCCATTTCAGCTTATATCTGAACGACAACGCTGGCGCGCGCATTCCCAATGGAACAATACTCCGTGGTTACGCGAATTCGATCCGTACCCCACAGTAAAGATCAGTAAAGAAGACGCCGCCTCCATGAACATCAAAGACGGCGACCTGGTCAAAGTATCAAACGCCAGAGGGCACTGCGTGGTAAAAGCGATCGTATCGGTCGGCATACGCAAAGGAATGGTAAACGTCCCCAGGGGCTGGCAGATGTCTCAGTTTAAAACTATGTTTGGGGAAGAGTTTTCAGGCGATCTTGGCAACTCGCAGCTTCTCACAAGCCGCAAGGTGCACCCTGTTCCGGTCGTTCAGAGTTTCTACGACGCCTGCGTGAAGCTCGAAAAAATATAAGGAGCATAAATTATGACTGCTAAAAGATATGCTATGGTAATAGATCAGAAACGCTGCATAGGGTGCCATTCATGCGCGGTGGCATGTAAATCCGAAAACAATATGCCGGCGAATTACTCGCTGAATGTGGTTTTGACAGAAAACTCCAATATTGTGGACAACCCTGTCGGCGCGATATCGTTGGGCGACACCTGTACAATGGACCATTTCAACAGGGTTACGGGGACTCCGAGAAACGACGACCTCACCCGTGCCTGCCAGCATTGCTTTAATGCCCCGTGCGTTAAAGGATGCCCTTCCGGTGCCACAACCCAGCGGGATGACGGCATCGTGGTGGTCGATCCAGCCAGATGCCTCGGCAACGGATGTGAAATATGCATGAAAGAATGCACCTATGGTTACGGCACAATGCGGGTACTCATAGAAAACCCGATATTTAACCCCGGCTTCGATCTCGGCAACCCGAACGCAGTTCCCAGCACCAACAACACGGTAAAAAAATGCACGTTCTGCGCTCATAGGCTGGATAAGGGCGAGCAGCCGTTCTGTGTGTCCCAATGTCCCGCGAGGGCACGCTATTTTGGGGATATAAACAATTCGGGCAGCGAAGTCTCACTATTGCTGAAAAAACGTGAACACAAGACAATCCCTGTGGAAGTAGGCAAAACGGGTACAGAACCTTTTGTATACTTCCTGAAGCCATGACGGTGCCTGTAAAAACTCCATTACAGGCAGGGGGTTGATGTGCGAACAATACCGATCTTAATTGTATTATCGATGCTTTCCGCCGCGCTGCACGGCTGCGGCGGGGGCGGCAGCTCCGTCAGCAGTTCCGGCGATTACGATATAGACAGCCTGCAATGCGGCTCAGGTGACGGAAGCAACGGCAGGCCATATGTATTATGTTCCTCTGCCGATATATATAATATACGCAATGATTTGGCGGCCACTTACGCATTGAAACAGGATGCTGATCTGTCCGATTACACGGAATGGCCTTCCATAGGAACAAGGAGTGCGCCGTTCACCGGCAGGCTGGACGGCCACGGACACAAAATAACGGGACTGTCCGCGAACAGGTCGAGCGACCTTGATTATACAGGACTATTCGGCTACATAAACGGCGGCGCCGTCCGCAACATGGGCGTGGAAATATCTTTAAGCGGCCTGGGCGGCAGAAACTATGTAGGAGGCATAGCGGGGCGCATAGCCAACACAGAAATAACAAACTGCTATGTAACCGGCAACATTACCGCCAGAAACAGCTCAGGCGGGGTAGTGGGCAATGCATCGGGAAGCATTATAAGAAACACCCATTCGTCCGGCAATATTACCGCCAGCGGACTCACAGGAGGGATAGCAGGCAATATATCCAACGGCACCTCCATAACCGACTCCTATTCAGTAAGCAATATAAACAGCCAAAACTATGCGGGGGGCATAGCAGGCGAATCCCTTAACAGCAGCATAACCAACTGTTATGCATCAGGTACTGTCACAGGCACCGATACCTCCAGCACTCGTATGGGAGGGATCGTAGGCTATGCATCCAATTCTACGATCAAGACCAATGCAGCTCTCAACGGCAGCCTCACCGGTATCCGGCTTACAGGGCGTATAGCGGGCGAATTCGTGAGCGGTACGGCGAATAATAATCTGGCGCTGAATATGCCTGTCTGGGGAACGCAACAATACGGAATAAACGGAGCCGCCATAACAATGAATGACGCCAGAAAAAAAGCCACCTACACTGCGCTTGGCTGGCAATTCGGGCAAAGCGACGACGCTCCGTGGGTTATTCAGGATAATACGGAATTTCCCAGACTGTATTACCTGCCTTAAACATCTTCCTTCCTTTAAGTAAAAAAGCTCCCCTTGAGCAAAGGGGAGCTTTTTTACTGCAGGGGCTACTCTTTCTTTCAAAAGAGTCCATAGGAGGGGCAATACGCGGAAGAAGATGTTGACAAGGATCTCAAAGCCACATAGGAGGAGGGGCGGTTTCTCCCTGCTTGTCTTCCAGCATTCTTTAAGAAGGGGTCAGACCTGGATGGATTTAAGCTTTTCCCGGTCGAACCTCGCCATTAATACCTCATTATTCTTTACTGCCGTAACAGTGCCGTCTTTCTCGGTGAAATCATAGCCGCACATGCCGGCATAACTGCAAAAGGCACGCTTGTGATCGTTAATCCCCATTTTTACAAAATCCCTGAAAACACGCGCCATATATGTCGGTGCCGTGTTGTCCCGGGCGAGAAATCTTTCTTCCAAAAGCAGATATTTTCTCTTCCGTCCGACGTCGGCAGCAAAATAACCGCTCGAAGGCAGATATCCGGAAGCCAGAAGAGCTATATCATTAACTGAGGCAGATGGCGCTTTGATGTTTGGGCTTGCCAGCCGGGGTATCCCGTATTTGTCACCCAGCTCTTTCATGCTCACCGCCGCCTTAGTGAACTCTTCCGGCACATATTCGTTTTTCTCTGCCCATGCCCATGTCCACCGTTTTATAGCCGGCATGTAGCTGCCGAGAAGCTGCACTCCAATATCTTCATGTTCATCAAATTTGATTTTGCCGTCCGGCATATTTAAGACCCAGGAAACTCCACCCAGCTTTTCAAGCAAATTGTAATTCTTGCCCAGAGCGTATGCGCCGTATGTATGCCACAGTTCGCTCCATGCGCTGTCTGTTACAGTATCTTCCGTCTCCGCGCGCCTGCTTTCCTTCATATCCGCTCCGCTGAAATACGTCAAAGCGTCTTTCAGTTGAAACAGTAGCATCAATTTTTAATAAAATCAAGAAAAGAAAATTCACATATGGAAAATAATTATGGTCGACTCTTGGAATATACCGTGCGTCTGTGTTGCACAGGCGCACGGCATATAAAGGGATCAGTAATTCACAACATGCATTTCAAAATATCCCTGAGGGTGCGCGCAGACAGGGCACACCTTCGGCGCGGAATCACCTTTATGTACATACCCGCACTTCAGACATATCCATTCAACAGGGCCTTCTTTTTTGAAGATGGTGCCCTTTTCAATACCCGCCGCAAGCGCGAGGTAGCGTTTTTCGTGTTTCTCTTCTATCTCCGCTATCTTGCGAAAACGAAAAGCTATGTCAGGGAACCCTTCTTTGTCCGCCTCATCAGCAAACGCGCTGTAAAGCACGGCAAACTCTTCATGTTCCCCTGCCGCGGCAGCTTTGAGGTTTGTCAGAGTATCCCCCAGCACAACCGGATAGTCCGCGTTGACATTTACAGATATGCATTCGTTTTCGCCCAGTGTTTTTACTATATGCTCATAAAAAACTTTGGCATGCATCCGCTCATTTTCAGCGGTCTCCAAAAAAATATGCTCGATTTGTGAGTAACCTTCTTTTGCCGCCACATTTGCGAACATGGTATACCTGGTCCTGGCCTGGGATTCCCCGGCAAAAGCCTTCATAAGGTTTTGAATAGTGTTTGTGCCCTTAAGTTCTTTAGACATCAGCGCCTCCTTTGGTTTTCTTTTCATAGTTAAGAACTCCATAAATAATAAATACATTTACTTAAAAGTCAACTTGTCATAAAAATTTTAATGCGATATATTGCATTATGGATATCAACAGCGCCGTATGGCTGTATTCCGATAAACCACTGCGAGTGGAAATGCTGGGCGGGCTCCCTGTTTACTGCACAAAAGCCGGGGACCGTCCATATGAGCGTTTTTTCCTTTTCGACACCTACGATCTCAAGCTGAATAAACACGGTATAACTCTTGCCCATAAAAAAACCGACGCGCATAAACGCCTTTACCTCTACGATGTCTTCGAGCGGCATACGGTAGCCCTGCCGGAAAAATATGTGCATCCCCTTACAGCGGACGTGCTGAGGGAATCCGCCGCCAAACGGATTCTGTATGAGACCATAAGCGGACGGCCGCTGCTTGCTGCCCAAGCCGTCGCCCTGTCGGTGAAAACTTTCAGCATCATTCACACTGACAGTGGCGAAGCGGTCAAAGTAACTGAAAAAAGATCCGCGAACAGCAAAAGCGGATACTATTACGAAATTACACCGGCGGGGGCGCCGCTTATTGATATAATTGCACCTGTGCTTGTTGACGCCGGTTTCATTTACACCCTGCCGGCAAAATACCTCCGCTCCTTTCTGGAGGAAAATCCGGCAGTAAAGAAATATTCGGAACCTGTCCACTTTCAGGAAGGCGGCATACCGGCCACAAATGCCGTGTTGAAGTCACTCACGGCGAGAGCAGCCGCCATGCTGGAACTGACATTCACCTATGATGATACGGAAAGCGTGCACGATCTGAGGGTCGCACTGAGATCCCTCAGCGCTTTGCTTTTCACAAAGCCGCTGATTTATGAGCAGGAAAACACGGCGGCATGTAAAAAAATCTTTAAAA
>JAVBTI010000037.1:0-7908 GCA_031556255.1 Deferribacterales bacterium | reverse complement strand
CGATGAGGACGGTATCGTGGAGCACCTGGGCTATGCGGAGTTGATGTTTAAATAGTACTCTAGAGCATTTCAACATTGAAATGCTCTAAGGCGTTTTTGCGCCGCCCGCGGAGCAAGCGAAGCAGGGTTACCCTGCGAAGCGCCGCGCAGACTCGTACCGCAGTGCGGGTTTCCCGCACGAGGATAAAGAGCAGCACAATGTATTCATATTTATACAACATCTCAAAATAAAATGCTCTAGTGCTTCTGTTTTTTCCCGAGATAGCTTTCCCGGAGGAGGGGGGAGGCGAGGAGTTCGTCGGAAGAACCCGAAAGGACAACCTTGCCGACCTCCAGCACATACCCTCTGTGAGAGAGTTTCAGCGCGGCGGCGGCGTTTTGCTCCACTATCAGTATGGATATCTTTTGTACTTCGTTTATCCTTTTTATGTGGGCAAACATTTCTTTCGAAACAAGCGGGGCGAGACCAAGGCTGGGTTCGTCCAGAAGGAGCAGCTTGGGCCGGGACATAAGTGATCTGCCGATTGCCAGCATTTGCTGTTCGCCTCCGGACAGGGTGCCGGCCATTTGTTTGTGACGTTCTTTCAGTCTGGGGAAAACGTCATATATGAATTTTAGAACACTATGATCTACATGATGCAGAGCGTATGCGCCCATGATAAGGTTTTCTTCCACAGTAAGCGTGGCAAAAACCTTGCGCCCTTCGGGTGAGTGGGATATTCCGAGCGGAACTATTTTGTGCGGCGGCAGATCGGTTATATTCATGCCGTCGAAGGTTATAGAGCCGCCGGAAGGCTTCACCAGGCCGCTCACCGTGCGCAGGAGTGTGCTTTTCCCCGCCCCGTTGCCGCCGATGAGGCAGACTATCTCACCCTCTTTAACAACGCAGTCAACACCATCCAGAGCCATGATGCCGCCATATGAGACGTGGAGATCGTTTATCTCAAACCTCATAAATCATCTCCGGTTGGTCCATATATACGATAATCATCCGGCCCCATGTAGGCGGTAATGACTTCCTCGTTGTTCTGTATCTCATCCGGCAGTCCTTCGGCCAGCAGAGAGCCCTGGTTCAGGACTATTATCCGTTTGCATAGATCCATAACCATGTCCATGTCGTGTTCAATCATCAGCACTGTGGTGGTTTGCGCTATGGAGCGGATCATGTCGGCCAGCTCGGATTTTTCCGCGTCGTTCATACCGGCCGCCGGTTCATCAAGGATCAAAAGCTTGGGTTTTGACAGCATTGCCCGGGCTATCTCCACTTTTCGCTGCAATCCGTAAGCGAGATCACCCGCTCTATATGTGAGGTAACCGTCTATCATGAAAAATTCCGCCAGCTTTCGCACGTCATCCCACGCTTGTTTCTCGTCCGACCTGTACAGGCCGAGATGGGAGAGGGCATGAAAAAGCTTCTGTCTGGAGGTGGTATAGAAGCCGGAGTAGATGTTTTCCGCCACACTCATGTCCTGAAATAACCGTATTGTTTGAAATGTGCGCCGGATACCTATTTTGGCGATAGCATCCATGGATTTGCCGGAAATGTCTTTTCCTTCAAAGATTATTCTGCCCGTTTCCGCTTTGCTTACTCCGCTGATGCAGTTAAAAAGTGTGGTTTTTCCGGACCCGTTGGGGCCTATTATACCAAGAATTTCGCCTTCGGCGACGTCAAAAGTCATATTGTCCACGGCCTTCAGCGCGTAGAATGATTTAGTCAGGTTTTTTACCGTCAGAATTGTATTTTTAATAGGGGCTTCCGTCATACGTCTCTCCTGAAAAGCTTTTTAGGATAGAAACCGTATTTGGTAGGCATAATGCCCCGCGGGCGCATAACCATAAGCGCCACCATAGCTATGCCGAACAACAGATATCGGATGTTTGCAAATCCGCGGAAAAGCTCCGGCAGGACAAACATTACAAAAGTGCCCAAAAGCACGCCAGGCAGGGAGCCCTGACCGCCCACGATTACGATTGCGAAAAAAGTAATTGATTGATCCACGCTGAACGTTTCCGGCGAGACGGCTGAATACTCCAGCGCATACAGCACCCCGGCGAACCCGGCCAATACCGCACTCATCATGAAACTGATCAGCTTCAGATAGTTCGCGTTGATTCCCATACTGGCCGCAGCAAGATCGTCCTGATGAATAAAATACAGCGCCCGGCCGTATCTGGAATTATCAAAGTTGTGGAGGATCAGTATTGTCAGTATCATCACGGCGAAAGCGAAGTAATAAATGAAAGTTGACGACGTAAAATCGATCCCCAGGACGGGGGCGGGAAATACGCCGAATATACCGTTCGGCCCGCCTGTGAGTCCGAACAGATTATTGTTCAGCGCCTGGGTGAATATGATGTTTAATCCGATACTGACCACAAGGAAGTAGTCCCCCCGGAGGTGTATTACCGGCGTGACCACGGCAAGTGCCATAAGCGCAGGCAAAAACGCGGCAAAAAAGGCCGCCGCGAAGAAGTTCATCCCCAGTTTGGTTACAAGGATTGAAAAGATGTATGCGCCCAGACCGAAATATATGGCGTGTCCCATATCGTAAACGCCCGCCCTGCCGAGGACGATATCCTGGGAAAGGGCCACCAGTGCAAATATAAAAAAGGTTGTGCCGATAGAAAGCCATGCACTGTCTGCAAAAAGCGGATATACGGCCCCGAAAACGGCCAGTGCGATGATAAGGATTGTTTTCCTGCTCATACTTTCTGCACCAGTTTCTGCCCGAACAGGCCGTTGGGGCGGAAGATCAGCATAATAATCAAAAGCAGATAGGTGAAGGCGTTTGCCCAGGTACTCGAAATATATCCGCTGCAAAAAGTATGTGTGAGCCCCAGAAGCATCCCGCCGAACATGGCTCCGGGGATGCTGCCTATGCCGCCGAGTATGGCGGCGATGAACGCTTTCAGGCCGTAGTCAAAGCCCATATCGAATGGTACTGTGACATAACTGGCGCCTATAAGCATTCCACCCAGGGCGCCTACGCCGCCGCCTATAAGAAATACCACCATCACAGTGTGGTTTACGTTCACGCCCATCAGTTCGGCGGTGCTGTAGTCGATGGAAAGGGCCTTTATGGCGATACCTATCCTCGTCTTGTTTATGAACAGGAAGAGCGCGACCATGACAAAAATATTAAGCAGGAGTATAATAATACTGAGGTAGCTTATTGATACAGATGATATTTTTGCCAGCCCCGCAGGGAATATGTCGCTGGGGAATATGCGCGGGTTTGCACCCCAGATGAGCATTATTGCATTTTTAATTACCATCCCCGCGCCCAGTGCGGATACTATAAGGCTGAGCCGCGGCGCGGCGCGGAGAGGTTTGTAAGCGATTTTTTCCAGCAGAACGGCTACAAAACAGGCGATGGCGACAACGGCGGCGATTGTTAAAATTGTGCCCACCGTACCCATCATGGCTACGAAAGGCACAATAGTTATGGCCAAAAATGCCGCCAGTGTGACCATATCGCCGTGGGCAAAGTTAATGAGCTTAAGAATCCCATAAACCATTGTATAGCCCAGGGCGATAAAGCCCAGCAGGCTGCCGTATGTGAGGCCGTTGATAAGCTGCTGGAAAAAAGTCTCCATTATTGCTTATTGGCCATCGCGTCGTTATAAACAGGCTGATATTTCAGGTCGGAGCCGATTACGTTGACCTGGTATATGCTCCCCACGCGTTCCCCGTTGGCCTGGATGGTGATAGGGCCGGTCAGGCCGGGGAAATCTTTCATCGTGCCTTTGATGTACTCAATGGCTTTGATAGTGTCATTGCTTTTTACCTGTTTCATTGCCTCAAATACCACACGCAGACCGTCTGCGTTGATTACCACCCATATTGAAGGCACCGGTGTTTTGAATTCGGTGAGGTAATCGGCGTTAAACTTGCGTGCTTCGGGGTAGTCGAGCTGCTCCGGCAGCGGCAGACCTATCAGGAAGCTGCCTATGGCATTTTTTTCGCCTGCGATTTTTATGAAGTCAGGGTTGTCAGTGGCGTTGCCGCCCACGTAGTCGGCCTTGATGTCAAGCTGCATCTGCTGCGTGCGCAGGAGGCCGCTTTCAGTGTAGTAACCGGAGAAGTATATCACATCAGGGTTCAATGCTTTGATGCTCGTGAGCACGGCTTTAAAATCCTGTGCGCCGGCGTCTATTTTGCCGTCGTATACGACGTTGCCGCCGAGGATTTTGATATTCTTGACCGCTGCTTCCGCAAGGCCTGCGGCGAAGGACGAATAGTCGCTGATAACCGCGATACGCTGGTATTTTTTATAATTCACGAAATAGTTTGCGGTAAATTCGCCTTCGATGTCGTCGTTAAAGGAGGCGCGGAAGTAGGTTTTATAGTTGTTTTTTGTCAGGCTGGCTGCCGTGGCGTCACTGGTCTGGATGACGTTGGCGTTGGCATATATGGCCTGGGAGGCTTCAGTCGCGGTTGAAGTGTATGACCCGATGACAACTTTAGCACCATCGTTCACAAGCTTTTTGGCGCATATGGAAGCTTTCTGCGGGGTACCTTCATCGTCGCAGGTGATAACCTTGACAGTGGCACCGTTCAGACCGCCAGCGTCATTCTGCTGTTTTGCAAGGAGCTTGACCGCGTTGCTCATCCCCTGTCCTTCGCTGGCATATTTGCCTGTGATTGGCGCCTGCACCCCAACGATAAACTCGTTTGAGGCTTTACGTTCGCAGGCACAGAATAGAACCAGTGCCGTCATAATTAACACAAATTTTTTCATGACTGTCCCCCCGTTTAAAATATTCTACATATTATATTAGGGAGTATGCATGAGTCAACTATTAATTAATAACAAAACGAATCTCAAATAATGCAATTTTCAGTCAGAGCCTCTGTAATAAATTATTTTTATATTTTTTCCGTCACGAAAAATGCTTTATTTCTTTGAAATCTCTGGTCGAACTAAAAATTGCTTTACTAATTTTACTTGCGGGCGTATTTTATTGATAGCATAAAATACAAACATAGGTTTTACAAAATGAACAGCGGCAAAAGGAGGATGTGTATGAAAAAAGAGTTTATTACACGCAACCTGTCGAAATTATATTCTCTGTTCACGAGCATTACCGGCAGGGAGAGCACACCGCGTGAGAAATCCCCGGAGGGAATACGCGACAGATTGGCTGAATGTGCCAACGCCAAAGGCGGAGAGGTTTCCGCCCGCCTGCATGCCGCTGATCTCGCTAAAACCTATCTTGATCTGGATGACGAAGGCCGCCATAACTTTTTGCGCGTACTTGCATTGGATTTCGGTCCCGACACGGAACAGATTTCAATTGCATATCAAAAATACAAAACAACCGCCGGCACATCTGAGCAATGGGAGAGCGAAGCCGTGCTGCGGGCTGCTCTTTATTCCCCCAGGGAAAGGATCCTGACCAGATTCAACGCTATTCCGATGGGGGTTAAATTTCTTGTGGATATGCGTGTGGATATTCTCCGGTTCATGAAAGAAAGCCCGGAGCTGAAGATCCTTGACAGTGAGCTTAAGCGGTGTCTGGCATCGTGGTTCGACGTGGGCTTTCTGGAGCTCGTGCGCCTGACTTGGGACTCCCCGGCGGCCCTTCTCGAAAAAATAGTGGAATATGAGGCGGTGCACGAGATACACTCATGGAAAGACCTTAAAAACAGGCTGGATTCAGACAGGCGCTGTTATGCTTTTTTTCATCCTAAAATGGCCTATGAACCGCTGATTTTTGTACAGGTGGCCTTGCTTAAAGGACTTGCCGACAATGTGCAGCAGCTTCTTGATATTCAGGCGCCGGTGGCGGATTCCGCCGTTGCCAGCACCGCGATATTTTACTCCATAACCAACACCCAGGAAGGGCTCAGGGGGATTTCCTTCGGAAACTTCCTGCTTAAAAGAGTTATAGACAGCCTGAAGCGGGATTTTCCAAAGCTCAAAACCTTTGCCACTCTTTCGCCCATCCCCGGCATGATGCGCTGGCTGAAAAACAATCCCGGCGTGGTGGCCTCCGCATGTTACGTGTCAGATTGGGAGCGTCTTGACGAGATGGGGATAAAGGGTCCCAAAGATCCTGTTTTCCAGGGGATAGCAACAACCCCGCAGGAATATGCCTGCAACAGCAAGCTTATGGAAATTTTCAAAGATGTGCTGCTGCGTGTGGCCGCTCAGTATCTTCTCGAAGTTAAACGGGACGGCATGCCGCAGGATCCCGTGACACGCTTCCACCTGGGGAACGGTGCGCGGGTGGAGAAGCTGAACTGGATGGCGGACAACTCGGAAAAAGGGCTCGTCCAGTCGTGGGGTATTATGGTCAACTACCTGTATGATCCCGACCGTTTAGAGGAGAACGTAGAGGCGTATACGCGTGACGGGCGCATAGCCGCTTCGTCGTCGGTGGAAAAGCTGGCGGTGCGGATTTCGGCATTGGAGGCGGCGAGGGCGCGCAGAAAGATGCGGCAGAGGAAGAGGGCGCAGTAAGCGCTTGTCTTTCCCCCTCCCCCGTGGGGGGAGAGGAGCTTTGCATTGCGGGCGTTCGCAATGGAATGCTGATACATTGCTTGAATATGGCGTCAATAACTGTAAAATAACAGAATATAGAAAAGGATGTGCCACATGGCAAAGCTGGCTGACATGCGGAATATCGGCAAAGAAATAGAGAAAAAGCTGAAATCCGTGGGGATCTGCTCGACGGAAGAGCTGAAACAGGCCGGGAGCAAAGAAGCTTTCTCCCGTCTGAAAACACATTACCCTAATGTGTGTCTGGTTCATCTGTACACGCTTCAGGGGGCGATTGACGGCGTGGATTATAACCGGCTGCCTGAGGAAACCAGACGGGAATTGAAGGAGTTCAGCGATACTCTGAAATAACGGGAGGGGGAGTATTACTCCCCCGCGTCATACACCGCTTTCCCCTGAAAATATGTCCTCAGCACCACGGTGCCGCTTATCTGCGAGGGCTCTACTGTAAAAAGATTCCTGTCGATAACTGTCATATCGGCGGATTTTCCCGCCTCCAGCGAGCCGGTGACCTCTTCAGCGAATATCGCGTATGCGGCGTTGATGGTATAGGCGCGCAAAGCTTCCGTCACGCTCAGGCGCTCTTCGGGCCGGAGCAGGTACCGGGGGTCGTTTATATCCGTTATGCCGGGCATATTTCTGGTGACCGCGACCTCCAGCCCCACAAAGGGATTCGGCGGCACCGTCACCGGATAATCGGACGAAAAGCTCAGCATCACGCCGTTTTTAAGGAAAGATCTTACCGGGTACTCTTTATTCGCACGCTCCCCGAGGTTTTTATGCTCCACCGGCTCCCAATAGGACGGCTCTTTGAAATGCCAGAACGGCTGCGTGTTTGCGATGACGCCCAGCGTTTTGAACCTGGCTGTGTCTCCGGGCGCGACCAGTTGCAGGTGGGTGGCCGTGTTGCGGTAATCCCCGGCGGGCGCCTTGGTTTTTGCGTATTCCGCGGCGTCCAGGAACATTCTTACCGCTCCGTCGCCCAGGGCGTGGGCGTGGGCCTGCAGCCCCATGCTGTTTACGGCCGCCACGGCGGTGTTTAAATCCTCCTGCGTCCAGACGGCGCTGCCGTAATTTGTGGAATCAGCGTAGGGTTCCAGCAGATAGGCCGTTTCCGTATCCACAACCCCGTCCAGAAAGAGTTTCGCGCCGGTGACCCGCAAAAGCCCGCTGTTGTATTGTTCTTTTAATTTCGCCAGCGCGGCAAGGTCGTGAGCCGTATCCCAGCTTGATACTATTCCCGCGCCGCGAACCCGCAGAGTGAGGACGTCCTGTTTATCCAGCGCGCTGTAGGCTTCAAAGGGCACGGGGAAGAAGTTGTTGCCGGGCACGGTCATTATGGAGGTGTAGCCAAGGGAGTTCAGGGAGTGCTGAAAATCCAGCATCGCGGGGGCGGTTATGC
>JAVBTI010000163.1:0-9408 GCA_031556255.1 Deferribacterales bacterium | reverse complement strand
ATGAAAAATTATTGATCCGCCGGGTAACTGAGGCTCTGGGCCTGAAAAACACGGAACACACAATCGGCACGGACAGCAAAGACCTCTTCCGCAGGACGATGTCCAAGATTGGAGGATAACAGCGTCACTTGATCTTTTGCTCCCCGCGTCATAATATATGAGAATAAAACAGACGATATATGGAGTTTTGTAATGCCTATATATGAATACCATTGCGATAAATGCGGCAACACTTTTGAAAGGATGGAGTCCATCTCCGACAATGAGACGGAAAAACCGTGCCCCGAGTGCAAATTCACGGCGCACAGGATAATTTCCCACTCGTCATTTCAGCTTAAAGGGAGCGGCTGGTACACTTCCGATTATAAAAACAAGAGCGGCAAAAAAGAGATTCCCGCCTGCCCGGCGGCGAAAAATGACGCCCCGGCATGTAGCGGCTGCGCCCACGCGGCGGGGGATAAGTAACATTATCCCGTTATTCCGTAGAAAAACCACGCTTTTTCGGAGGAATATCCTTGATTTGGGGGGCCTACGGGGGGCACCTGTGCCCGCCCGTAAAAAGCGGCTGCGCCCACGCGGCGGGGGATAAATAAGCGTCCTGCCCTAGTCTATCTTCTCCACCGAGTATTCGTTGCTTCCGAAGCCTATTTCTGCGGCGTGGCTGAGCTGAATTTCGCCGCTGTTGCCGCTGATCGCGGCAAAGGGATCAATACCGGCGCAATTATGCTTGACCAGATCTATACAGGCTCTGTCCAGCGCCACCGGGTCGGTGGACGCCATGAATCCGAGATCTTTCACCACCGGCTCGTCGTTTCCCGGCATACAGTCGCAGGAAGGAACCATAGATGTCAATATATTCAGACAGATCACCGGCTTATCAAAGGCGGCCACAACCGCCGCCGCGTATTCCGTC
Organism: Deferribacterales bacterium; assembly: GCA_031556255.1. Classification (GTDB taxonomy): domain Bacteria; phylum Chrysiogenota; class Deferribacteres; order Deferribacterales; family JAISNW01; genus JAIRQX01. The sequence goes on along the minus strand of JAVBTI010000163.1, from coordinate 8,495 downwards.
ATCATTTTCTGGAGGTTTTCGTTACTGTTGTCATACATCGGGCTTATAGCACCCTCGGGGCATACGCCCACGCAGCGCACACAACCGGTACATATTTCCGTAATCGTGGCAGTATGGGATATTTTTATAGCGTGCACCTGGCAGACGCTTTTGCATCTTCCGCAAGCGGTACATTTATGGGAGTTGACGGAGGGTTTGGATACGGAGTGCATGGCCAGCTTTCCCGCCCTCGCCGCGCAGCCCATCGAAAGATTCTTAATCGCGCCGCCAAAACCTGTAAAATCGTGCCCCTTGAAATGGGAAACCACCACAAGGGCGTCCGCGTTGAGTATACCGCTGGCAAGTTTGGCCTGTTTCAGAAGACGGCCGCCGGGAACGGGAACCTCGCGCATATCCTCCCCCCGCAGACCGTCGGCGATAATAACGGGCGTTTGAAGGGTGGAGTAACCGAAACCGTTTAGATTGGCGTTATGGATGTGATCCACGGAGTTAGTGCGCATTCCGGTGTAGAGAGTGTTGGTGTCGGTGAGATACGGCTTGGCACCGTAGCTTTTAAGCAGCTCCACCACCGGGCGCAGGAATATCGGCCTCATGAACGCGGCGTTCCCAAGCTCGCCAAAGTGCACCTTCACGGCCACGAGGTTATTTTTTTCATATATGCTCTTGGCGCCTGCTTTGACAAGAAGCTTTTTGATCTTGTTCAAGGGCGACACCGTGGGTTTGTTTTTTAATGGAGAATAATATACTGCGGACATGAACGCCTCCTCTTATATCATCAGATTAGCATTTCAGTAACAAACATAAAAGATGTTTTTTTTGAAAAAATGTGTCATAATCAAAGTGATATGAAATCAGGAGCTATACCTATGAAAACCAGTAAAGTCAAAAGGGAGCGCAATGAATATGCCGTGCAGTCCGTTACCAACGCAATCTCCATACTGGAAATGCTGGGCGAGTCGGAACATGAACAAAGCATGGGAGAAATATATACGAAACTGAAGCTGACCAAAAGCAATGTAAACAAGCTTCTTGCCACCCTGGAAAGGCTGGGGTATGTGGAAAACAACCAGTACACAGGTAATTTTCGACTGGGGGTAAAAACATTCCAGATATCGCAGACCTATATAAACAAACTCAGCCTGCCTGAAATATCGCTGCCGCTGATGAAAGATCTGCGCGACCATGTGAAAGAGTCTGTCTATATCAGCATACTGCATAAAGAAAATGTGGTTTACATGAGCGTCGTTGAGACAGACCTGCCGGTACGTGTCCTGCCCCGCATGGGAAACGTTGGCCCGGCATATGCCACCGCCACGGGAAAAGTACAGCTCGCGGCACTGGAAGACAGGGAAATTGAGGCATATTATCCCGGTGAGTTTGTCAAATATACCCCCAGAACCATATCCTCCATGAACAGGCTGCTGGAAGAAATGAACAAAGTCCGCCGTGACGGATACGCGGTAGACGATGAGGAATACGAGCAGGGTGTCAGATGCGTCGCCGCGCCGGTAAAGAATTTTATGGGAAATGTTATAGCGGGCATTACCATAAGTGCGCCCGTGGAGCGCATGGGTAACACACGCATAGAAAAAGAGCTGCTGCCGCGCCTTCTGGAAACGGCGGATAAGCTTTCGATAAAATTCGGATACAGATGAAATATCTTGAGTTTTTCCCCGATTTTGTTTAGAAAAATTGTTCTGAAATATATTTTGCACACAAATGTGGATAAGGAGTTTTTTTATGAATCCATTGGCTACGGAGCTAAATAACGCAATTCAGGAGCAGGCACCCGCCGTGTACCAGATGCTGTCGAAACTGGGACAGGAGATGTACATGCCGAAAGGGATAATAACCCAGGGGGCCCAGGCCAATGAAAAGGCGTATAAGTTCAATGCCACAATAGGTATAGCCACTAAAGGCAAAAACCCAATGTATATTGACTGCATATATGACAATCTGAAGGCATTCGAGCCGAAGGACCTTTTCCCTTACGCGCCCACCACCGGAAAAATGGATCTGCGTAAATTTTGGAAAGAAAAGATAAGCAGGGATAACCCGTCCATGAAAGGAAAGCAGTTCGGCCTGCCCGTGGTGACAAACGCCCTCACCCACGGCCTTTCCATCGTAGCCGACCTGTTCTGCAACGACGGGGACTATGTGGTTACGCCGGATAAATTCTGGGGTAACTACCGCCTTACTTTCAGCGTCCGCCGCGGCGGCCTGCTTACTACCTTTCCCACTTTCAATGGTGACGGCGGGTTCAATGTAGACGGACTTTTGAGCAAAGTTGAGGAGTGCGGAAAGCTCAAGCCTAAAGTGATCCTTATACTGAACTTCCCCAATAACCCCACAGGCTATACCCCCACCGCAGTGGAAGCCATCAAATTGGCACAGGGCCTGAAAAAACTCGCCGATGGCGGTATACAGATAGTCGCGGTAATAGACGATGCATATTTCGGCATGTTTTATGAAAACTGCATCAAAGAGTCACTCTTTGCCATGCTGGCCGGCTCCAGTCAAAACCTGCTGGCCGTGAAGCTGGACGGGGCCACGAAAGAAGCTTTTGTGTGGGGTTTCCGTGTGGGGTTTATAACATTTGCCTCAACAACGGCAAACGACGAATCCAAAATGCTTGCGGCACTGGAGCAGAAAGTTTCCGGCAACATCCGCGGCGTGGTGAGCAACTGCGCGCACCCGTCCCAGACCGCTGTGCTGGCGGGATTCAAAAACCCGAACTTCGAAGCGCAACATAAGGAGAATGTGGAAATCCTCCGTACCCGCGCGATGAAATCCAAACAGGTGCTGTCAAACAGTAAATACGGCGACCACTTTGTGCCTTACCCATTCAACTCCGGGTATTTTTTATGTGTAAAACTGTTGAAAGTCGACGCGGAACAGCTCCGCATACATCTTCTGGACAACTACGGGGTGGGCACGATCTCCACAAGCAGCACGGATCTTCGCATAGCCTTCTCCTGCCTGGAAGTTGACCAGATAGAAGAGCTGTTCGATATAGTATATCAGGGTTGTGAGGATTTAGATAAATAAAACATTGCAACACGGGGTTTCGTATGCTGGAGAGGCTGAAACAGTTGAATAAACAGACCGGCGTGACTATGTATCTATGCGATCCACAAAACAAAAAAATGGTCACGATACACGAGGGAAAGGTGTTCGACGGCGAAATTCCGCAGTGGATGCTGGATTTCGCAGACGGTTCAAAGCCGCTTCTCCCCTTCGATCAGGAAGGGCAGCGCAAACACTATTTCAATCTGAAGCTGAACGGAGGACAGTCGCTGGTGTTCCTCGACGAGCCGTCGTTTACCCTGCTGAGCAAACTTATGAACAAAATGCTGGAACCGGCAGCCGGAGGCGAGGCAGGAATGCCGCATGACCAGACGGCGCAGGTCAAAGCGGCACTCGAGGCGGAGAAAAAACTCCGGGTGCAGGAGCACGACAATCTGGAGCAAATGAAAGACGCAGTGGCCAGTCTGAAAACCCAAAACGCAGACCAGGCGGTGCGCCTGAAAGACGCGCTGGCGCAAAACCTCACCCTGTCCCATGAAATAAAGCAACTGAAAGCGGAGGACATCAAATCGGACGGGCTTAAGCTGCGCGGCACAGTGACACTGCTGCGGGACGAGAATACACGCCTTCTGCAACAGGTCAAACAGTGGGAAGAAAAATGCAAGCGCCTGCAGGACAGGTGCGATGAACTTATGAAAAACCGCCCAGCCTCTTCCGGGCAGGAGGCCGCGCCGTCGCAGCAGAACGTTCCGAAAGGCCTTTTCAACGTGGTCAACGCCCTTAACAAGGTCATAGCCACCGGAGATGCCTCAACACTGAACCTTGAGACCCTGTCCATGATAGTGCCCGTGCCCGCCCGCGCGGAGCTTGAACGCAATCCGGACACCGTCAAATCAGTGATAGCAAAACTCCTGGGGATGGAAAGAAGCGGCCAGCTCTCCGCATTCCAGATAAAAAAGTTGAACGACGGCTTCGGCGGGTAATTTTGCAGGGATTTATTAATGAAACTTAACGAGACTCCGTTATATATCGGAACCAGCGGCTATAATCATGAGGACTGGAAAGGCACTTTCGCCCCCGCCGGCACGCATAACTACGACCTCCTCACATATTACGCGGATCAGGGCATAAACTTCCTTGAAGTTGCCTTCACCTTCTACCGCATGCCGGAGGCGGACAAGATCCAGCACATACTTAACCGTACCGGCGGCCGGGTGCGATTTTCCATACGCATGCCGAAAGCGCTCGTGCGTAACCCGTGGGATGACGCGGCATACGAAGAATTTGCCAAAGGAATTGCTCCCATGACGTCCGCCGGGCTGCTTGAATGCCTCTATGCCGACTACCACCCGTCTTTTTCCGCCAGCAAAAAGAACCAGGAGATGATCGCCGCCCTGCGCCACCGTTTCCCAAACACCGCGTTCTTCGCGGAGCTTGCCAACAGGACATGGTATAAGGAGCGGATTTTCGGCTATTTCAAAGACCGTGACGTCGGTATGACGGTATTGGATATGCCCGGCATAAAAGGGTTCGCGCCGTACTATCCCGTAAACACCAACCGTGCGCTCTATTTCAAGCTTTACGGGCGCAGCCCCATGTGGCTGACCGCGGAAGAAAAATTTCTGAACTACAGTTACTCTGATACTGAGATAAGAAAGTTCCTCAGAGACGCCGTGGAACGGTCCGTTACAGCGCAGGCCGTTTACTTTGTATTTGCCAATGTGGCGGACGGATATGCCCCGAAAAATGCCGTCAGGGCGCGGGAATTAGCGGAACGATATGGAAAAGAAACCCCGTAAAAAGGCTGCGGCGCTTGCATACGACCCGGAAAAGGGGAAAGCCCCCCAGGTCATCGCAAAAGGCGCGGGGCTCATGGCAGCAAAGATCATCGCCAAAGCCCAGGAGCACAACATAGTGATCAAGGAAGATCCTGACCTTGCGGAAGCGCTATCCAAGCTGGATCTGTATCAGGAGATCCCGGAGGAGCTCTACCGGGTGGCGGCGGAACTGCTGACGGAAGTCTACAAAATCAACAAGCAAATGATAAAATAAAAAACCGCCGGTCTTCATAACTTTCCCTTGACTATATAGGCAAAAATTTCTTAAACTTATCAGTTATTAATTTATAAGGAGCTATCTGTGGGAAATAGAATAGCACGCGAGGACCTCCTCAAAGTGGCCGCCCTCGCTAAAATCAACCTTAATGAACAGGAGATCGAACGGTATACCGCTGATCTCAACGCTATCGTGGATTATGCAGCCAGCCTGCAAAAGGTGGACGTGACCGGGGTGGAGCCGATGGTTTCCCCCATTGCGGGACAAAGTACACCGCTGAGAGAGGATGCCGTCATGCCTAGTCTTTCACAGGCGGATGCTCTCAAAGAGGCCTCCCAGATAGAAGCTGGACACTTCCGCGTGCCTAAAACCATTGAGGGTTAATCTATGGACATAATCGAACTGTCACTTCCCGGGCTCAAACAGGCCCTCGATGATAAAAAAGTCTCCAGCGCCGAGGTGGTAGACACCTACCTGAAACGGATCGAAAAATACGATCCGCAGTTGAAGGCGTATCTCTATACGGCACCGGACTCTGCCATGAAAGAGGCGAAAAAATATGACGACCTCCGGGCAAAAGGCACTCCGGTGCCTCCCTGCGCGGGTATCCCCGTGGGGCTCAAAGACCTCGTGGTCACCAAAGATATGCCGACAACCTGCGCGTCTAAAATGCTGGAAGGATATTACTCCCCTTTTGACGCCACAATCGTCACAAATATGAAAAATGCCGGCTATATCATGCTGGGCAAGCTCAATATGGACCAGTTCGCCATGGGTTCATCCGGCGAAACCTCATATTTCCAGAAAACGGTCAACCCGTGGGATCCCGGGAAAGTCCCCGGCGGCTCCAGCAGCGGTTCCGCGGCGGCAATGGCGGCGCGCCTCGCAGCAGTCACCATAGGCAGCGACACAGGTGGCTCCATACGGCAGCCCGCCGGATTCTGCGGTGTATCCGGCCTCAAACCGACATACGGGCGGGTATCCCGCGGCGGCGCGGTAAGCTACGCCTCCAGCCTCGACCAGCTCGGAGCGATAGCAAAAAGCGCCGAAGACCTGGCCTTTATCATGGATATACTCGCACTGCACGATCCGATGGATTCCACCTCTTCCGTAAAAGTACCGCCTTCATATGTATCCAATCTTAAATCGAATGCAAAGGGGCTGAAACTGGGGCTTCCTAAAAGCTTCATTACGGAGGATCTCACCCCGGACGTGAAAACAGCCGTCTTTGCCGCACTCGATACCGAGAAATCCATGGGTGTAGAACTCGTGGAGATAGCTCTGCCCCATCTGGACATAGGAATACCTGTATACCAGATGATAGCGAACGCCGAAGCGGGCAGCAACCTCGCTAAATTTGACGGAGTAGAGTTCGGCTACCGCGCCGACACAAACGACCTAAACCAGCTATACAGCGTCACCAGGGCTGACGCTTTCGGCGCGGAAGTGAAAAAACGCATCATTTTAGGCACCTATATATTGCAGATCGAACAGTATCAGGACTACTACGTGCGGGCCATGAAGATCCGCCGCCTTATCCGCCGGGATTACGACGAAGCGTTTAAAAAGTGCGACTTGATTGTAGGGCCGACATCGTCCACCACAGCCTTTGACTTCGGCGGCAAATCCCGCACCCCGATGGAGATGTATCTGAATGACCTTTACACCGTCTCCCTGAACCTGAACGGCTCCTGCGGGATCTCGATCCCCTGCGGCTTCGATTCCAAAGGACTTCCGGTGGGACTGCAGCTCCAGGGAGGCCTGTTCGAGGAACAGAAAGTGCTGAACGCCGCACACGCATTCCAGTCCGCCACCGACTGGCACACCCGCATTCCCGCGCTGGCGGCAGAGTAAGGAGATTAGCATATGCAATTTGAACCTGTAATAGGACTTGAAGCTCATGTTCAGCTCAATACACAATCGAAAACCTTCTGCTCCTGCTCCACGGAGTTCGGAGCGGAACCCAACTCCCACACCTGCCCCATATGCATGGGCTTCCCCGGCTCCCTGCCGGTGCTGAACAGGGCTGTCGTGGAAAAAGCGATTTCCGCGGGGCTCGCTCTGGGCTGCAGCATACAGCAAACCAGCATCTTCGACAGAAAAAGCTACTTTTACCCCGACCTCCCGAAGGCCTATCAGATCACGCAACTGTTCAAGCCGGTCTGCCTGGGCGGCAGCATAACCATAGAGCTTGAAAACGGAGAAAGAAAGACCGTTGGAGTCACCCGGATACATATAGAAGAAGACGCCGGCAAGCTCGTCCACGGTGAAAATATAGGCTCCGCCGATTGCAGCTACGTAGATCTGAACCGCTCATCCATTCCCCTGGTGGAGATCGTAAGCGAGCCGGACATGCGCTCCGCTGAAGAGGCGCGGGTTTATATGCAAAAGCTCCGCACCATCCTCGTGTACGCAAACGTGTCGGACTGCAATATGGAGGAAGGCTCCCTCCGCTGCGACGCCAACGTTTCCATCCGTCCTGTGGGGCAGGAAAAGTTCGGCACGCGAGTGGAGATCAAGAATATGAACTCTTTCCGCAACGTCCAGCGCGCTGTGGAGTATGAAATAAAGCGTCAGGAAAAAGTGCTGCGGGAGGGAGGCGTCATCCGCCAGGAAACCCGCCTGTGGGATAACAACAAGGGAATCACATTTCCCATGCGTTCCAAGGAAGACGCACACGACTACCGCTACTTCCCGGACCCCGATCTGCTCCCCCTTGAGATTAGTGATGATATGATAGAGGCAAGGCGGAAAATACTGCCGGAACTGCCGGATAGCCGCAAGGCGCGCTTCATGGAGAAATACGGACTCCCCTCTTACGACGCCGATCTTCTCGTCTCGGACATCACATACGCCGAATACTACGAAGAGGCACTTAAATTTCACAACAGCCCCAAACAGATCTCCAACTGGATGATGTCGGAACTGCTCCGGGTGCTGAATGAGAAAAACTGTACGATATCGGAAGTCGGTATACCCCCCGCCAACCTGGCCGCCCTCGTCAAGCTGATCGAAGACGGCACCATCAGCGGCAAACAGGGGAAAGAGGTATTCCATGACGCCGTAACCACGGGCAAAAACCCGGCCGATATCGTGAAAGAAAAAGGAATGGCACAGGTCAGCGATACAGGAGAACTGGAAGCCATGATCAAAAAAGTGATAGAAGCCAACCCGGCGGAGGCGGAACGCTACCGCGGCGGGGATATGAAGTTGCAGGGGTTCTTCGTAGGACAGATTATGAAAGTGTCCCAGGGCAAAGCTAACCCCAAACTGGTAAACGAGCTTCTGAAAAAATTGTTGAGCTGAACATTGCTGTAATTACTAAAAATGCGTCATTCCGGCCTCGAACCGGAATCCGGAATCAAATAATAGTGGCTTTCCCTATTGTCTTTATTCCGGATTGCAGCTCTGTC
>JAVBTI010000094.1:0-20129 GCA_031556255.1 Deferribacterales bacterium | reverse complement strand
AACTCGGGGCACGGCATAGCCGCGTTCGCGGGGGCGCTGAGGGTGACGCTGGGCGGGCCTACATCTTACGGCGGCATAGTATATGGCAAGCCGGAGATTGTCGGCGGCAAAGAACCGCTTACTGCGGGAAAGATACGCAAGGCTGTGAAGATATACGAAGACGCTGCGTTTTTCGTTGTTATGCTGGGGGCGCTGATGTTGTGGATAGCTGTAAAGACAGCCAGGTATGCGTAAAATCTGCGCATCGCGCTGCTGTTTTTCAAAGCCGAGACTCATTACCGTTCCGGGTAATCTCGGCTTGTTTTTTTTAACGCCGCCCAGCACTGCATCCGGTCAGACGCATACAACGCAGAACCTTATTTCTTGGCCGATTTCACAGCAAATGCTTCCACTATTATCATGATGCCGTAATAGATCATGAAAACCGACACGAACGATGCGATAAACGCCGCGCCGAAGGCCGGAAACACCATCACAAGTATCCCGAGGATTATGCTTAAAACCCCTGTGAGCATCATCACCCACCAGTTTTTAAAACCCACCTTTTTGATATCCAAAGAGATGGCAAACCGGCTTATCCCCGCGAACAGCGCCCAGAACCCGAGAACAAAAGGCAGAGAGGCGGTGGTTATCCCGATATTGAAAAGTAGCATTAAACCTATCAGGATCTCCAGAATACCCTCCACCAAAAGCCACCCCGGTTTAGGTAAAAACTTCCTGTTGGTAAAATACGATGCAGTGTGCATGATCCCCACGAAGAGGATTGCAATACCCAGGAACAGTGCCATAGAGATTAGGGTCGCGATGGGGTAACGCAAGGTCATTATCCCCACGATGATTAGAAGAGCACCCGCGATAACCATAAGAACTTTCGTAGAACTGCTTCTTTCCATAGTTTCACCTCCATATGCAATATGGTACTCTCCGCGGTGTGCGTCAAGCCGGAAAAGAAAGGTGCAATATGAACTAATAAGGAATATTAATGTCTGTATAGTGAAAACAACCAACGGAAACGGGTTAACGTCATTAATGAAAAGCGAAGCCGTGTGCGATACAAAAAAACCCCGCGTAAGCGGGGTTTTATATGAATTAAGACTTTGTTGGTTCTTAGAACGCGGTGTAAACGTTCCAGAAGGCTTTTATTATTGCGTCAGGAGAGTATGTTTCATCTGCCGCAGGTATGTACACGTCGTTGATCTGGGCATAACCAGCGCCTATGCTGAAAGTTGTGTTAGGGTTGAATGCGTATGAGAGGGTTGCGTCGATTTCATATGCGTTGGTGTCTTCGCCGATGCCGTTAGCCTGACCACGGAGACGTCCGAGGGTAGGAGTAGCATCTTTGCTGTCAACGTTAGACATATAGTAAGAGCCGGAAAGAGCCAGGTCGAGGCGCTCAATCAGGTCGAAAGCTGCGTAGATTTGGAGCATGGTGTTGGCGGGAACGCCCCACTCGTCACCCAGATAGTCGTCGATTACGATGGTTTTGTCGAAGTCACCGCCGAACTCAAACCAGCCGTCTTTCTTGTCGTAGCTGGAATATGCCACGAAAGCGCCGACTGTGAACTGCTCCTGAATGTAAGAAACGTCGAGGTATGCGCCGTATGCGCTGTAATCTTTAGCATACGCATCGCCGCTGCCGGAACCCATTGTGTAGCCGAGGGCAAGGATTGCGTTCAGGCCGAGAGCAGGAGCCATGCCGCCTTCAACATACAGAGAGTAAATAGCGCTTGGATCCAGGTGGCGAAGATTACCGGTAGTCGGATTGGTGGTGTATACGGAACCGTCCCAGAAGTAAGAGATGTAAGGGTTAACGAATATGTCGTCAAACTTCATTTTGGCGCCAAAGATACCGGCGTAGGCATCACTGCCGTTTGTCTGCTCGCCGAAAGCCTGTGGGTTACCTGGAGCCTGGGTGGAAGATTCCCAGTTTTTCACATACACGCCGTAAACGGATACTTCGTCGTTTACAATGTATGTGGCTTTGAACTGGTCGCGGCCGCCGGATTCCCTGTAGGTGCCGTCATACAGACCGGAAGCCCAGCCCACTGTGTAGTTGTTGCCGGTCATACGGCCGAGGTCGGCGGTAAGCCCGTCCATCAGCTTGTAGCTGATCCACGCGCGGTCGAGAACGACGTCGCCGTTACCCGCTGTTACAGCGTTGGTGCCGGTGCCCAGCAGACGGCCGTCCATTACGGTAGTACGGACAGTGATGGTGGTTCTTGGGTCAACAAGCAGACGGGTCCAGATACGCAGGGTCTGGTCGAAGAACGCCCTGTCCTGATTAGGGCCGACTTTGTCATCATCATCACCCAGACTGTTGTTAACAACGTAGACACCATTTTGTTCATAGTGCCCAAATACTTGCATTTCAAGAGCGTAAGCATTTGCAACGAAAAGAGACAAGACAACAGCAACTAACAAAAGCTTTTTCATTACGCAATCCTCCTTGCTATATTCACGAAGCTTATCGTATCTAATCGTTATCACATTCAATATTTAATGTCAACATGCCTAACATCATATTTTTAAAACTTTCAGGGGGTTCACGATAAGTCGTTATTGTAAAACCATTGTCAATATTGCAAAATCTACTGTCGGGCCCTGAATGAAAAAGTTTTAAAAAATGTAAAGGCCATAAAATGGCTCTAAAATCCCAGCACAACTTCCAGGGCATGCCGTGTGTCTTTCTTCTGCCCGGCGTAGGAGCCTATTTCCTCATGGTAGTAAGCATAGTTCAGATCGAGTATCCACAGATCGAGTCCCGCTCCGACGGTACCCCACCCCTGATGGATACCTCCACGCAGCGCCACTCTTTCCCAGAGGCGTACTTCCGCGCCGAAATTGATCCTTTTTCCCCAATCGTCATCCTCGTCGAAATTTTTCGTGAGGTCCCTGATGTCCAGTATGATGTCGGAAGTTATTATCCCATAGTGAGGCGATATCCCTGCGGAAAAATTGAGCGACCAGGGCAGGTCTTTTGCATCGCCCATATCGTTCATCCCCAGGTTGTTCACGGCAAGGCCGACACGGGGCATCCAGAAGCCATCCGTGAATATGTTATATATCATACCGATGTCAAAAAACACGCCCCAGCCATTTTCCACCAGATCTTCCCATTTTATGTCGTCCAGTTCGCCGGCTACGATGTCCTGCACATCATAAGAGTGCTGGTAGCTGTAGCGTTGCTGATATCTGCCGGAGATTCCCGCCTGGAGGTGGTCGTCAAAAAAGCCGTGGGCTATTCCCGCGACCACTCCCGCATCCGCGGCCAGGTCCACATTAAGCTCCGGGGTGGCCGGGTTCCAAGGGGCGGCGTTAACCTGCGCGGCAGCGAATATACCTATCGTGAAGTTTTTCCGGGTATAACCGGGATAGAAGGTGAACTCCGCGTGCTCGAGATCGCCTATCCTGTCCGCAAGCAGCTCTGCCACCTGGGAGGTGTTGTCTGTGTCTATATCGTTGAAATCACTGTAAAAATCGACCATATTATGGTTCACGCCCACAGTGATCGGCATGAGGTCTATTTTACCTTTTTTTATGCGGGCAAGCCCGGCTGGATTATAGAAGGGGGCGTATTTGTCGTCGCTCTTTGTATAGTAGGCGTCGCCCATGCCCAGGGCGGCGACGGAGCGCATCACCCACGGATGCTCCCTTGTGGTTATGTCTCTTGTGGCGGCAAAGGCCAGATTCAGCATTCCGACAGTCAGTAGTGTTATCAGTATCAGTTTTTTCATATTGATATTCCTATAATTCCGTACGTATGAAATTGAGAACGCTCGCCTGAGTAACGTTTCCGCTTGCGTCGGTGATCTCTTTCTTGAAATCGTCCATCTTGTTCTTGACGTCCTGATTGTTGCCGTCCGGAATGGTGGCAACGGCGGCGTCAAGCTGGGACATGTCGGAATTGAGGCTGCTTATGATGTCCGGGGTGATAAGATCTTCTATATCCTGATCGGAGGCATTGGCAAAAATAGTGCCGATATAGTTGGGGCTGTTAGGGTCAAAGCTGACGTCGTTGCTGCCGGTCAGTTCGATCGATATCTGCGACATGAGCATCATTGTGTCCATCGTTGATGCCAGGCCACCGATGAAGTCGGTGTCGTTGTCTTTGACAGGTTCCGAACACATATCTATGATTTTGGCGTAATATCTGCGTTTGCCTGTGATAGACGCCGAGGTGAGGTCGTTGCCGTCTGATTGCGTGGTCATGAGTATCGTGGTCCATGAGACGTTATCTTCAAACAGTTCACCTATATCATCAAGCAGCGAAAAGCCTGATTTGCCCAACCACGCTGACTGAAGCAGATATTTTTCCCTCAGGCTGAGGTTACCGTAGTTGCCGGAAGTGTTTTCCAGTTCAGATATTACATAATCATAATCTTTATCGTTAAGCCTGAATTCAAGCTCGTCCAGTTTGGCGTTATCTGAATTTTTATCCGCCATGCCTTCCAGCAAATTGTCACTGCATGCCGTCATTATGAAAACAGACAGCAAAATAACCAACAAGCGTCTCATTATAACTCTCCTCCGGGACAGAACCCCGTACATGAACAAACCATACTACATTAAGGTGAAATTCTCAAGAAGTTGTTGACAATGGCGAAAAAGTGAGATTCTCCGCCGTTTCCGCTCTCTATGGAGAGCGGAAACGACGTTATTTTAGATCGTTATGCCAGTGAGCCGCCTTTTTTTGAATAAGCAAGCACACCTTCGGCGCATCTATAGCCCAGAGCGCCCACAGTGGCGGTGGGGTTACGGCCGCTGTTATGCGTGAAGTTGCCCGCTCCCACGACGAAAAGGTTTTCCGCGTCCCAGTGCTGCAAATATGTGTTTACAACGCTGTTGCCTGGGTTTGTGCCCATGATTGTCCCGCCGGTGTTGTGCGTGCTCTGGTATGGTATGATACTGTAATCTTTCAGCAAGGCACCGGGCACAACAGTCTCCGCGCCCATGGCTTTGACTATTTCCGCCATTTTCTCTGTTAGGAAGGCATTTACCGCCCTGTCCTGGTCGGTGAAGTTGTATGTCATCCTCAGGAGCGGCAGTCCGTAAGCGTCTTTGTAAAGGTCGTCCAGTGAGAGGTAATTTTCTTTGTGCGGCATGGACGCGGCCTGTGTGCCGACGGAAAGCATTCTGTTAAAATAATATGCGGATGCTTTTTTGAACTCGGCTCCCCACGCCGGTGTGCCCGGCGGCACGGGGTTGTTTTCGATGGGGCGCCTGCCGGTCTGGCTGAGCGATATAAGCCCGCCGTGTATAAAGCTCAGATTGCTGTGGTCAAAGTTGTCGGCGTTGTAGTCGTCCGCCCCGATGACCAGCGCGCCGGAACCGGCGTATATATTAAACTGATCTTTAAAAAACCCCGAAGCGCCGCCGCCAATCTGATAACAGTAGTTTTTGCCCAGAGTGCCCCTGCCGGTGGCTGGATCGTATTGTGTGCCGATCTTGGCTAACATCAGCAGTTTGGCATTGTTCAGTACATAGCTTGTGAGGACGACGATATCCGCCGGCTGGATAAACTCCTCCATTGTCAGTGTGTTGACATATCGAACGCCGGTTACTTTGTTCCCTTTTTTCAGTATCTCCAGCACGTTTGAGTGGGGGCGGAGTTCGAAATTCCCGGTTTTTTGGGCTACGGGGATAACGGTGTTGTTGGGGCTTGATTTGGCATCATATTCACAGCCGAAACGTTCGCAATAGCCGCAGTACTGGCAGGCGTTAAGGTGCATGCCGTCCGGGTTGTCGTAAGGCTGTGATGCGTTTGCAGCCGGCAGCATGTATGGTTTGCAGCCCACTTGTTTGGCGGCTTTTTCGAAAAGAGCCATGGCGGGGGTCTTTTTCAGCGGAGGCATCGGGTACGGGCTGGAACGCTTGCCGTCGTAAGCACCCACTTCGCCGGCCACGCCGATAATCTTCTCAAACTTGTCATAATAAGGTTCGAGCTGGTCATATGTTATCCCCCAGTCCTGAAGCGGGTAATCTTTTCCCAGCTTGTTCGGGCCGTAACGTTTCTCTGTCATGGATTTTATTTCGAAGTCGTATGGGAAAAACCGGATATTCATCCCGTTCCAGTGGACGCCCGCACCGCCGACACCGTCGCCCATAAGGAACGAGCCCAGCTTTCTCATCGGGAGAGCTTTCATGTTCCTGTCGTTCCTGAACGTAACCGTCTCTTTGGAGAGATCCTGCATGAGGCCGTAATTAAGGGCATAGCGCCATTCGTCATGCACTTCCATGAAATTATTCACGTCCTTGTATTCTCCCCTCTCGAGGCCTGCTACACTCAGCCCGGCCTTGGCACATTCCGACGCGACGATGCCGCCGGTGAAGCCTACACCCACTGTTACAACATTTACTTTTTTTAATTCTTTAGCCATGGATATCCCTCCTTACTGCATGTCCGTGAGCGACATGGGGTCGATCTTCTGAAATGTCGGACTGTCAATAATGCTGGAGTACGACATCTGCGCGCCGGGATATTCTTTCAGCGTCCAGCCGCGCATCCCGTCGTTACCCATATAGATCGGATCCGAGTAGAGGCCTGCAAGCACCATGCCCCTCAGCAGGGAAAAAAAGTACGCGGAGGTAAATCCTTCCGTGGCAAGCTTGCCGGCCTCGCACTGTTTTAAAATATCATCCTTGCCTGCGTCGTCCAGGTCGGGAAAATCTTTTTTATACATGGCGTTAGCCTGCGCGTTGAGGGCAAATACTCCCTGGAGGAAAATATCTTTTTTCAGCACCGGGGTCTGATAGCCCTGGGTAGGCGCGCCGGGTGCGAAGGGCCCCTGGATATACTCCCGCACGTTGTAGCCGTAACCGCCGGCGAGTTGATTGTCGATAAAATAAGGCACACAGAGGTCTTTGGCACCGGGACCGCTTGCATCCGCAGGGAAAATCCTCTCCGCTGCTTCGGAAAGTACGGAAAAGTCAAGATCCTTTGTGAAGAACATCCTGCCTCTGGGAATTTTTGCCGGTTCCGCCATTTCGTGCTGCTGCGGAGCCGCGGCCTGTTGCTCGGTTTTAGTACAGCCTGCAAGGCTGCCGGCCGCTATAACTGCTCCCCCGACCGCCATGATCCCTGTGGATTTAAGAAACTTTCTGCGGGAAAAATTCGTTTTCTCGGACATAAAACGCCTCCTTTTTCACCTGTGTGATGCGTTCACATTTTGCAATCATACGTCAAGCATCATTATTAATCAAGGATAATAGTCATGCCTCTTACCGTGTTAAATATAATAATACGAGTTGGTGAAAACAATGGGTTTGTAAGCTTAATGTCACCGATGGATGGAAGGAAAGGCAGGATAATCAGGGGCATAGTGTTGTATTTTTATACGTTCTCGCTTTTTTCAGGCAGGCGAACCAGCTCAGGCGGGGAGTATGTATACCTGCATCTTGCTTATGACATTGCCGCAGCGAACTTTGATGGCGATCTTGCCGATGCCAGGTTCCGCGGCTATCTGTTTGTTAAAAATAATTCGCGCCACCGTCCTGGTCGCATCACGTTCCTCCGCATTTAACAGCATCCACCAGGTGTGCGTTCCTCGCTGACGTCGTCACGCTGCCTGTCTTTTTCAATACCCTCCCGGACAGCTTCCGGAAGACTCCGCTTCATGCCGTTTATCGCGGACATCTTTTAAATTGACTTCAATCTTTATCTTTTGGCTTTGCGTTCCTTATAGCGGTATCTGTCAGGCTCATAGCGGTATCTCCTTAATCACTGTATGTAGCGTTAAGAGGGATATTCAATGACGTGTGACGGTATCATACAAATTAAATTATAATATACCGTCACATATACCGTCAATAAATATCGGATTTCGTAAAATCTTGGTGGAACTTCTGAGACAAGAAAACCTTGAAAAGCGATAACTGAAAAGGGCTTCGCAGATTTCTCTGGAAGCCCTTAAATTCTTATTTCACACCTCGGAGAGGACTCGAACCTCTAACCTTGTGGTTAACAGCCACCTGCTCTGCCGGTTGAGCTACCGAGGTAAAGATATCCCGGTCAGTACAACCCGGCGGGTATAAAGTACATGGACGCTGCAGGGATTGAACCTGCGACCCACGGCTTGTAAGGCCGTTGCTCTCCCAGCTGAGCTAAGCGTCCGTCTACCCCTGCCCTGTTGCCTAAACGGAAGAGCACTATAATCTAAGCCAAATCCTATGTCAAGTAATTTTACGGAAGTCAGGTAAAAATGCCAGGTAAAAAGGAATTTATTGAGCGGCTGTCCCGGACTTAACGGCCGCCATATATGGTTTTTGCATTTTTGATTTTTCCGCTACCTTAAAGGCATTTGGTTTTTTAAAGCCACTCCCAAAGCTCCCCGATGGGGCCTTCAGGGATTCTAAAGGATTTATTCAACTCCCTGCTGCCTTACAGGCATATATATGCTTATGCAGCAATATGCCAATTGCAATAGTGCGGAAAAGGTATTATAAAGCCGCATGGACAGCGTTGAATTTACGGCGGATACCGGGGCTAAAAGAGCCGATACTTTTTTATCCGAAAAACTGGGGCAGTCCCGCAGTTACGTTGCCAACCTGATCGAAGGTGGGCACGTCCTCATAAACGGCGAAGTGCCACGCAAATCAGCCAGCGTGAAGCGGGGAGATGCCATCCATGTGGTATTGCCAAAAGAGGCTTTGCCGGATATCACGCCGAAAGAGATCCCTTTCGACATAATCATCGATACCCAAAGGTACGCCATAATCAATAAACCCGCAGGTATTGCAGTGCACCCCGCCCCGGGGCATTACGGCGATTCGCTGGTAAACGGCCTCCTGCACGCTTTTAAAATAGACGACGAAGAGGGGGCGTTCCGCCCTGGGATAGTCCACAGGCTGGACAAAGACACATCAGGCCTGCTAATCGTCGCAAAAGACCGACAGGCGCGGGAGATCCTGAGCCGTATGTTCCACGACAGGCTGATAGATAAGTACTATCTGGCTATCGCCTCCGGTGTGCCGCGATTTAAGAATACATTCGTAGACGCCCCCATCGGCAGGGACAAAAAGCACAGGCAGCGCATGGCGGTGTGCGAAAACGGCCGCGCCGCCCGCACGGAAATAACTGTAAAAGAGCAGTACAGCGGAGCATTCCTGGCCGACATACGCCTTTATTCCGGTAGAACACACCAGATACGCGTGCATATGAAACATCTCGGGCATCCTCTTCTGGGGGACACGCTCTACGGCGGAACGCGGGAGGCGGCGCTTTTCGGCAGGCAGGCGCTGCACGCTTATAAATTGGAGTTCAACGACCCTTTCACAGACTCAAAAATTTCTGCGGGCGCCGAACTGCCGGCGGATATGGCGGAACTGCGGGAAAAGCTGAACAAATAATCCGACCCTGTTAAAAATATCTCGACAGCCGGACAACCCTTCCTATGAGCTCAAGGCTGACGCGGGCTATGATATCGGAAGCGCCGCGCCCCGAAGGCCCGGCGGGGAGACCGACTATAGCGTTCTCCTCTCTGAACTGAATGTATCTTAAAACCGCCTTGCCTTTGAGTATGCAGAGGTAAAAGCCGTCCTTCTTCCCTTTCGTTTTTGTGCTGAGGACAACATAGTCGCCTTTTCTCAATTCCGGCGCGAGCTCGTTGTCGCCGATGCGAACCATAAACAGGTCCTTATGGATTGCACGGAACCGCTCATCCACGGTTGCGCGGTATTCCTCAACATTGCCGGAGACGGTCGCCTCACCGGCGGAAGAGGCACGATGGTAATTATAAACCGGCAGTTCGTACACCACATTCTTCTGCTTATCGACAAACTCTTCAGTAAGAAGCATGTCGCCCCTGCCCGCGCGTACCCACTCCGGATTAAGACGTAATTTAAGGTTCAACAGCCTCAATGACGTTTCATCAATCCTATTCGAGTTTTTCTCATATTTTTGCACAGCGGATTGGGTTTTACCAATTATGCCGGCGACGTCGGCCTGGGTCATGCCAAGTTCTTTACGGAATTTAATCAGTCTTTCGCCAATTGTTTCGTTTAACATTGAATTTCCGGCAGTAGTTAATTTTTTATTTTTATTCTAATAGAATACAATTGTGCTTGACATTTTTATTCCATTAGCATAGTGTACATTTCACTACGTTAGGGTATGTAACAAGGAATAGGGGTAAAACGCAAGCGAAAAGTATTTTTTTTGCGCAACGAAGGAACGCGCGCGCCAAATCGCAGGGGGCGGTAAAAAGGGGGGCAAAATGCCCCCTTTTCACATTTATAACTGTTGCGGCACCGGATAAACCGGTATACTATATTATATATTTAGCGGAGTAATGTAAAAACAATATGTTGGGGATTATAATAAAATTGGCTGCCGCGCTCATGCTGGTGGCAATGAACGGTTTCTTTGTACTGGCGGAGTTTTCCATAGTAAAAGTCCGGCGCACAAGGCTGGAAGAACTTGCCAGGCAAAATAACCGCACGGCAAAGGCAGCCCTGAGCATTGTCCATAACCTGGATTCATATCTCAGCGCCATTCAGCTGGGCATCACCCTTGCCTCCCTTGCCCTCGGCTGGCTGGGGGAGCCCGCCATAGCAAGGTTGATCACCCCCCTCATCTCCAAAGTGGCCGGGCATAACATGGTGCTGGTGCATACGGTGAGCATCGTAATCGCATTCACCATCATCACTCTGCTGCACGTAGTTCTGGGCGAACTGGTGCCTAAATCCGTCGCCATACAAAAGTCCGAACAGATGACACTCATAATCGCCTGGCCGCTCAAAATTTTCCACAAGCTGGCGTATCCGATGGTCTACGTTTTCGACCACGTGGCGGCTTTTTGCCTGAGGCTCATCGGGATGACACCGGGTAAAGACCACGAGGAGGCGCATACCGAGGCGGAACTGCGTATGATCGTTAACGCCAGTCAGGCCGGCGGTATACTGGATGATACGGAAGGACAGATGCTGGAAAATGTTTTCAGCTTTTCAGATAAAAGCGCCCGCGAGGTTATGGTTCCCCGCATGGATATGGTCTGCCTCTATCTGGATGAAAGCTACGAAGAGAACATGAAAGCCCTGCTGGCGTCCACATTCACCCGTTTCCCCCTTTGCCGCAACGATAAAGACAATATAATAGGTATGGTCCATCTGCGCGACATGCTGGAGAACGAAACCCGCGAAAACCCCGAGTGCGTTTTGGAGAAGCTCGTGCGTGAAGTACTTTTCGTCCCTGAAACCATTAATGTCTCGAATCTCATGCAGCTCATGCGCAGGCGGCACATCCATCTGGCGGTGGTGATAGACGAATACGGCGGTACAGCGGGGCTTATATCTCTCGAAGATATACTGGAAGAGATAGTGGGGGACATCCAGGACGAATATGACGGAATGGAATCCCCTGATATAAAGGATATGGGGCAGTCAGTCTACGAAATCAGCGGGCAAACACCGCAGGGGGATGTGGAAAAACTCCTCAGCATAGATTTGGGAGACCAGGACGACGAAACTATCGGCGGCTATGTTTTCAGCCTCCTGGGGCGCAAGCCGGAGCCGGGGGACGCCGTTTCGTTCGGCGGGTACACCTTTGAGGTGGCCGCCGTGGATCACCTGCGTATAGACACTCTGAAGGTATACCCCGCTAAAGATGAAGAACAGGATAGCCCGGAAGGGGAGTGATAGAGTGCTGGATCTTATCGTCATCGGCGCCGGCGCCGCCGGACTCATGGCGGGCTCTGCCGCCGCTGAAAGGGGCAAAAGCGTCCTGATTCTGGAGCATTCCTCCACCCCCGCCAGAAAAGTGCGGGCGGCAGGCGGAGGAAACTGCAACTTTTCCAACCTCAATATCAGCCCTGAACACTATCTCTCTGAAAATCCCCGTTACTGTAAATCCGCTCTAGCGCAATACGGTGTGAACGACTTTCTCACCCTCATGCGCGGCCACGGCCTGAAGTGGGAAGAGCGGGACAGCGGAAAGCTTTTCGCTTTCGGGGCCACCTATGTGGCAGACATGCTTGTGCACGGGTGTGTGAAAGCTGGGGCGGAGATCAACACCGGCATACGTGTGATAAAAGCTGCCAAAGAAGGAAATAATTTCGCTGTATTCACGGACAGTGGCATGTTCGAATCCCGCAATCTGCTTGTGGCAGTGGGAGGACCATCTTTCCCGCAGTTGGGCGGAACATTTACAGGGTTTGACATTGCAAAGGGGTTCGGACTGGAAATTGTGCCCCCCCGTCCGGCGCTGGCAGGGATTCTCTACCCCGAAACGCTCTCATCTTTCAAAGAACTGTCGGGGATTTCACTGAAAGTATTCATTTCAACCGGCAAAAGATCGTTCACCGGCGACCTGCTTTTCACCCACACCGGGCTGAGCGGCCCGGCCGGATTTTGGCTCTCCCTGTGGATGAGGAACGGGCAGAAAGCTGCCGTCAATTTTGCACCGGGAGAGGATATCATAAAGCTGCTGAATGCGGAGCGCAAGGCCGGGCGTACATTTGCTTCTGCACTGTCGTTCCTGCTGCCTAAGAAACTGGCCTGTATTCTCATGAGGGATATGACCCACCTACTGGCGAATGCCACGCGGGAAGAGGTCAGGACGGCGGCGGAACGCGTGTCCGCGTTAAGCTTTGTCCCGGAAAAGACTGAAGGTTACAGCAAAGCGGAGGTTACTGCGGGTGGAGTGTCCACGGCGGAGCTGAATTCTTCCACGATGGAATCCAAAAAGGTCAAAGGGCTATATTTTGCCGGGGAAGTTATCGACGTGACCGGGGAGCTGGGAGGCTATAATCTGCATTGGGCATGGGCTTCTGGCATCCTGGCGGGGAAAAAGATCGATTAGATCTTTTTAACTTTGAGAGGCTCATTCGTGTAATTACATACGCAGAGACGAATGAAATTCAATGTTAAAGTGCACTATCCGGCAAGCTTAAAGCCGGCTAAGGCTGCGGCGATCGATAGCAACGAATTCAGCAGCACGTTCATGGCGCAGAGCGCATACCGCCCCGCCATGTACAGGTAGATGACATCCACCGAAAAAGTAGAAAAGGTGGTGAACGCCCCCAGAAAGCCGACGCCGGCCAGCAGCACAATTTTACCGGGAACGATCTCATTCATGGTCAGGGCAGCGATCAGGCCGAGGCAAAAACTGCCGGACACGTTCACCATAAGAGTGGCATAAGGGAACCCCGCCGGGAAAAGACGCATCGCGGCCAGCCCAAAGGCATATCTGGAAACAGCCCCGAAGAAACCACCTGCCCCGACTATAATAAAATTCACCATACCCAATATTTATGCCGAAAAAAACAAAGCCCGGCTGAAACCGGGCTTTTGCCTTGATACCTGAAGCTTACTTGATTTTTTCTTTGAAAGTTTTGCCTGCGGCAAATTTTGGGCTCTTGCGAGCAGGAATATTGATCTCTTTACCGGTCTGCGGGTTTCTGCCTTTACGGGCCTTACGTTTGATTGAGGAGAATGTGCCGAAGCCTACAAGTGTGACTTTGCCGCCTTTTTTCACGGTTTCCATGGTGGCGTCAATTGTTGCGTCGATAGTCGCCTGTGCATCTTTTTTCATAATGCCGGCTTTTTTTGCTACTTTGTCAACCAGTTCTTGCTTGTTCATAACATGAACCTCCTGTTAATTTTCTATTCATGCCCTATTTATAAAAATTTGTCAATGAAATAGTGGCCATTAACGTAATTTTCTAAGGGTAAACATTCCAGCCCCTTGATAACAAAGAATTTTTGCCTAATACAATTTAGTATTCTGCCCTGCCGTAACGCCGCAGAATTTTTACCTCCAGATGTAGCCGCAGGCTTCATGATCTGCCGCACTCCTTTCCGAAAACACTACTGCTTGTATTTTCCGGGCACCGGTGGTGTATGCCACCATCAGATGGCAACTATATGTGAATATACTTAATTTGTAAAGTAAAATATCGGGTTTTGTCAAAATACCTGTTCCAAAACTATTGTCTGCGTTCTGTCCGTTCCCACGGAAACAAGGCAATAGGGCGCCATAACCGTATTTTTTATAAAATCTATATAGTCGCGGGCGGCTTTCGGGAGATCTTCCAGGCGCTTCGCCCTGCTGATCTCTTCCGTCCAGCCGTCAAATGTTTTATATATCGGTTCGGCCTTTTCCAGTTTCATGATATCGGAAGGGAAGTCGGTGATTTCTTTGCCGTCGATCCTGTATGAAACGCACGCTTTAATGGTTTTCATTCCGCTCAGGACATCCAGCTTGGTCAGCGCGATATGGGAAAGGCCATTGATCATCACTGCATATTTCAGCGCCACGAGGTCTATCCAGCCGCAGCGGCGAGGCCTGCCGGTGGTTGCGCCGTATTCGCAGCCGTTTTTGCGCAGGGTCTCCCCGGTTTCCTCGAGTAGTTCAGTTGGGAAAGGGCCGCTTCCCACTCGTGTGGAATAGGCTTTTGTTACGCCCACTATTTTATCTATCTTACGTGGTGATATCCCGGTGCCGCAGCATGCACCGCCGGCTGTGCCGTTGCTGGAGGTGACATAGGGATAGGTGCCGAAATCTATATCCAAGAGGGTTCCCTGTGCCCCTTCCAGCATGATCTTTTGATTTTCCGCTATCGCTCGGTTAACCAGAACGGCAGTGTCGGCAATGTACGGCTTCAGTATTTCCGCGTATTTTTCAAGCTGTTTCAGCATATCTTCAAGGTCGAACACCGGCAGGCCATATATATTGGCCGCCGTGGCATTGAGCGCTCCCAGATGCTCCGCCACCTTTTCACGCAGCAACACAGGATTCAGAAGGTCGCCCATGCGGATGCCCGCCCTGTTCACCTTGTCCGCATAGCAGGGCCCTATTCCCCGGCCGGTGGTGCCTATCTTTTTGTCTCCTTTCATCTCTTCCCGGCGTTTGTCAAAAGCCACGTGGTAGGGCATGATCACATGGGCACGGTCGCTCACGAAAAAGCGTCTGGCAAATGAAATCCCCATACCGGAAAGCTCTGCCATCTCTCTTACGAGTGCTTCGAGCTCCACGACCACGCCGTTGCCTATCAGATTCATGGTGTCTTTATGTATTATCCCGGACGGGATCAGGTGCAGCACATATTTCGTGTTGTCCACCCACACGGTGTGCCCCGCGTTATGGCCGCCCTGGTAGCGCATAACCACGTCCGCCTGCGCGGAATACATATCCACTATCTTTCCTTTACCCTCATCTCCCCACTGGGCGCCTAATACTACTGAACTTGCCATTCATCGATCTCCAAAGATATTTTTAGCCTTTATTGAGGCTGTGAAATTTTCCAGTTCGTTTTTGTCGAAAAGGTGAACTACAATGAGTCCCTTTTCGCGGAGTTCTTCGGCTTTCGACAGGTTTTCGCTTCCCACTACGATCCAGTCCACCTGCTGGCTTTCTGTCTCCGCCTCTGCCAGCGACTCTATTTCGCTGAGGTACAGCGCCATGCCGCAGGCTGTATATTCAAGCTGGAATTTGCGCATCAGGCTGTCATACCTGCCGCCTCCGCCGAGGAGCGCACCGGTTCCGGTGTGCAGTACTTCAAAACCCACCCCTGTATAGTAATCCAGCCCTCGCATTTCACCTGGGTCGAACACCAGCCTGTCCCCGTTCATACCCAGCTCCGCAAGACGGGCGAAAAGTTGCCTGATGTAACCGCAGCGTTTTCCAAGCACCTGGTCGAAGGCTGAGAGTCTCTCCAGCTCCGCCAGCTCATTCGAAGCGCCGAACAGTGTGGGGAGCTTTATTATCAGCTCTTTTAGTTCAGGCGTCAGCTGCAGATCTTTAAGATAATCTTTCAGTTCGTGTATTCGCTTGCCTGCCAGGATAGGGGCGTAGCAGGCCGCGTTAACACCCAGCAGTTCGAAAACCCGTGACAGATAGGCTCCATCTCCGAACACCACCCGGAAGTTTTTCAGTTTCACCTTCTCCATGCAGGCGTTCAGGCAGAGCAGCAGTTCCAGGTCTCCATCCAACTCCGGCGCGCCGTACAGTTCGCACCCTATATGGTATTGCTCCGCTTTGGCGCCCTGATCTATGTTAACATTGCGGAATACCGCCCCCCGGTAATATACACGGATAGGCAATGGGAAGTCAGTGTGGTACCCCGCCACCATCCGGCACACCTGGGGGGTGAAGTCCGGGCGGAGCACGAGGGACTTGCCGCTCGTCCGGTCAGTGAACGAGATTATGTTGTCGTCGCTGAAATTGCGGGTGATCGTTTTGAGCACATCGTAATATTCGTACATGGGCAGGGATACTTCATTGTAACCATACCGGTCGAAAGTCCCGGTAATCGCCGATTCGACAGCGTTCCTGCGTGCCGTGCGCTCCGGAGCGAACCCGAAATTTGTAGCTGTAAAAACAGTTTTAGTCATTTTTATGTTATCCTTTCACGGGCGGGAAGTTCGCCGCAAAGACCTCTTCACAGGCGGCAACCCCTTTCCCCGGGCTCACGCTGTGCCCGAATATTTTAAGCGCCATCTCAATGGCGCTCACGGCCGTTATGGTATCGAAAAATCCGTGGTAGCCCAGGTGCGACACACGTATTATCTTTCCGCTGAGATGGTCCTGCCCGCCGGCGAGGGCCACCCCCATCTCCTCGCGCATATAGCGCTCGAAGATCTTACCCTCGATCCCCTCCGGCAGGTAAAAAGCGGTGACGGCGTTGGAGGGATTCTCCTCCGCCAGCAGATTGAGATCCAGCGCTTTCAGCGCGTTTCTGGTGGCCAGGCCGCAGACGGCATGCCTTTTATATACCTCCGAAAGCCCTTCCTCCAGTATCATCGAGAGAGATTTGCGCAGGCCGTAGATCAGGTTCACACCGGGGGTCCATGCTGTAGTGTCTTTAAGTTGGTTTTTCATCTCCGTTTTGAGGTTCAGATAATATTTGGGCAGCGCAGAACTTTCCGCAGCCCTCCATGCTTTATTGCTAAGAGCGATGAATGAAAGCCCCGGCGGCATCATAAGCGCCTTCTGTGAGCCGGCAAGGAGAACATCTATTCCCCATTCGTCCATCTTCGTTTCATATACTCCGACGGAGGTTATCCCGTCCACTATGAAAAGGGTGTTTTCGTATCCGCGTACCACCCCGGCGAGCTCTTTCACAGGGTGGCAGACGGCGGAGGAGGTTTCGCTCCCCTGCGCAAAAACCGCCCTGGTATCCGGGTGCGCCCTCAGGTGCGCGTTCACATCAGCGGGGTTGGCGGCTTTCCCCCATTCATATTTGATTACGTCGGCATTGAGGCCGTAAGTTTTTGCTATTTCAGCCCAACGGGCGCCGAACTTGCCCGCGTCTATAACGAGAATCCTGTCCCCTTCGGACAATGTATTCACCACCGCGGCTTCCATGGCGGCGGTGCCGCTGGACAGGAGTATAAGCACATCCTGTTTAGTCCCGAAAAGGTTTTTTAGTCCCTTTTTAACCTCCGCGAAAATGGCGGAAAATCCGGCGGTACGGTGGTGCATGACAGGCTTCGCTGTTTCCAGCAACACCTCTTCCGGAACAGGGGTAGGCCCCGGCGCTATAAGATATTTTTTCAGCATTCGGTTACCTCAGACACAACGGAGATGATAACAGTTTTGAGCCGTTATAACAAGTGTTTTGATAAAATCAACCGGTGTTGCGGTTGACAGTGCCCGCTTTATGGGATAACCTGATATTAATGAGGTGGACAATATGATTAGTAAAAAAGTCGCAACAATGCTTAATGAGCAGATCACTCAGGAATTTTACGCAGCGTTTCTGTATCTTTCCATGGCCGCTCAAGCGGAAGATATGAACCTGAAAGGGCTGGCGAACTGGTTTTATGTGCAGCATCAGGAAGAACACACCCATGCCATGCACATCTTTGAATATCTGATCGACCAGGGGCAGAAAGTCGCCCTGAAAGAGATCAAAGCCCCTAAAACCACATGGAAAACTCCTGTGGAAATGGCGAAGGATGCCCTCAAACATGAAAAACTGGTCACATCCCTTTTTTACAAAATGATGGATGTGGCCGTGGCTGAAAAAGACTATGCGTCCATATCTTTCATGAACTGGTACATCGACGAGCAGGTGGAAGAAGAGGCGGAGGCCACCGAACTGGTGCAGAAATTCGAAGTGGCTGAGAACAGGGGCGCGTTGATGTTTATTGACGCGAAACTGGCCCTGCGCACATTTAAGCCGTCCTTTCCGGTGAAAGGCACCCCTGCGCAACTGGCATAGTTATTTTTTGAATTAAGACAACTAAAAGGGGGGTTACGGCTCCCTTTTTTATTAGGGGGCATTACAGGACCTTCAGCATACACCGCAACAAAAGCGGCCGACGCGCCGCCCGTGGCATATTAATCAGTTTAAAATTTGCTATATTAAAATCAACAAAATGTGGTATAATATTTTGCTCCCGATCATTTCGGGCAAATAATGCATATATAAATGTATGGAGGAATTATGAGAGTTCTTGTTTTTACTGTTATACTGATGATGCTGACCGCGGGTTTCGCCTTCGCCGGGAACGCGGTTGTGGACAAAGTGTGCTCCCAGTGCCACACAACAGACAGGGTATACGCCAAAAAGGGCGACAAAAAAATGTGGGACGGGCTGATTGAAAGGATGAAGAGCAACGGTTGTCAGATGACGGAGGACGAAGAGAAGCAGATCAAGGCGTATCTATATACCCAGAAATGAGGAGTCAGTATCAGTATGGTGACATCGCCGCTGTCTGTTGAACAGTGTTGAACGATGTTCAGGGATGTGAAAAACGCCCCCCGGCATATTAACCTCAAGAGGGTTTAATCCGGGCCCTGCTTGGCGGGGGGTATCTTCCTCATGCAAGGCTTTTTGTCGTCAATAACTCATCTTTATTAAGGAACTAGGGCATATTTTTTTTAAATATGAATACACTATGTGCTTCTTTATCCTCGTGCGGGAAACCCGCACTGCGGTACGAGCCTGTGTCTGCGTGGCGCTTCGCAGGGTAACCCTGCTTCGCCTGCTCCGCGGGCGGCGCAAAAGCGCCTTGGGTCATTTTAACATTGAAATGCTCTAATGGATTCAATTCAAGCAGACTTCTAAAATTTATACAATGTATAAACTTCTCTGCGCTTTCGGCATAGATATAATAAAATTGCCGGATGATGTAAGCAAAGAGCGGAAAAACAAAAAAATATCCATACTCCGCAGACAGGAAAATCTGGACATGGATACTCTGGAAAGTGTTGACGAGTTTCTGAGCAACTTTAATATATCAAAAAAATAACTATCTTGGTAATATGCATCTGTATTAAAAAAGGGGGGGAATTTCAGATGGCTTATAAAGATTTACGCGAATTCATCAACGCGCTGGAATCCGCCGGGGAACTTGTCCGCATCAAGGCGGAAGTCGACCCGGTTCTGGAAATAACAGAGATCGCCGACCGTGTGTGCAAGGCGGACGGCCCGGCGTTGCTATTTGAAAATCCCAAAGGGAGCGAATTCCCTGTGCTGATGAATGCCTACGGCTCCACAAAACGCATGGCGATGGCTCTCGGCGTGGAGGATACCCGGGAGATCGGCGAGCGGATTGTCAGCCTCGTCAAGCGGGAAACTCCCGTAAGCTTTATAGACAAGCTGAAATCGCTGCCCACCCTGCTGGAATTGAGCAAAATACTGCCTAAAACTGTAAATAAAGGAGCCTGCCAAGAGGTGGTACTGAATGGGGACGACATCGACATCACGAAATTCCCCATACTGAAGTGCTGGCCGGAGGACGGTGGGAGATTTATCACCTTCCCCTGTGTGTTTACAAAAAATCCGGATACCGGGGTACGCAACTGCGGTATGTACCGCATGCAGGTTTACGACGGAAAAACCACCGGTATGCACTGGCACACGCACCACCAGGGGGCGGATCACTACCGCAGCGCCAAACGCGCACATAGCGGCAAGATAGAGGTGGCCGTTTCCCTCGGGGGCGACCCGGCCGTGACTTTCGCCGCTACTGCGCCGGTGCCGGACAATATCGACGAGATGCTTTTCGCCGGATTCATACGCCAGAAATCTGTTGAGATGGTGAAGTGCGAAACGGTGGACCTGGAAGTGCCCGCCGACAGCGAAATAGTGCTGGAAGGCTACGTCAGCACCGACGAACTTCGCCGGGAAGGGCCGTTCGGCGACCACACGGGCTACTACTCCCTCGCGGATGACTATCCCGTGTTC
>JAVBTI010000164.1:0-8617 GCA_031556255.1 Deferribacterales bacterium | reverse complement strand
GTTCAACATTTAAAAGAATAGACGGCGGCAGCGATTTAATACTCACAAGCCCTGCCGACGCCGCTCTGCGTGTTATCGACGAGGCATCAACCTCCAAGGCTTATATATCCAACTCAGATAAATATAGAAGACTGGTGCAGGATAAAATCAATGAAGCTACACCGGACAAAGCTTTATACGGTCTCACAGTTGAGCAGGCTATCGGAAAGCAGATCCGCCCTGTAACACAGGATCCTTTACCGGCCGATCCGGGCGCGGTCACAAAAAGCGGTCTCAGAAGCAATATTGACGACTATCTCTCCGGAACCTGGGGAACTGCAAATCTTCAGAACGACCCCTTTATCACATTCCAGACAGACAGGCAGTTCTCTCCTGCAGTTTCCAACGCTCTGCAGGGATTCACCACTCAGGCGCAGGCGGAGATACCCGCCACAGGGATTACCGGTGCGCAGGCTGGTACCATCACTTCTACCGTGGGCCGTATGACATGTTACGCAGAGTATGCCACGCTGGCATGGGAAAGAGGGCATGATATCTATCACGGCTGGCTGCCGGAAGATCAGAGAGGCGGACGGAAGGTCGATTATGAAAATGACCCTTTCATTTACCCGATTCCGATGTATTACGACTTCAGGGACTCCTTCAACGAAGCTTATGGTGTGTTTAACCCCAATCCTGCGCGCCGCAACTATAACGCTGGCTGGAAGCTCATTGGGGCCAAGCCTGCCACAAATGACGTATCCCTTATCACTGACCGCCTGACAGTGACTGTCGGATCCACCCACGACAGATACCGTTCCCACTCCTCAACGGCTGAGAACCCACTCACCCGTGAGCTCAACTGCAGGACAAAAGGCGGCGGCTGGGCGTCCGGCAACGACTGGAACGAGTACGGCGTTATCCCTGAAGCGACTGATGTTGATACCGGTAAAAATGTCGGCATGATTCCGATGCGCAGTAAAGCCATCCAGAAGCGGAATATGAAGACCGCTTCATGGCATGAATTCTGGTTGAACGATGAGGACGCCGCCCAGTTCGGCATTAAAGACGGCAATCTCATACGCGTGTCAAGTCCGGTAGGCGCTATCCGCTGCAGCGCAAGGGTAACAGCGCGTATCGTTCGCGGCCACGGCCAGATACACCACGGCGCGTGGTACGATCCGAACCCGGTCGACGGCGTGGATGACGGCGCATGCGCAAACACCATTATGTCAAACAGGCCGTCCAAGTTGGATTACGGAAACGCAGTCCACTGTGCCTATTGCGTAGTTGAAAAAGAAACAAGCTATTAATTGGGGAATGATGATGGATAAAAACTTAACAAGCTACAGCGACTTCAAAAAGTTAGCATTTTATTTTGACCAGACAAAGTGCGGAGCATGTAATGCCTGCACAGTGGCATGCAAGGACTGGAACCAGGTAAATCCCGGTCCTGTGGCATGGCGCAAGCAATTCACATATGAGACAAATACCTCTGACGGAAAAAGGTTTTTCCCCCTGGCGATGTCTTGTAACCATTGCGATGAACCTGCCTGCAAGTCTGCCTGTCCACAGGGTGCAATAACCAAGGATGCCGATAACGGTATTGTTACTGTCGACCGTACTGTCTGCATAGGCATTCAATCATGTATTAAGGCGTGCCCTTTTGCAAAACCGATGATTGCCGATGACAAGCAGGAACCGATGCCACTGACCACATGGCATATTCAACACCCTATGCAGAAATGCACAGCATGTTCGGAGGACAGATTAAAAAACAACCTAAAACCCGCGTGCGTTGCGTCGTGTGTGGGGCGTGCGTTGGATTTTGGTACGATTGAATATATAACAACCACATATTCAGATGCCGTACGTCTGAATCCGACAGATTTTCCCTATGCTTATGTTAACAACCAGACCGACACCGGGCCGAACTTTTATGTTAAAAAAATGCCCGCCACAGGCGGCCATAGCGGGATGAAAGTCCACAGGTCAACAGAGTACACAGGCAAATTCAGCTAACCATAAAGAGGGCGGGCAACCGCCCTCTTCTTTCATTTATTCGAGGTAATAATGCCACTAGATAACGAAGCAGGAATGCTTAAAAATATTCATTCCGCAAGGGGCGAATTCTACGCCTTTCTGTCGAGGCTGTTCAGCAATGTGCCCGATGACGAATTATATCAGATGCTTGCGGATATGTCGCCGAAACTGAAAATGCTTGCGGAAAGCTCCGACAGCCGGGAAATTAAAACCGGCGCTGACGGGATCATCGCTTTCATTGAACGGAGAAATTCGCTTTCCGGCAAAGCTCTCTCCGCATTTGACGTCGAAAGGTCAAGACACTATACCACCATGCTCTGCCTGACCAAATCCATCCCAACCGATGAATCTATTTACACCTCCCCGGAACACAGGGAAAGGGGCGACTCTTATGATAAAGTGATCGCGCTGTACAAAAGATACGGTTTCGGCAAAACAACCAAAATCCCCGAGAACGAAGATTTCGTCGGCTACGAACTGCTGTTCATGTCAAAACTGGCTTACGACTGCGCCGAATTTATAGAAGCGGATAAAACGGAAGAGTACAAAAAATGGCTCAAAGCCCAGTACGATTTCCATGTAAACCACTTTGACAAATGGATATACGATTTTTACAATACTGTCATAAACTACGGGATTGAAGGCGAACTGCTCTATAAATACTTCGCCCACCTCGCCCGCGGTTTCAGCAGGGAAGACAAGGCCACACTGGAAGAAATGCTGGCGGAGTGAGGACTGCTCCATCTCTCAGATACCGAGATGTTCATTGGTCACCCCGGCCTCTAGCCGGGGTTCAGTATTAAGTAGGTTGTGCCTTCGGCACCCTCTGGATTCCGGCCACAAACAGATGCCGGAATGACGTATGGAGATGGATACCGGGTCAAGCCCGGGATGACGGAAATGAAACACGGCAAAGCCGCACCACTCTCCCCGGCTCTCCCCCTAGGGGGGAGTAGAGCCATCTATCAACCACTTGTCATACTCATCTGTTTTCTTTACCTTTATACAAAAATATTGTACTATGTTAAGAGTCAATAGTTTTTTCGTCATATTGACATATTTTTTTGGAGTCAATGAATGGCCAATATTACGCCTCTGGATTTTGAGGCTCCTATACTGGAAATAGAAGCTAAGATAGAAGATCTTAAACGGATGGACGTGCTCACCGACCAGAGCTCGCTCAACGCCATCAAAAGTCTGCAGAAACGGCTGGAGAAGGTCAAAGCAGAAATATACGGCAAACTCACCCCCACGCAAAAGGTTCAGGTGGCGCGGCATCCCAACCGCCCATATACTCTGGATTATATTCAGAACATATTCACCGATTTCTTTGAACTGCACGGCGACAGATGCTTCGGCGACGATCAGGCCATTGTGGGCGGCACTGCTAAATTTAACGGCGAACCCGTCATGGTGGTGGGGCACCAGAAAGGCCGCAACACCAAGGAAAACATCGCCCGCAACTTCGGTATGGCTCACCCGGAGGGCTATCGCAAAGCCATACGCCTCTTTAAAATGGCTGCGGCGTTCAACCGGCCCATTGTCACATTTGTTGACACATCCGGCGCCTTCCCCGGCCTTGGGGCGGAAGAACGCGGGCAGGCTGAGGCTATCGCCAGATCCCTCTATGAGATGACGCTGCTGAAAGTACCAATGGTCACCTTCATCATAGGGGAAGGCGGCTCCGGCGGCGCGCTGGGGATCGCCATGGGAAACAGGGTGTTCATGCTGGAGCATTCCATCTACGCGGTCATAAGCCCCGAAGGCTGCGCCTCCATTCTCTGGAAAGATGCTTCTTACGCCGGCAAAGCCGCAGACGCACTCAAAATCACCGCTAAAGACCTGCTCGAGCTTGGCGTGATAGACGGGATCGTCCCGGAACCGGCCGGCGGGGCGCACAGAGACCACAAAGCCGTGGCTGAGAACGTCCGCGCTGTACTGAAAGAAAACCTGGCCGCATTGCAAAAGCTTTCAGGTGAACAGCTTGTCGAAAACCGGTATAATAAGTACAGAGCTATAGGCGTATTCTCCGATAGCAAAAGTTGAGTCCGACATGGCAGAAATAAAAAAGCTCGATTCTCTCACAGCCTCAAAAATAGCCGCCGGCGAAGTGGTTGACAGGCCGGTGAACGTGGTAAAGGAGCTCACTGAGAACGCTCTGGACGCCGGGGCGACAAAGATCACCGTCGAGCTTGAGGGCGGCGGCTCGGATTATATCCGCGTCACCGATAACGGCAGAGGGATTAAGTTTGAAGACCTCCCCCTTGCCATAGAACGGTTTGCCACCAGCAAAATATCCTCGGTGGAAGACGTTTACAGCGTGAGCACTTTCGGTTTCCGCGGCGAAGCGCTCGCAGCAATCAGTTCCGTAAGCCACTTTACAATCAAAAGTATACGCGAGGGGGACCGCCCCGGCGAGGTCGCCGTCAATTACGGCACGGCCGCGGACACCCGCCCCTCTCCCATATCCAAAGGGACACAGATTACCGTTTCCAAGCTTTTTGACAACCTACCCGTGCGCAAAAAATTTCTCAAAAGCCCGCGCAGCAGTGAAGCTGAAATACTGCGGTTTATAAAGCATTTCTCAATGGTGAACGCCGGGGTGGAGATCATCGCCGTTTTCGACGGAACAGAGGTTTACCGCGCCTACCCGGCGGACACAATGCTGGAACTTGCTAAAAAAGTGTTCAGCGAAGATAAAGTCCAACTTGGCGAAAAAGTGCACGGCACATCCATAAAAGTCAGCGTATGTACCACCCATCCTTCCGTCCAGCGAAAACGCAGGGACAGTATTTTCATAGGGGTGAACGGACGGGTAATAAAAGATCCCGCCCTCACGCAAGCGGTCGTGCAGGCATACCACAGGGTTATGCCGCCTAACGTTTATCCGGCCGCCGTGGTGGACATACGGATTGACCCTTCCGCGCTGGATGTGAATATCCATCCCGCCAAGGCCGAAGTCCGCTTTGAAGCCCCTTCCCAGCTTTTCGCATATGTGCGGGACGCCACGGAGGCGGCTCTTGCCAAGTTTACCGCTGCTGTCTACGCGGAGCAGGAAGAAATACTCAACGAAGGGCAAGTGGAAGCCGGCAAGAAAAAGATCTCGGAAGTAGTAATGTCCGCACAGGAGCGGAAGGATCCATTCATGCACGCCCGCCCCGCTTTCGACCTGAGCAGGGAGTTTAAAAGTGCCCCAGTTAAAGAACAGGCCAGGCCGGACGCATATGCTGAAACATATCAACAGCCGCCTGAAAACGGGGCGGCGCAACCCGAACCTGCCGACGGCATACAGCCTGAGACGGAGCAGTTCATTGTTATAGGGCAGCTTGCCGACACATACATACTGTGCGGCACACCCCGGGGTGACCTGATGATTATAGACCAGCATGTGGCACATGAACGGATATTGTACGAAAAATACCGCATGGAGAAATTACAGGCGCTGCCGTCCATGACTCTGTTTGAACCGGTGGTGGTGAAGTTCGACGATGAAGAACTCCTGTTCCTGCCGTCCATGGCGGACGAACTGGCCTCTTTCGGCTACAGCTTCGAGCTGTTCGGCGGCAAAGAGGTGAAAGTCACCCGCGCCCCCGTCGACGTGCTGAAAAAAGATATCGGAAAAGAGTTTTCAGAGATAATACATGATGCCATGAACCTGCGCAAATCATCGTCGCAGGATTACGCGGTAGTGGTTATGTCATGCAGGAACGCGGTGAAAGCGGGCGACAAGCTGGACAGGTATACCATGCAGCATCTGGTAAACGCCCTCTTCGAAACGCAGAACCCGCACACATGCCCGCATGGGCGGCCCATTATATACCATCTGCCGGCGGCCGATTTAGCTAAAAAATTTAACAGGTAAGCCATGTATGCCAACATCCGTATCCCCGTGATAACCGGCGCCACGGCATCCGGCAAGTCCGACCTTATCGCCGCTCTGGCCGGCGGAGGATTGCCGTTTGAAGTAATCAGCGCCGACGCTTTTCAGGTGTACAGGCTGCTGGATATAGGGACAGCCAAGCCGGATCTTGAATTAAGAGCGAAAATACCCCACCATCTTATAGATATCGTTCCAACGGACGGTTCATATACCGCAGGTGATTTTGTCACACACGCGGAAAGCGCCATACGGGACATACTTTCCCGGGGGAAACTGCCCTTAGTGACCGGCGGGACCGGATTGTACATACAAACGCTCCGCGACGGCATTTTTGAAACCCCGCCCTCCGACGAACAACTGCGGAATGAACTGAGACAGCGGGCGGAACGGGAAGGAAGTGCTGTACTGCATGAAGAGCTTAATAAAGCCGACCATGCCGCGGCCGCGCGTATACATCCAAACGACCTTGTGAGGATAATACGCGCGCTCGAGGTGTGGAAAACCACCGGCGTGCCGATCACCCACGCGCACCGCAAATTCAATAAAAAACCGATGTTCAGCTATGACGTCATGGTGCTTTACCGCGAACGGGGCGACCTCTATCAGGATATAAACAGCCGTGTCCGAAAAATGCTCGAAAAAGGATGGCTGGACGAAATCCGGATGCTTCTGGATAAAGGCTATTCCACCACCATCCCTTCTTTTCGCGCCATCGGCTACAGGGAGCTTGCCGCCGCACTGATAGGAGACAGGACGCTGGATTCCGCTATTGAGCTTACGGCGCAGAAAACAAGAAACTACGCAAAACGCCAGATGACTTGGTTCAGAGGGATGTCTGAAGTGGCGTTTATGACCGCCGATACAATTAGTTCTTCGCTGAAGAGGTATATGCAGTTATGACTTTACGCAAGCCCCATGACGTAGCATATTTCGCGGCGGTAATGTATAACCCGCTTAAAATAACAAAACCCGGCGATATTATATCGCGCCTGTGGGGAGAACCGGTACTGTGCTCGGAGGAGTTCGGCTTCACACACACAGACTTTTACACTCCCGAAATGGGAGCCGGCCTGCGGAAATATTTCACGGCTTTTGAAGGAGAACATGACCCCGGCCTGCTGCCGGATTATAAACTGAAGGCGCTTGAAGCGGAAAACAGCCTGGCTGAAAACGGCAAGCGGACAATCAACATAGATCCCGGCTATCTGGCGGTCGAAAAGATAGTGGTGGCCAGCACAAAAAACTTCACCCACAGGATATATATCGGCAGAGGAATATACGGGGACCTCCAACTCATGCGGAGGAAAGGATTATATGTGCAGATGCCGTGGACCTATGCTGACTATATAAGGCCGGAGACGCTGGATTTTTTCAGCAGGCTTTACGCCCTCCTCCACGGTGAAGAGAACCTTTAACGGATCACGATCTTATCCGGTCCGCCGGGTATAATCATACTTAATGCGTACTTGCATGGGAATTGTTGTTATAGTATAATAAAATATATAACAGGAGGCGGCCGTGAAAAAAATCCCCGTCGCTATTTTGACAGTTTTGTGTTTGCTCATAGCTGCGAACGCTTTCGCTTCCGGGGAAGACACCATAACTGTGGGCAGATGCAGCATAGATGTAATAATAATGCAAACCCCTGCGGAACATTCCAAAGGGATGCTGGGCTACACCGAAAGGACATTTCCATACGGCGGCATGCTGTTTGACATGGACAGCAAAGGGCGCAAAGTTTTTCATACAATGGGCATGCAAATGCCCATCAGAATAATGGGAGTGGCCAAACAGAGCACGGGCACATACAGGGTAATCACCGGCGTATATAAGGCGCCCCCCGGCATACAGGCCATACCTATAGACGCACCCGACGTTCTTGAGCTACCGGAAGCAAAATATCAGCTCCGGTACAAGAATTGTCTGATGGCAAGCGAAGCCCCCCTGCCCTGACAGTCATGAATATAACCGCTCATAGCTGCTTCGGAGTCCCGGCCGGGGTTACCGTCTTTATGACCACCGCCGGGGACGGCGCCACATTTAATAAATACGGCGCGGACGGCGGCAAGGTAAAAGAAAGTTACGATCAGCTTAAGAAACAGTTTGAAATAGAAGATCTGGTTACTCTTCATCAGTGTCACTCCGCTGATATTGTAAAAGTAAACAGGGCCAATTTCTCCGCACTGGACGGGGCATCCGGCGACGGGCTTTTCACAGCGGACTGCAATTTGGCGCTGGGCGTGCTCACCGCCGACTGTTACCCGGTCATGCTTGCGGGAAAAAATCATGTGGCCGCACTCCACTGTGGCTGGCGCGGCACGGTGAAAGGGATAATCGCGGGTGCCATAAAGCTGTTCAACGCGCAGGGAGAACAGCCGGAATACGCCTACATAGGCGCAGGCATATCGAAGGATGCTTTCCGGGTACAAAACGACTTCATAACGGACATAAAAAAATATATCGATCCGGAGCCGTATCTGTCAGTAAAAGATGATAAATACTACTTCGACCTGGCGCAACTTATAAAAGACCAACTGCAATACCACGGTGTGGGCACAGTTGAACATTCCGGCGTGTGCACCTCGCAGGACAGGCGGTTCCACTCCTACCGGAGGGACGGCAAAGACGCGGGGCGCATGCTGACAGTAATATATCGGAAGGGGTGTTCTGATGAGCATGTTTGACGATGTGGAGCGGCTGAAATCACTGCAGGAA